>NZ_JBJDPY010000002.1:574289-760410 GCF_044903205.1 Streptomyces sp. NPDC029674
GGCCATGCGTCGGCTGCGGGCCACGTGCTGGACGCAGGCCACGCGTCCGATGCCGACCACCAGCCCCACGCCGACCACCAGCCCCACGCCGACCACCAGCCTGACGCCGGCCACCCGCTCGCCCCAGACCACTCACCCGCCACAGACCACTCACCCGCCACAGGCCACCCGACCTCCACAGTCCACCCGCCCGATGGCCCGCCCGGCCTCCGCCCCACCGTCGACCTGCTCACCGCCTGGTCCCACCTCATCGTGGGGACCACCCGGCACCGTGATCTGGAACCGCTCGCCGAGCTGGCGTTGCGGACCGCGCGGCGGCACGGGGACGACCGGTCCGCCGGTCGTGCGCTGCGTCTGCTCGGTGCTCCGCACTACGGCACGGAGACCTACGGCCGGGCCGAGCGTGCCCTGCGCGAGAGCTTGCGGCTCGCCGCGGTCACCGGTGATGTGCTGGTCGGCGCGGAGGGCGGGCACGAGCTGGGCATCGTCCTCATGGGTACGGGCCGGCACGAGGAGGCGCTGGAGCAACTGCGGCTCGCGTACGCGAGGTTCGGGGCGCTCGGCGGGCACGACGACCGGATCCGCATCCTGTCCCACATGGCGCGGGCGTACGTCAGCCTGGGCCGGCGCGCGGCGGCGGACACCGCGCTCGTCGAAGCGGTGCGCCAGGCACGGCGGTCGGGCAGCACGTCGACGCTCGCGCACGTGCTGTATCAGGCGGGCTGCGCACTCCTGCGCGACGGCCGGGCCGCCGCGGCGGCGGAACGGCTCCGCGAGGCCCAGCGCCTCCACGGCCGCACCCGCGAACCCCGCTGGGAGGCCCTGTGCTGGGCCCGCCTCGCCTACTGCGAACTCGACGAGAACCGGCCCGGCGAGGCGATGCGCTGCGCGGACGCGGCGCTCGCCGTCGAGGGCGAGCTCGGTGACGCGTTCTGCCACGCCCTCGCGATGGCCGCCCGCGGCCGCGCCCTCCTGGCCCTCGGCGACCTCGACCGCGCCAGGGCCGCCCTGCGGATCGCCCACCGCGTCATGGAACGCCGCGGCGCCCAGGAAGCCACGGAGATAGCCATGCTGCTGACGCGCTGGCAGCGGCCCGCCACCCCGAACCCCGTGTTCTCGACCCTGCCTTGATCCCCCCGGCCCGCGGGCGGCCGCTCGGGCAGGGAGCGCTGCCCTCGGCGTCGCCCTTTCGTACAAGGACACCGGGCGGGGTGCCCTCTACCGTGCCCGTATGACGTGGTGGAACTCCCTTGACCCGGCCGCGGTGACCGTGGACCCCGGTGGCCGAGCGACCGTACGGCTTCGCGTACGCAACACGGGAGACACGGTCGAGGAGTTCCGGCTCGCAGTGGTCGGCGCGCCCGCCGGCTGGGCCCGCGTCGAACCCGAGGCGCTGCGGCTCTACCCGGGCAGCGAGGGCACCGCCGAAGTCTCCTTCGCGCCGCCCCGCTCGTCCGACACGACGGCGGGACCCACCCCCTTCGGCATCCGCGTCGAGCCCCGGGAGCACCCCGAGGCGCGCGACGTCGTCGAGGGGCAGGTCACCGTCACGCCCTTCTCGGAGATACGGGCCGAGCTCCTGCCGCCCACCATCGTCGGACGCTTCCGCGGCCGGGCCTCGGTCGCCGTGGACAACCTCGGCAACACCCCGCTGACCGCCGCGCTCACCGTCCGCGACGACGCGGGCCGGCTGGCCTTCGACGTCACTCCCACGGCGATCCAGGCCGCCCCGGGCCGCGCCGCGTTCGCCCGCTTCACCGTACGGCCGCAGCAGGTGCAGTGGACGGGGTCCGCGCAGGCGCACCCGCTCACCGTCTCCGTGCGCCGCTCCGGCGACGAGCAGGCCCACGAACTGCCGGGCAGCTTCGACCAGCGCCCGGTCCTGCCGCGCTGGGTGCTCGCCCTCGGCAGCGTGGTCGCGGCCCTCGGCATCGCGTTCATGGTCGTCTGGTTCACCTACGCGCCCAAGTTCAACGGTTCGGCGCGCGAGAACCAGGCGGCCGCCGCGCCCGACGCGGTCCCGCAGGGCGGCGAGAAGAAGAAGCTCCCGGACGCTCCGCCGCCCCCGAAGGAGAAGGCGGACGGCGGCGGCCGGGGCGGCGCGGGCACGGGTGGCGGCGGAGGCACGGGCGGCGGCGGGGAACGCGCCGGGTCCGGGTCCGGCTCCGGTGGCGGTGGCTCGTCCGGTGGGGGCGGGGGCGGTGGCGGCGGAGGCGGCGAGAAGCCGGTGTCGGACCGGAAAGCCGCCCGCAGCGGACCTCCGTGGCAGCGCGGCTACAAGTCCGACGTCGTCGTCGAGTACGCCCAGCGCCGCCTCGCGGCCCTCGGCTCGAAGAACCCGTGCACCCTGACCGGCTCCTACACCCCCGGCGTCATCGACGCCAAGACCGAGGACAAGTTGAGCTGTTACCAGCAAGCGGTGGTCCGCTCCGGCGACACCTCCGGCAAGAACACCGCGCAGATCTTCGAGACGGACGAGCTGGGCGAGCTCGGCCGGGCCACCCTCACCTCGCTGTGGGCGCAGGGCATCCGCGCCGACCACGTCCGCTCCGGAGCGGACAACTGGGAGGTCGTGCAGTTGCAGGCGGCGTTCTGGTGGGCCTCGCAGGCCGGCATCAGCGACGGGGACCTGGACCGCGACCGCGCCTACGCCGAGCACGGCGTCGCCTACTTCGAGAACGGCCGCAGCGCGCCCGTCACGGCCAGGTACAACAGCGGCACGGCCGCCCACATCAAGGAGTACCAGGCGTCCGTCGGCCTCCCGGCGACCGGCGTCGCCGACAGCAGGACCCTGCAGGCCATGGTCGGCGGCAGCGTCAAGAACCCCGGCGTGAAGGGTCGTTGAGCCAGATGTGGACCGCACTCGAACCCTCCGCGACCACCGTGGAACCCGGCTCGAGCACCAGCGTCAGGCTGCGCGTGCGCAACACCGGCGACACCGTCGAGGAGTACCGCCTCCAGGTGGTCGGCGCCGCCGCGGGCTGGGCCCGCGTACAGCCCGACGTACTGCGCCTGTACCCGGGCGCGGAGGCCACCGCCGAGGTGGAGCTCGCACCGCCCAGGACCCCGGACGCGCAGGCGGGCCCGACGCCGTTCGGTGTCCGGGTGCAGCCCCGCGAGGCCGCGCACGCGGCGGACGTCGCCGAGGGCCAGGTCACCGTGAGCCCGTTCGCCGAACTGCGCACGGAGCTCCTGCCGTTGGTGGTGAGCGGCCGGCTGAGCGCCAAGGCGTCGGTGGCCGTCGACAACCTCGGCAACCAGCAGCTGACGGCCTCCTTCTCCGGCCGTGAGAACGGCGACGCGCTGGAGGTCGAGGCCGAGCCAGGGTCGGTGCAGGTCGCCCCGGGCCGCGCCGGCTTCGCGGAGCTGCGCCTCAAGCCCGGCGCGGTGAGCTGGGTGGGCGGCACCACCAAGCACCCCTTCACCGTCTCCGTGCTCCGGGCCGGGACGCCCGAGCCGGTGGAGCTGCGCGGCACGTACGTGCAGCCGTCGGTGATCCCGCGCTGGGCGATGGCGGTCTTCTCGGTGCTGTTCGCGCTGGGTCTGGCGTTCGCCGTGATGTGGTTCCAGCACAAGCCGACCATGGCCACCCAGGCCAGGGAGAAGGCCGGCAAGCAGCAGGAGTTCCCGCAGAGCGACGGCATGAAGCAGGCGCCGAGCCCGAAGCCGAGCGACACCGAGAAGGAGAAGGAGGAGCCCGCGCCCCCGAAGGAGGACAACGACGACGCGCCGAAGTCCGAGCCGGGCGGCGGCGGGGGCGAGAAGAAGGACGACAAGCCCAAGGGCCCCAAGACGCACACCATCCGCAGCAGCGAGGGCAGCGGCTGGTACCTGGAGGTCAAGAAGGGCGAGACGGCCGACGGCACCTATGTGGGCCAGAACCCTTCCCTCACGGACGAGTTCGGCAAGAACCAGGACTGGATCCTGCACCACTACCCCGAGTCCGACACCTATGCCCTGGAGCCCGCCAGCGCCCCGGGCGCCATCCTGGACCAGAAGGTCAACACGAACATCGCCCAGATCTTCCACGCGCCGCCGGAGAACATCAAGACCGGCCGGCTGCCGGACAACCAGAAGTGGAAGCTGGAGAAGCGCGCCGACGGGCTGACGCGGATCGTCGCCGTCGGCTCCGGCGAGTGCCTCGTCGACATGCAGAACGACACGAGCGCGGTCACGTGGAAGTGCGACGACCGCAAGAGCATGGGCTGGACGATCTCCGACTGGCCGTAGTCAGCCGGAAGCCGTAGTAGCCGGAAGCGCAGACCGGCGCCGTCACGGCTCCTCGGACCGTTCCGGCCAGGGCATGCGGTGACGGCGTCGTACGCGGCTTCCGCGAGAGCGCTGCGTGCCGCTTCCGCGCCGGCCGGGGGAGTCGTACCGCCGGTGTCCCCGAGCACCCCGGCCGCACGATGAAAGGGGCCGCCGGCCAGTCCCTCCAGGCCCGCACAGATCCGCACCTCGGACCCCGGAGGCGGACCGCTCGGCTGACCGCCCCTACTGCCAGGGCAGCGTCGTCCCCGGCTCGAGACGGCCCATCTTGCGGTACTCGCGCCGCGCCCCGGCCCGCACGTCCTCGCCCGCCACCGGACCGCCGTGCCCCGCGGCCAGATAGGCGGCGGTCACCGCGGCCGACCGGATGCCGCCGCCGGCCAGCTCGAACTCCTTGGCGCAGACGGCGAGTTCGGCGTCGAGGTCCGGAGCGCAGGGGGTGCCCGCCAGACAGCTCCGCCACAGCGTGAGGCGCTGCTCGACGTCCGGGAACGGGAAGTCCACCACCAGGTCGAGGCGGCGCGTGAACGCGTCGTCGATGTTGGCCCGCAGGTTCGTGGTCAGCACGGCGATCCCGTCGAACGCCTCGAGACGCTGGAGCAGGTACGCGCTCTCCAGGTTCGCGTACCGGTCGTGCGAGCTCTTGACCTCCGAGCGCTTGCCGAAGACGGCGTCGGCCTCGTCGAAGAGCAGCACCGCGTCCGTGCGGTCCGCCTCGGCGAAGATCCGCTCCAGGTTCTTCTCCGTCTCGCCGATGTACTTGTCGACGACCGCCGACAGGTCCACCACATACAGGTCCAGGCCGAGTTCACCGGCCACCACCTCGGCCGACAGCGTCTTGCCGGTGCCGGAGTCCCCGGCGAACAGCGCCACCACCCCGCGCCCGCGACCGCCGCCGGTGCGCAGCCGCCACTCGCCGAGCACCTTGTCCCGGTGCCGGGCGCGCATCGTCAACTCGCGCAGCATGCCGAGGGGTTCGTCCGGCAGGACGAGGTCGCCGAAGCCGACCTCGGGCCGGATCCGCCGGGCGTGCTTGTCGAGCAGCGGCGCGGACTGCAGCCGGGCGCTGTGCTGGAGGTGTGCGGCGGTCGGCGGGGTGCCGTCGAACGCGGCGAGGCCGGTGGCGTCCCGTGCCGCGCGGCGGATCTGCGGCTCGCTGAGCCGGTACGGCGCGACGGCCTCGCCGAGGTCGAAGTCCGGTTCGTACGCGGGAAATCGGCGGCCCAGCTCGGTGTGCCATGTACGGGCCGCGTCGACGCCGTCCTGCGGCGCGTCCAGCGCGAGCAGCCCGGCGTCCGGCGCCCACCCGGGGTCGTACGGCTCGCTGCCGAAGAACACCACGGGCGCGTCACCGGTCGCCAACGCCCATACCAACGCGCCGGGTTCGGATGGCAGCGGGCCCACGACGAGCGCGGCCCGCCGCAGCCGTGCCTCGCGCACGAGCGCGGTGGCGACCGCCGCCGTGTCGTCCCCCACCTGACTGCCCGCCCGGCCCGGAGGCCTGTGCAGCAGCACGGGCAGACCGGCCGCCCGCAGCGCGTCGGCCACCGGCCCTGCGGCGGTGCCCTCCCTGCGCTCGCGCAGATGGACGGCGAGCGGGCCCTCGGCGGCGAGGGCGGCGATCCGGCCGGCGAGCGGATGGGCGGGTGCCGTCTCGCCGTCACTGTCCGGCAGCAACTCGACGCCTTGCCCGACGAGTTCGGGGTCGAGTGCGTCGTCGCCGAGGAGGTGGGACACCACGCGCTCCGGTACGCGCAGGGCCCGTCCCGGCAGCGGCCGCTCCTCGTCCTCCAGGGCGATCAGGCCGCCGGCGCGCAGCGGGGCCAGCGGATGGAAGCGGGCGCGGGCGAGCGGGTCGTGCGGTCCTGTGCCCGCGAGGTCCAGGGCGAGCGCGACCGTGGCCCTGCGGCGCCCGACGTCGTCGTTGAGGTAGCCGTACAGCGGCTCGAAGCGGCGGTCCACATCGGGGGCGAGAGCCGCGAGGAGGATGTGCCGGTCGAGAGCGCTCAGCCCGAAGTGCCCGGCCAACCCGGCCAAGGGGCCGGTGCATTCGGGCTCACTGTCCTCCGGCGCGGGGGCGGGTTCCGGCGGGGGAGCCGTGGCCAGCCGGTGCGCGGTCTCCGGAGTCACGTACAGCCCGCGCAGCGGATCCGCCGCCGTGGGGTCGTCCGCGCCGCGCCGTGCGACGAGCTCGGCCACGCGGCCGCGCAGCGACTCCAGCAGCGCAGGTACCGTGTCGGGAGAGCTCACCGCGCACCCGTTCCGTTCTCCGACGCGTCGCGCTGTTTCCGCAGCATCCGGGGCCGGGAGTCGCCCGGCTCGCCGTCGATGCCGCGGACGCCCACGACCGCGCCCTCGGTGACCGGCGGCGCCACGGGGTACGTCGGCGACACCGGGAACGGCACGGTGATCACGACGTCCAGGGACGGCTTGAGCTCGCCGCCGAGCGCCGACCACACGTCCGCGATCGACCGGGACTCGGGCGGCGGCACCGCGACGGTCAGCGGCAGCGGGGCCCGCAGCGCGGCGAGCGCGTCCGGCAGGGCGTCGGGCGGCAGCAGCTCGTGCGCGAGCAGGGTGCCGAGGGCCGCGGAGAGCAGCCGGTGCTCGTCCTCCGGCCGGTTGGTCCAGGCCGTGAGCAGGTAGGAGAGCCGGAACCAGCGCGGCGGCTGCCGCCTGCGCAGCACCGAACCGTCTGGCCCCCGCTCCGCGTACGCGCCGCGCTCGCGCCGGGCCACGTCCTCGCGGATGTCGTACAGGTACGAGTTGAGCGTGGGCGCGTTGCGCCGCGCGGCCCAGTCGCGGGTGGGCGCCTCGAAGACGACCTCGCCGGTCCCCTCCGGAAGCGCCCCGCGCAGCAGCGCGCGCAGCGCCTCGTCGACTTCGTGGATCACGGTCGGGCCCCCGGGGCGGTCGGGGGGAGGTGGTTCGGGTGCCGCATCAGATGTATCCCTCCCGCAGCGCGTACGCGACGGCATGCGCGCGGTTCTGCAGCTGCAGGCGCGTCATCAGCGCGTGCAGGACGTTCTTGACGGTGCGTTCGGAGTAGGCGAGCTTCTCGGAGATCTGCTTGGTGTCCAGGCCTTCCGCGATCAGCCGTACCACGTCGACCTCGCGCGGCGCCATGCCCAGCGTCGGTACGAGGGTGGCGGCGGACGGCGAGCCGTCGAGCGCCGAGAGCCGCAGCCGGCCCAGCTGCGTCATGAGCCGGTTGATGAGGTCGGGCGGCAGCTCGCCCTCGCCGCGCGCCGCGCTGTGGACGGCGCGCAGCAGCTTCTGCGGGGTCGCCTGGTGCCGCCACAGGATGGCCCGTACGCCGTACTCGACGACGGCGAGCAGCTCGGGCTCGCGCAGTTCGCTCGCGATCAGGACGACGCGCTGTTCGGTGGACCTGGTGAGGCGGCGCAGCTCGCTGCCCGCCAGGTCGTCGAGCCGGTCCACGAGCATGACGGCGACGCGTCCCTGGGCGGGCGCGGGCGCGGTCGCGGTTACGGGCGGGGTCGCGGTGCCGGGCGGGGGCGTCGGCGCGCCGTCCGCGGCACGGTCCACCAGTTCGACGGTGGGCTGGTGCCGGAGGTGGCTGATGACCCCGGCCCGGCTGAGGGGGTCGGTGGCATGCACGGCCACCGATATACGTGTATCGGGCAACTTACGTTTCCTGTCTTCCCCCGAATAGCGACGGGCACAGGGTGACCGGAACCGATCAACATTCGATTGCCGCTGAATCAACGCGGACGTTTATCGACCGGCAGCGGCTGACGGAACGCCGGCGCGATGCCGACCGCCCCGGTCTCCCGTACCGTCACAAACAGGGACGAGTGCCCCGCCGCAGGGCCGTGCGTGCCGGTGGCGATCACGGGGTACCCGGCGGCTCGAACGGATCAGCGACCCGGAGGGAAGGGATCTCCGTGAGCGAGGACGACAAGCTGCGGACCTATCGCGGGAAGCGGCACTTCGACAGGACGCGCGAGCCGAGCGGCGAGCATACGACGCGGCAGCGCGGGACCGCACCGGGCCGGGACGGAACCGCACCGGACCCGGACGGCGAGCCCGCGTTCGTCGTCCAGATCCACGACGCGAGCACCATGCACTTCGACTTCCGCCTGGAGGTCGACGGCGTACTCAAGTCCTGGTCGGTCCCCAAGGGCCCGTCCACCGACCCGCACGACAAGAGGCTTGCCCTCCCCACCGAGGACCACCCCATGGCATACCGCGACTTCGAGGGCGTTATCCCCGAGGGCGAGTACGGCGGCGGCACCGTCATCGTCTGGGACCGTGGCACCTACCGGCCGGCGAGCCACGACAAGAAGAAGCGGCCCGTGCCGTTCGGCCAGGCCCTGGAGAACGGCCACGCCACGTTCGAGCTGCACGGCGAGAAGCTGCGCGGCACGTACGCGCTCACCCGGTTCCACGGCCGCGAGGAGCGCGACGGCGGGTCCGCCAAGCCGACCTGGCTGCTCGTACGGACCGGCTCCGGAGGCGGGAAGGACGCCGGCACCCCCGACCCACGCCGCGCCCGCTCCGCGCTCACCGGCCGGACCCTGCGCCAGGTCGCCGAGGCGCCGGACGCGCCCAGATGGGAGCCGGACGGCGGTGAGAAGGAGTGACCGGCCTGCTCGACACGCTCCCGCCCGAGCTGCACGCCCGCACCCGCGAGGCCGCGCCCGGCATCGAACTCGCGGCCTCCCCGATGCTGGCGACCCTCAGCGACCGGCGCGACTTCCCGCACGGCTGGATCTTCGAGCGGAAACTGGACGGCATCCGCGTCCTCGCCGTCCGCGAGAACGGCAAGGTGACGCTCCGCTCCCGCTCAGGACGGAGCCTCGACGCCACCTACCCCGAGATCGTCGACGCCCTCGCCGCACAGGACCGCGCGGACTTCACCCTCGACGGCGAGATCGTCGCGTACTCCCACGGCCGGACCGACTTCGCGCGCCTCCAGCAGCGCATGGGACTCACCCGGCGGGCCGACATCGAGGCGAGCGGCGTCGCCGTCACCTACTACGTCTTCGACCTGCTGCGCCTGGACGGCGTCGACGTGCGACGGCTGCCGCTGCGCACCCGCAAGTCCCTGCTGCGCCGCGCGATCACCTTCACGGCCCCGCTCCGCTTCTGCACCCACCGCAACGAAGGCGGCCCCGAACTCCTCGCCGACGCGTGCCGCCGCGGCTGGGAAGGGCTCATCGCCAAACGCGCCGACAGCGCGTACCGCACGCGCCGCTCCGACGACTGGCTCAAGCTCAAGTGCTCCCAGGGCCAGGAGTTCGTGGTCGGCGGCTTCACCGAGCCCGCGGGCAGCCGGGTGGGCATCGGCGCGCTGCTCATCGGCCACTACGACGACACCGGGCGGCTGCGCTACGCGGGCAAGGTCGGCACCGGCTTCGACCGGCGCACACTGCTCTCCCTCCGCGAGGAACTCGACGGCCTCCGCACGCCCCGGTCCCCCTTCGCGGACCGCGTCGCCGAACGGACCGCCCACTGGGTGCGGCCGCACCTCGTCGCGCAGATCGCCTTCACGGAATGGACCCGCGACGGCATGCTGCGCCACCCCCGCTACCAAGGCCTGCGCGACGACAAGGATCCGGCGCTGATCGTCCGCGAGCGCCCGGAGTCCTGAACCGCCGAGTGCAAATCCCGTGGCCCTCGCCTTCCGTCACGGCGATACTCGACCGTGTGTTCCTGACGATCTCCACCACCGGCACCGCGCAGAACCCTGCGACCGACCTCGGTTTCCTGCTGCACAAGCACCCCGACAACCGGCATACGCGCAACGTGTCGTACGGGACCGCCCACGTCTTCTTCCCCGAGGCGGCCACCGGGCGCTGCACCGCCGCGCTGCTCCTGGAGGTCGACCCCGTCGCGCTCGTGCGGCGGGGCAAGGGGAAGGGCAAGGGGCGTGGCGGCGCGCCCGACGCGGCGCTCGCGCAGTACGTGAACGACCGGCCGTACGCGGCGTCCTCCCTCCTCGCCGTGGCGCTGAGCGCGGTCTTCTCCAGCGCGATGCGCGGGGTGTGCGAAGCACGTCCGGAGCGGGCCGCGCGGCCGCTGCCGCTGCGCGTCGAGGTGCCCGCGCTGCCCGCGAGCGGCGGCGCCGGTGTCGTGCGGGCGCTGTTCGAGCCGCTCGGCTGGACGGTGACGGTGACGCCCGTCCCGCTGGACGTGCGGTTCCCCCACTGGGGGGACTCACGCTACGTACAGCTCGTACTCGAAGTGCCGGACGGGAAGCTGACGTTGGGCGAGGCGCTGCGGCACCTGTACGTGCTGCTGCCCGTCCTCGACGACGCCAAGCACTACTGGGTCTCGCCGGACGAGGTCGACAAGCTGCTGCGGGCCGGCGACGGCTGGCTCGCGCACCACCCGGAGCAGGAGCTCATCACCAGCCGCTACCTCGCCCGGCGCCGGTCCCTGACCCGGGAGGCGAAGGAGCGGCTCGAACTGGTGCGGCTCGCCGACGCCGACGACACGGACGTCGAGGAGCTGGACAACGCCGTGGACGAGGAGACCGACACCGACACCGCGCCCGTGCCGCTCGCCCTGCGCCGCCGCGAGGCGATCCTCGCGGCGCTCACCGCCGCCGGTGCGGCCCGCGTCCTCGACCTGGGCTGCGGACAGGGCCAGCTGGTGCAGGCGCTGCTCCAGGACGCCCGGTTCACCGAGATCGTCGGCCTGGACGTGTCCATGCGCGCGCTGACCGTCGCCTCCCGGCGGCTCGACCTTGCCCGCATGGGCGAGCGCAGGGCCGAGCGCGTCACGCTCCTCCAGGGGTCGCTCGCGTACACCGACAAGCGGCTCAAGGGCTACGACGCGGCGGTGCTCAGCGAGGTCATCGAGCACCTCGACGTGGAGCGCCTGCCCGCCCTGGAGTACGCGGTGTTCGGCTCCGCGCGCCCCCGCACCGTCCTGGTGACGACGCCGAACGTCGAGTACAACGTCCGCTGGGAGTCGCTCCCCGCGGGGCACGTGCGCCACGGCGACCACCGCTTCGAGTGGACGCGTGCCCAGTTCCGCGCCTGGGCCCGCGAAGTGGCCGAACGGCACGCGTACGGCGTGGAGTTCGCGCCCGTGGGCGACGACGATCCCGAGGTGGGACCGCCCACGCAGATGGCCGTGTTCACGCGGACCGACAGGAAGGAGGTGCGGGCCGCATGACGAACGACACTCGCACCGGCCGCGTTCTCCCCGTCACCGACCTCTCCCTCGTCGTCCTGATCGGCGCCACCGGCTCTGGCAAGTCGACCTTCGCCCGACGGCACTTCAAGGCCACCGAGGTCCTCTCCAGCGACTTCTGCCGCGGGCTCGTCGCCGACGACGAGAACGACCAGAGCGCCAGCCGCGACGCCTTCGACGTGCTGGACTACATCGCCGGCAAGCGCCTCGCCGCGGGCCGCCGCACCGTCGTCGACGCGACCAGCGTGCAGAGCGACAGCCGCAAGCAGCTGATCGAGCTGGCCAGACGGTACGACGTGCTGCCCATCGCCATCGTCCTCGACGTGCCCGAGGAGGTCTGCGCCGCCCGCAACGCCGCCCGCGAGGACCGCGCAGGCCTGCCGCGCCGCGTCATCCAGCGCCACCAGCGCGAACTGCGCCGCTCCCTGAAGCACCTGGAGCGCGAGGGCTTCCGCAAGGTCCACGTCCTGCGCGGAGTGGACGAGATCGAGAACGCCACCGTCGTCACCGAGAAGCGCTACAACGACCTCTCGCACCTCACAGGCCCCTTCGACATCATCGGCGACATCCACGGCTGCGCCGCCGAACTGGAGACCCTCCTCCACAAGCTCGGCTACGTCGACGGGGTCCACCCGCAGGGCCGCACGGCCGTCTTCGTCGGCGACCTCGTCGACCGCGGCCCGGACACCCCGGGCGTGCTGCGCCGCGTCATGTCGATGGTCGCCGACGGCAACGCCCTCTGCGTGCCCGGCAACCACGAGAACAAGCTCGGCCGCCATCTCAAGGGCCGCAACGTTCAGCACACCCACGGACTCGCCGAGACCATCGCGCAGCTGGAGGGGGAGAGCGACGAGTTCCGGGAGCGGGTAAGGGAGTTCGTGGACGGGCTCGTCTCCCACTACGTCCTCGACGAGGGGCGGCTCGTCGTCTGCCACGCCGGGCTGCCCGAGAAGTACCACGGCCGCACGTCGGGCCGGGTGCGCTCGCACGCCCTGTACGGCGACACGACCGGCGAGACCGACGAGTTCGGCCTGCCGGTGCGCTACCCGTGGGCGGAGGAGTACCGGGGCCGGGCCGCGGTCGTCTACGGCCACACCCCGGTGCCCACCGCGACCTGGCTCAACAACACCATCTGCCTGGACACCGGCGCCGTCTTCGGCGGCCGCCTCACCGCGCTGCGCTGGCCGGAGCGCGAGCTCGTCGACGTACCGGCGGAGCGCGTCTGGTACGAACCCGCCAGGCCGCTGCGGACCGAGGCGCCGGGCGGCCACGAGGGGCGGCCGCTCGACCTGGCCGACGTGCACGGCCGCCGCACGGTGGAGACCCGGCACGCGGGCCGCGTCGCCGTGCGCGAGGAGAACGCGGCCGCCGCCCTGGAGGTCATGAGCCGCTTCGCCGTCGACCCGCGCCTGCTGCCGTACCTGCCGCCGACGATGGCACCGACCGCCACCTCCCGGCGGGAGGGCTACCTGGAACACCCGGAGGAGGCCTTCGCCGCCTACGCCCAGGACGGTGTCGCCCGCGTCGTGTGCGAGGAGAAGCACATGGGTTCGCGTGCGGTGGTGCTGGTCTGCCGTGACGCCGGCGTGGCCCGCGAGCGCTTCGGCGTCGAAGGGGGCCCGACCGGCTCGCTCTGCACCCGCACCGGCCGCCCCTTCTTCACCGACCCGGCCGTCACCGAGGAGGTCCTCGGCCGCGTCCGCACCGCCGTCACCGAGGCGGGCCTGTGGGAGGAGCTGGCGACGGACTGGCTGCTGCTCGACGCGGAGCTGATGCCGTGGTCGCTGAAGGCGTCCGGCCTGCTCCGCACCCAGTACGCCGCCGTGGGCGCCGCCGCCGGCGCCGTCTTCCCCGGCGCGCTCGCCGCGCTGGAGGCGGCGACCGCACGAGGAGTCGACACCGGCGCCCTCCTGGCCCGCCAGCGGGAACGCGCCACGGACGCCGCCGCCTTCACCGACGCCTACCGCCGCTACTGCTGGCCGACCGACGGCCTGGAGGGCGTGCGGCTCGCGCCGTTCCAGATCCTGGCCGTCCAGGGCCGCAGCCTCGCCGGGCTCCCGCACGACGAGCAGCTCGCCCTGATCGACCGCATGGTGGAGCACGACAGCGGCCAGGGCTCCGACCTGCTCCAGACCACCCGCCGCCTCTACGTCGACACCGGCGACCCCGAGTCCGTCCGGGCGGGCGTCGACTGGTGGCTGGAGATGACGGGCCGCGGCGGCGAGGGCATGGTCGTCAAGCCGGTCGCCGCCCTGGTCAGGAACGGCCAGGGCCGGCTCGTCCAGCCCGGCATCAAGTGCCGCGGCCGGGAGTACCTGCGGATCGTCTACGGCCCCGAGTACACCCGCCCGGACAACCTGGCGAAGCTGCGCGACCGCTCCCTCGGCCACAAGCGCTCCCTCGCCGCCCGCGAGTACGCGCTCGGCCTGGAGGCCCTGGACCGCCTCGCGGACGGCGAACCGCTGTGGCGCGTGCACGAGGCGGTGTTCGCGGTCCTCGCCCTGGAGTCGGAACCGGTGGACCCGCGGCTTTAGCCGCTGAGCCGCACGGCTTCGGCCAACGATGAGCGTCGGCCGTCCGGCCGGGGAAAGATGGACCCCATGGGATTCCATGTCGACTCCGAGGCCGGGCGGCTGCGCCGCGTCATACTGCACCGCCCCGATCTGGAGCTCAAGCGGCTGACTCCGAGCAACAAGGACACCCTCCTCTTCGACGACGTCCTGTGGGTGCGCAGGGCCCGCCAGGAGCACGACGGCTTCGCGGACGTGCTGCGCGACCGGGGCGTGGCCGTCCACCTCTTCGGTGACCTGCTGACCGAGACCCTGGACGTGCCGGCGGCCCGCCTCCTCGTCCTGGACCGCGTCTTCGACGAGAAGGAGTACGGGCCGCTGGCCACCGACCACCTGCGGGCGGTGTTCGCGACGATGCCGTCGGCCGAGCTCGCCGAGGCGCTGGTCGGCGGGATGACGAAGCGCGAGTTCCTGGAGCGGCACGCCGAGCCGACGTCCGTCCGCTTCCACTGCATGGACATGGACGACTTCCTGCTCGGCCCGCTGCCCAACCACCTCTTCACCCGCGACACCTCCGCCTGGATCTACGACGGCGTCTCCATCAACGCGATGCGCTGGCCCGCCCGGCAGCGCGAGACCGTGCACTTCGAGGCGATCTACCAGCACCATCCGCTGTTCCGCGGCGAGAACTTCAACGTCTGGTCGCAGGGGCAGGCGGACTATCCCTCGACCATCGAGGGCGGCGACGTCCTGGTGATCGGCAAGGGGGCGGTGCTCATCGGCATGAGCGAGCGCACCACCCCGCAGGCCGTCGAGATGCTCGCGCACAAGCTGTTCGCGGCGGGCTCCGCGCAGACCATCGTGGCCCTCGACATGCCGAAGCGGCGCGCCTTCATGCACCTCGACACGGTCATGACGATGGTCGACGGCGACACCTTCACGCAGTACGCGGGCCTCGGCATGCTCCGCTCGTACACCATCGAACCGGGCGTGGGGGAGCGGGAGTTGAAGGTCACCGACCATCCGCCCGAGCACATGCACCGGGCCATCGCCGCCGCGCTCGGGCTCGACGGCATCCGGGTGCTCACGGCCACGCAGGACGTGCACGCGGCCGAGCGCGAGCAGTGGGACGACGGGTGCAACGTCCTCGCGGTGGAGCCGGGCGTCGTCGTCGCGTACGAGCGGAACTCGACCACCAACACGCACCTGCGCAAGCAGGGCATCGAGGTGATCGAGATCCTGGGCAGTGAGCTGGGGCGCGGCCGGGGCGGCCCGCGGTGCATGAGCTGTCCGGTGCAGCGGGACGCGGTGCCGGGGGCGTAGCAGGGCGGGGCACCACGACCGCCTGTATATAAATGTGAAGCGTCGTATATAGTTCCAAGGTCACCGTGTCCCGCACCCCCTTTCCGCATTCCTGGAGCGCCTCATGGCCACAGACCTCACCGGCCGCCACTTCGTCAAGGAGCTGGACTTCACCGCCGACGAGTTCCGCGGCCTGATCGACCTGGCCGCCGAGCTGAAGGCGGCCAAGAAGGCCGGGGCCGAGACGCGGCGGCTGCGGGGCAAGAACATCGCCCTGATCTTCGAGAAGAGCTCCACGAGGACCCGCTGCGCCTTCGAGGTGGCCGCCGCCGACCAGGGCGCCGCCACGACGTACATCGACCCGTCCGGCTCGCACATCGGCAAGAAGGAGTCGTCGAAGGACACCGCCCGGGTGCTCGGCCGGATGTTCGACGCCATCGAGTTCCGCGGGGACGCGCAGGACACGGTCGAGACGCTCGCCGCCCACGCGGGCGTGCCCGTCTACAACGGCCTGACCGACGACTGGCACCCCACCCAGATGCTCGCCGACATGCTCACCATGACCGAGCACGCGGCCAAGCCCCTCACCGACATCGCCTTCGCCTACCTCGGGGACGCCCGCTTCAACATGGGCAACTCCTACCTGGTCACCGGCGCGCTGCTCGGCATGGACGTACGCATCGTCGCGCCCCGGGCCTACTGGCCGGCCGAGGAGATCGTCGCGCGGGCCCGCGGGCTCGCCGAGGCCAGTGGCGCCCGCCTCACCCTCACGGAGGACGTCGAGGAGGGTGTCCGGGGCGCCGACTTCGTCGGCACCGACGTGTGGGTGTCGATGGGGGAGCCCAAGGAGGTGTGGGCCGAGCGCATAGCCGCCCTCGCGCCCTACGCGGTGACGATGGACGTCCTGCGCGCCACCGGCAACGCCGACGTGAAGTTCCTGCACTGCCTGCCGGCCTTCCACGACCTGGGCACCCAGGTCGGCCGCGAGCTCCACGAGACGTACGGCCTGGAGTCCCTGGAGGTCACGGACGAGGTCTTCGAGTCGGCACACTCCGTCGTCTTCGACGAGGCTGAGAACCGTATGCACACGATCAAGGCGGTCCTGGTCGCGACACTGACCTGACACACACGTCTCGCACCACGCACCACGCACACCGCACCACGCACCACCGGAAACGAGAACCACCCCATGAGCCCCACAAGCACCAATGGGCTTCGCATCAAGTCCCCCGATCAGCTCGTCGCCGAATCGGGCGCGGACCTGGAAGGCCACGGCCTCAGGCGCACCATGGGGCTCTTCCAGCTCGTGTGCTTCGGTGTCGGCGCGATCGTCGGCACCGGCATCTTCGTCGGCCTCTCCGACTCGGTCGCCGAGGCCGGCCCCGCCGTCGCGGTCTCCTATGTCCTGGCGGCCGTGACGTGCATCTTCACCGCGTTCTCGTTCGCGGAGCTGGGCGGCGCGATCCCGGTCTCCGGCAGCTCGTACTCCTTCGCGTACGCCTCACTGGGCGAACGCACCGCGTTCCTCGTGGGCTGGTGCCTGCTCCTGGAGTACGGCGTCTCGGTCTCCGCGGTCGCGGTCGGCTGGAGCCAGTACCTGAACCAGCTGCTGCACAGCCTCACCGGCTGGGAACTGCCCGCCGCGCTCTCCGCGGGACCCGGCGAGGGCGGCGTGCTGAACCTGCCCGCCGTCGTCGTCATCCTGCTCGCCGCCGTGCTCCTGGTGCGCGGCATCCGCGAGAGCGCCGGCGCGACGGCGGCCATGGCGGTGCTGAAGATCGGCATCCTGCTGCTGTTCCTGGCCATCGCGTTCACCGCGTTCGAGGACGGCAACCTCACGCCCTTCGCGGGCGCGGGCGTCTCCGGCGTCACCGCGGGCGCCTCGCTCGCCTTCTTCTCCTTCATCGGCTTCGACGCGGTCACCACGGCAGGCGAGGAGGTGAAGAACCCGCGGCGCAACATCCCGCTCGCGATCCTGATCTGCATCGGCGTCGTCACCCTGCTCTACGTCGCCGTCGCGCTCGCCGCAATCGGCGCGCTCGGCCCGGACGCCGTCGCCGACAAGCCCGCCGCGCTCTCGCTCGTCGTCGACCAGGTCACGGACTCGACCGTCGGCGGCGGCATCATCGCCTTCGGAGCGGTCGTCGCCATCGCGTCCGTGGTGCTCGCCGTGATGTACGGCCAGACCCGCATCCTGATGTCGATGTCCCGCGACGGCCTCATGCCGCGCGTCTTCGAACGCGTCTCGCCGAGGACCGCGACACCGGTCGCGGGCACCTGGATCGTCGCGGCGGCCGTCGCCGTGCCCGCCGCCTTCTCGTCGCTCGACGTCGTCGTCAGCCTGACCACCATCGGCACCCTGGCGATCATGGTCGTGGTGAACGTCGCGGTGATCGCGCTGCGCAGCTCGGCCCCGGACCTGCGCCGCACCTTCCGGGTGCCGTTCCACCCGGTCAGCCCGCTCCTGGGGATCGGCTTCTGCCTCTATCTGATCTGGGGCACGGGCTGGCGGACGTGGCTGCAGTTCGCCGTGTTCCTCGTGGTGGGTGCCGTGGTCTACGCGCTCTACGGCCGCGGACACTCGCGGCTCGGCCGGGGCGAGGAACCGCTCAGCGGCAGTGCCGCGGGGGCGTCGCGGGAAGCGTGAACCAGACCGCCTTGCCGGACGCGGTGGGGCGGTGACCGCAGGACGAGCTGAGGGTGCGGATCAGGAGCAGCCCGCGCCCGTGCTCCTGCCAGGGGTCGGGCTCGGCGTGCGGGCCGGGGTCGGTCAGGTCGCCGGGCGGCAGCGGGTTGGAGTCGTGCACCTCGACCTGGCAGCCGGTCGGCAGGAGCTCGATCACCAGCTCTATGGGCTCCTGCCCCTCGGTGTGCTCCACGGCGTTGGCGACCAGCTCGGCGGTGAGGAGCTCGGCGGTGTCGGTGTCGGCGGACGACTCGATGTCGGTGAGCGCCGTACGGACCAGGGCGCGCGCGACCGGCACGGCCGCCGTGGTGTGCGGCAGCGCGATGCGCCAGGAGGCGGGGGAGGAGGGCTCGTGCAAGGCGGGTCCGTTCAGGGCAGCAGGCGGTCCTGCTTTCAACCGTACGAATCCTAAGCGCTGTGCCGACAGGGGCGAGGGTCGGGCACTCACGGGACGTACGACCCTGTCGTCGTATCGCGCACTCATGACGACGGTCACGGAACGGTGATAACTTCGTCTGAGGCGGCCCACACACCGACACCGGTACGCCTGTACGTCGCACGACCGCGCACTCCAGCCAGCCCCCAGGCCGAGGAGGCCGCACCTGATGAGTCCCTTCACCGGCTCCGCGACCCGCACCCCCGACTGGCGGCACCTGCGCCTCGCCGTCGACGAAGGGGTCGCCACGGTCACCCTCGCCCGCCCCGACAAGCTCAACGCCCTCACCTTCGGCGCCTACGCCGACCTGCGCGACCTGCTCGCCGAGCTCTCCCGCGACAAGTCCGTGCGGGCCCTCGTGCTCGGCGGCGAGGGCCGCGGCTTCTGCTCGGGCGGCGACGTCGACGAGATCATCGGCGCCACGCTCGCCATGGACACGGCCCAGCTCCTCGACTTCAACCGCATGACGGGCCAGGTCGTCCGCGCCATCAGGGAGTGTCCCTTCCCGGTGATCGCCGCCGTGCACGGGGTGGCGGCGGGCGCCGGCGCGGTGCTCGCCCTCGCCGCGGACTTCCGCGTCGCGGACCCGAGCGCCCGCTTCTCCTTCCTCTTCACCCGCGTGGGCCTCTCCGGCGGCGACATGGGCGCCGCCTACCTCCTGCCGCGCGTCGTCGGCCTGGGCCACGCCACCCGGCTCCTCATGCTCGGCGATGCGGTACGCGCGCCCGAGGCCGAACGGATCGGCCTGATCAGCGAGTTGACGGACGAGGGCAAGGCGGCCGAGGCCGCACAGACCCTGGCCCGCCGCCTCGCCGAAGGACCCGCCCTCGCGTACGCGCAGACCAAGGCGCTGCTCACCGCCGAGCTCGACATGCCACTGGCCGCCTCCGTCGAACTGGACGCGTCCACCCAGGCCCTCCTCATGAACGGCGAGGACTACGCCGAGTTCCACGCGGCCTTCACGGAGAAGCGCCCGCCGAAGTGGCAGGGGCGGTGACCATGGCCACCCCCCACCGCATCGCCGTGATCGGGGGCGGGCCCGGCGGTCTCTACGCCGCCGCGCTGCTCAAGCGGCTCGACCCCGGCCGCGAGCTCACCGTCTGGGAGCGCAACGCACCCGACGACACCTTCGGCTTCGGCGTCGTGCTCTCCGACGAGACCCTCGGCGGCATCGAG
Source organism: Streptomyces sp. NPDC029674 (assembly GCF_044903205.1). NCBI lineage: Bacteria > Bacillati > Actinomycetota > Actinomycetes > Kitasatosporales > Streptomycetaceae > Streptomyces > Streptomyces sp. NPDC029674. Next base: position 593,836 of record NZ_JBJDPY010000002.1, read on the forward strand.
CACGCCGACCCCGCCGTGTACGCCGCGCTCCAGGCCGAGTTCGTGCGGTGGGACGACATCGACATCGTGCACCGCGACCGGCGGCACACCTCCGGCGGGCACGGCTTCGCGGCGCTCGGGCGGCGCAGGCTCCTGGAGATCCTGCACGAGCGCTGCCGCGGCCTCGGCGTGGAGCTCCGCTTCCGCACCGAGGCGCCGCCCGCCGCCGAGCTGGCCACGGCGTACGACCTGGTCGTCGCCGCGGACGGCGTGCACAGCCTCACCCGCGAGGCACACGCCGACGTCTTCCGGCCGAGCCTCACGACGCACCGCTGCCGCTACATCTGGCTCGCCGCGGACTTCGCCTTCGACGCGTTCCGGTTCGAGATCGCCGAGACCGAGCACGGCGTGATGCAGCTGCACGGCTACCCGTACTCCCGCGATCCCGACGCCTCCACCGTCATCGTCGAGATGCGCGAGGAGGTGTGGGAGGCCGCCGGGTTCGCCGAGCTCGACGAGCACGAGTCCACCGAACGCTGCGCCAAGATCTTCGCCGACGCGCTCGGCGGCCGCCCGCTGCGCGGCAACAAATCCGCCTGGATCAACTTCCGCACGGTCGTCAACGACCGCTGGTCGCACGGCAACACGGTGCTCCTTGGCGACGCCGCCCACACCGCCCACTTCTCCATCGGCTCCGGCACCAAGCTCGCCGTCGAGGACGCCCTCGCCCTCGCCGCCTGCCTCCAGGAACAGCCCGACATCCCGGGCGCCCTCGCGGCGTACGAGACGGAGCGCCGCCCCGTCGTCGCCTCCACGCAGCGCGCGGCCCGCGCCAGCCTGGAGTGGTTCGAGCACCTGCCGGACCACCTGGACCAGCCGCCCCGCCAGTTCGCGTTCAACCTCCTCACCCGCAGCCGCCGCGTCACCCACGACAACCTCCGCCTGCGCGACGCCGGCTTCACCCGCGCCGTCGAGCGCGACTTCGGCTGCCCCGAAGGCACCCCGCCGATGTTCACGCCCTTCCGGCTGCGCGACCTGACCCTGCGCAACCGCGTCGTCGTCTCCCCGATGGACATGTACTCCGCCGTGGACGGCGTCCCCGGCGACTTCCACCTGGTGCACCTGGGCGCCCGGGCACTGGGCGGCGCGGGCCTGGTCATGACGGAGATGGTGTGCGTCAGCGAGCGCGGCCGCATCACTCCGGGCTGCGCAGGGCTCTACACCGCCGAACAGGCCGACGCCTGGCGCCGCGTCACCGACTTCGTCCACGCGCAGGCACCCGGCACGGCGATCGGCGTCCAGCTCGGCCACTCCGGCCGCAAGGGCTCCACCCGCCTGATGTGGGAGGGCATCGATGACCCGCTGCCCGACGGCAACTGGCCGCTCGACGCCGCCTCACCGCTCCCGTACAAGCCGGGCAGCCAGACCCCGCGCGAACTCTCCCGCGCCGGACTGACCGACATCCGCGAGCAGTTCGTCGCGGCGGCACGGCGCGCCGACCGCGCAGGCTTCGACCTCCTCGAACTGCACTGCGCCCACGGCTACTTGCTCTCCGGCTTCCTCTCCCCGCTCACCAACCACCGCACGGACGCGTACGGCGGTGCCCTGCCGGGCCGCCTCCGCTTCCCCCTCGAAGTCTTCGACGCGATAAGGGAGGTGTGGCCGGCCGGCAAACCCATGACCGTCCGCATCTCCGCCACCGACTGGGCCGACGGCGGCACCACGGCGGACGACGCCGTCGAGATCGCCCGCGCGTTCGCGGCACACGGAGCCGACGCCATCGACGTCTCGACGGGCCAGGTGGTCTCCGACGAGCGCCCCGCGTACGGCCGCTCCTACCAGACCCCGTACGCCGACCGCATCCGCAACCGGACCGGCATCCCGGTGATCACGGTCGGCGCCGTCTCCTCCTGGGACGACGTCAACTCCCTGCTCCTCGCCGGCCGCGCGGACCTCTGCGCCCTCGCCCGCCCACACCTCTACGACCCGCACTGGACCCTGCACGCCGCCGCCGAACAGGGCTACGCGGGCCCGGGCGTGAGCTGGCCCGTGCAGTACCGCGCGGGCAGCCGACGGCCCCAGACGGGCCGCACGGACGCGCCCAAGCCGAGGCTGACGCTGGGCGGCTGAGCGTCCGCGTCAGTGCGGCGCGGTGGTCCCGGTCTCGATCCTGACCTCGGCCACCGTGCCGTCGCCGCGCAGCGTCAGCGCGGCCGGACCGTCCCGGCGTACGCAGTCGAGGCGGCCCAGCGGAGTCCCCGGCCCGTCCTGTCCGGCGACAGCGATCCCCTCGGTGACGGCCATGACGAGCAGGGTCTCGCCCGCCGCGCACACCGTCTCCGCCTCCCGCCCTGCGGTGACGGTGACGATCCGCACCCCGGCCGTCGCGCCGCCCCTGCGGGTCATCACGTTCAGATTGCGCACCGGGCCCGCCACCAGCCGGCAGTCCGTCGCCGCGTCACCGGGGAAGGCGAAGGGGCGCAGCGGCTCGACCGGCACGGGTGCGGCCCCGGCTACGGTCAGCAGCATGCCGTCGCCCTCGACCGGGGTGATCACGCGGTCGATGCCGGGGAAGGACGAGAAGGGGCCGTCGCCCGCCACGTCCGCGACGCTCACCCGCCAGCCGGTGCCGTCCGCGACCTCCCTGGTCGTGCCGCCACCGTTCTTCCACGGCACGACGCGGTACTCGCTCCAGCGCATCCAGCGCAACACGTCCTCGCCCACCCGCCACCTCCAGCCCAGCACATGATCACTAAGTCGGGGGCCAGCCTATGCGGGCCGCACGAACAGCGCCCCGGCCTCCCGAAGCCAGCCGTCCAGCGCCGCGAACACCGCGGCGGAACGGGCCCCCGGCCAGTCCGACGGCAGCAGATCGGCGGGCAGACCCGGGTCCGTGTAAGGGAGTTGGCGCCACGAGTCGAGCGCGAGGAGGTAGTCGCGGTACGCCTCCTCGGGCGGCGGGGGAGCGCCCTTGCGGGACTCCCAGGAGCGCAGCACCGGCTCGTGCCGGTCCAGGAAGGCCTCGTGCTGCTTGGCCAGTGACGAGAGGTCCCACCAGCGCGCGACCGCCTCGGCCGTCGGCGCGAAGCCCAGGTGCTCGCCGCGGAACAGGTCGACGTACGGGGCGAGTTGAAGCCGCTCCAGGGTGTGCCTGGTCTCCTCGTAGAGGTGCGCGGGGGCGATCCAGACGCCCGGGGCCGCCGTGCCGAAGCCGAGGCCCGCGAGGCGGGAGCGCAGCACGTGCCGCTTCTGGCGTTCGGCCTCGGGCACGGAGAACACGGCGAGGACCCAGCCGCCGCCGTGCCGCGCGGCCTCGGTGCCGTAGATGCGGCGGTCGCCGTCGTCCAGGAGCTGGCGCGCGTCGGGCGACAGCTCGTAGCCCGCCGCGCCCGCGGCCGTGCGCGCGGGCACCAGCAGGCCGCGCCGCTTGAGCCGGGACACGGAGGACCGCACCGACGGCGCGTCCACGCCGACCGGCGCGAGGAGGCGCACCAGCTCGGCCACCGGGACCGGTCCTGGCGCGGCCCGGCCGTAGGCGCCGTAGAAGGTGACGATCAGGGACCGTGGAGTGTGCTGCTCGGACACGTGATCACTCTACGGGCCCGGTTCCGCCGGGGACTCGGCACGCAGCCGGAACCGCTGCAGCTTCCCCGTCGCCGTCCTCGGCAGCGCGTCCAGGAAGACGATCTCGCGCGGGCACTTGTACGGCACCAGCTCGCCCTTGACGAATTCGCGCAGCCGGTCGGCGTCGGGCGTCGCCCCTTCGCGCAGGACCACGTAAGCCAGGACCACCTGGCCGCGCAGCTCGTCGGGGCGCCCCACGACCGCGGCCTCGGCGACGTCGGGGTGGCGGAGCAGGGCCTCCTCGACCTCGGGGCCCGCGACGTTGTACCCGGCCGAGATGATCATGTCGTCGGCGCGGGCGACATACCGGAAGTAGCCGTCGGGGTCGCGGACGTAGGTGTCGCCGGTGATGTTCCAGCCGTGCCGTACGTACTGGAGCTGGCGGTCGTCGGCGAGGTAGCGGCAGCCCACCGGGCCGCGCACGGCGAGCAGTCCCGGTTCGCCGTCCGGCACCGGGGCGCCGGAATCGTCGACCACGCGCGCGTGCCACCCCGGCACGGGGCGTCCCGTCGTGCCGGGCCTGATGTCGTCGTCGGCGGCGGAGATGAAGATATGCAGCAGCTCCGTCGCGCCGATGCCGTTGATGATCCGGTGGCCGGTGCGCCGGTGCCAGGCCTGCCAGGTGGCCGCGGGCAGGTTCTCCCCGGCGGAGACGCAGCGGCGCAGCGACGAGACGTCGTGCTCGTCGAGCTGGTCCAGCATCGTGCGGTACGCGGTCGGCGCGGTGAAGAGCACGGTGATCCCGTGCCGCCCGATGGCGGGCAACAGCTGCTTGGGACCCGCCTGTTCGAGCAGGACGGACGACGCGCCGAAGCGGAGCGGGAAGATGACGAGACCGCCGAGTCCGAAGGTGAAACCGAGCGGCGGGCTGCCCGCGAAGACGTCGTCGGGCACCGGCTTGAGGACGTGCCGCGCGAAGGTGTCGGCGATGGCGAGCACGTCACGGTGGAAGTGCATGCACCCCTTGGGCCGGCCCGTCGTGCCGGAGGTGAACGCGATGAGCGCGACGTCGTCGGCGGCCGTGCCGACCGCCTCGTACTCCGCGGGCTGCCTGCCCGCACGCACGAGAAGGTCGTCGGGTCCCTCACCTCCGTACGTGGTGATGCTCAGCCCCGGCACACCGGCCTTGATCAGGTCGTCCACCGACCGGACGTCGCAGAGCGCGTGCCGCACCTCGGCGATCTCGCACATGGTGGCGAGCTCCTGCGCACGCTGCTGGGCGAGGACGGTCACCGCGACCGCGCCCGCCTTCATCACCGCGAGCCAGCAGGCCGCGAGCCACGGCGTGGTGGGCCCGCGCAGCAGCACGCGCCCGCCGGGCGGTACGCCCAGCTCGTCGGTCAGCACATGCGCGATCCGGTCGACGTGCTGCCGCAGCAGGCCGTACGTCCAGGTCTCGCCGGACGCGGAGTGGAAGACGGGGCGCTCGGCGCCGAACCGCTCGACGGTCCGGTCCAGGAGCTCCGCGCCGCAGTTGAGGCGGGCGGGGTGGCGCAGCTCGGGACGGTCGTGGACCAGCACGGGCCACCGCTCGCGCGGCGGCAGATGGTCCCTGGTGAACGTGTCGACGTGGCCGGACGGTGTCAGCCCCGGGTCGGCCGGATTGCCGGTGGGTTCCATGGCGGCTCTGCCCCCTTGCCTGCCGGTCGGGCGCTGTGGTGGGCTCGCTCCATGAGCGTATCGTGATGGTGACGACAGTCAACGGTGCGCGATAAAGGAGGGGACCGGGGTGACGGCATTCTCGCTCAATCCTGAAGAAACCGCCCGCTGCACGAGACTGCGCACGCTTGCGGAGGAGCGATTGCGCCCGTTGGCGGAGAAGGGCGAGCCGGGCCGGGTGAACCGCCCGCTGGTGAGGGCGCTGGGCGAACTGGGCTTGCTGGACGCGCTATTCGAGGGAAACGAAGAGGGCGCGGGCCCAGATGGCGCCCCTTCAGGGGCGCGGGGCGGTGACATGAGCGGCTCCGCCGCCGGGGCGCGACCAGCCCCCTCCGACCCGCAGAATGAAACCCGTCCCCCCAGCGAAGCGCCCCGCACACTCGACCTCTGCCTGACCCGAGAGTCCCTCGCCTACGCCTGCACAGAGGCAGAGACCGCCTTCGCCCTGCAAGGGTTGGGCGCACACCCCGTGCACATCCACGGCACCCCCGCCCAGCGGGACCGGTGGCTGCCCCCCGTCCGCAGCGGCCACGCCATCGCCGCCTTCGCCCTCTCGGAGCCGGGCGCCGGCTCGGACGCGGCGGCCCTGAGCCTCGCCGCGACCCCCGACGGCCCCGACGGCTGGCGCCTCACCGGCGAGAAGTGCTGGATCTCGAACGCCCCCGAAGCCGACTTCTACACCGTCTTCGCCCGTACGTCCCCGCGCGCGGGCTCCCGCGGAGTCACCGCGTTCCTGGTCCCCGCCGACCGCGCGGGCCTCACCGGCACCGCCCTCGACATGCTCTCCCCGCACCCGATCGGCGCCCTGGCCTTCGACGGCGTGCGGGTCACGGCGGACGACGTGCTCGGCGAGGTGGACCGCGGTTTCCGGGTCGCGATGACGACCCTGAACCGGTTCCGGCCGAGCGTCGGCGCGTTCGCGGTCGGCATGGCGCAGGCCGCGCTCGACGCGACGCTGGCCCACACGGCCGAACGGACGGCGTTCGGCGGCACGTTGAAGGATCTGCAGTCCGTCGCCCACCAGGTCGCCGAGATGGCCACGCGCACGGAGGCGGCCCGCCTGATGGTGTACGCGGCAGCGGCGGCGTACGACCGCGAGGGCCCGCAGGCCCCCGGCATCGCCCGGCGCGCCGCGATGGCGAAGCTGATCGCCACGGAGACCGCCCAGTACGTGGTCGACGCGGCCGTCCAGCTGCACGGCGCCCGCGCGCTGCGCCGCGGCCACCTCCTGGAGCACCTCTACCGTGAGGTGCGGGCGCCCCGCATCTACGAGGGGGCGAGCGAGGTCCAGCGCACGATCATCGCCAAGGAGCTGTACGCCACCCACCTGGAGGAGCCGCCCGCATGAGCAGCCTGAACCGCGTCAACCCCGCCGAGCTCTCCCCGCCCAAGGGCTTCTCGCACGCCGTCACCGCCACCGGTTCACGGCTCGTCTTCCTCGCCGGGCAGACCGCGCTGGACAGCGAGGGCGAGGTCACCGGCGCCACCCTGCCCGAGCAGTTCGAGCGCGCGCTGACCAACCTGCTCACGGCCCTGCGCCACGCGGGCGGCACCCCCGCCGACCTGGCCCGCGTCACCGTCTACGCCACGGACGTCGCCGACTACCGGGCCTGCGCGCCCCAACTCGGCCGTATCTGGCACCGGTTGGCGGGCCGCGACTACCCGGCGATGGCGGTGGTGGGCGCCGTACGCCTGTGGGACGACTCCGCGCTGGTGGAGCTCGACGGGGTGGCCGTGCTCGACTGAGCGGCCCGGCGGGACGATCCGCCGGCCCGACGGCGCGCGACGGCGAGAGCCTGGTCCAGGGAGCGGGTCCCGGTGATGACGCACAGCGTGTAGGTGACGTCGTCCAGCTGTCGGCGCAGTGCGGGGTCGGCCGTGCCGGTACGCGTCTTGGCGTGCAGTTTTGCGTGGCGTCCGAGCAGGTCGGAGAGGACGGAGGGGTGCGCCTGCAGCATGAAGAGGTCTCCTGGGGGAGCGATGGGGGAGCGGAGGGTGAAGCTGCTGCCCCGGTTACCCCCGGTTTCCCGCCCTATTCACCGGTCCTCCTCATGACAGGCGGAATGCCGGATTCCGGGTGAGTGCGAGGAATCACGGGGTACCCGGCGACGACCGCGGCCACCCGGGCCGCGGATGACGGAACGTCCTCATGTTCCGCGGGAGGGATGACCACGTGCGTTCGAGAAGGGTTACGGGTGTCATCGGAGTGACCGTGCTGTCGGCGGCCCTGCTGGCGAGCTGCGGCGACGGGGACGACGGTGGCGGAGGCGACTCCAAACCGTTCGCCGGGGACAGCGCCGACCAGATCGCGGCCAAGGCGGTGAAGGCCACCAAGGGCGCCGACTCCATGCGCATCAAGGGCGACATGCGGCAGGGCGGGAAGCCGGTGAGCCTGGACATCGCGGTCGACCAGGCGAAGAACTGCGAGGGGACCATCGACACTGATGGCTCCGAGGCCGAGATCCGGCACACGGACGGCACCTTGTACATGCGCGGCAACGAGCAGTACTGGAAGACCGCCCTGAAGAACCAGCCGGGTTCGGAGAAGGTGCTGCCCAAGGTCGCCGGCAAGTGGGTCAAGATGCCCGCCGACGACGCGTCCACCACCGGCATGTGCGACAAGCAGGGCCTCGTCGCGTCGATGGACGAGAACAAGTCCGAGCGCAAGGGCATGAAGAAGGGCGACACGACGACCGTCGACGGCAAGGAGGCCATCGCCCTCACGAAGAAGGGCTCCGGCGGCGAGATGAACACGATGTACGTCGCCACGGAGGGCAAGCCGTACATCCTGCGCGTCACCACCAAGGGCGGCGACACCCCCAACGACGCGACGTTCGGCGACTACGACAAGCCCGTGAGCCCGAAGGCACCGGCCAAGGGCGAGACGGTCGACCTCAACAAGCTGGCGGCATCGGGTCAGTAGCCGTCGGGCAGAGGCTCACGCTCACCGGGCGGAGGCACTGGGCACCGGCATTCACGCGGCCGGTTGTCAGTGCCTCCTCCTATATTGCCGCCATGGAGATCACTCAGCGGACACTCGCGGAGGCGTGGCAGCGGACGACCGCGCGACACCCCCTGCTCGACGGGGTCGAGTTGCCGCCCGTGGCGCTCTCGGACGACGAACTGGACGAGTGGGTCGAGTGCGCAGAGGAGACCGAGGAGGGCGGTCTGTTCCTGCTGCTGGACGAGGACGGCACGGTGCACGGGCGGCACGGTCTCTACCGGGAGGCCTTCGCCGTCCGCGACCTCGAACAGGTGCTGTACCTGATCGCCGAGTCCGCGATACGCGGGCGCGGCGGCAGCCTCGAGGAGGTGGCCGACGCGCTGGAGCGGATCGATCCGGTGTGGGGCAGGCGGTTCCGCACCGGCGGCCTGGACGGCACGGGAACGGTCGAGGCGTGCGGGCGCGACCCGCTGGAAGGGCTCGCCTGGATAGCCGGATCCTGGCGGGAACAGGACCCGTACACGACGCTCGCCTTCTTCCGCGCGGCGCCCGGACGCAGCATCGACGCCGAGCGGCTGGCCCTGCTGTACGGGGCCGATCCCGCGCAGGTGGCGGCCGGTACGCGCCTGCGGGACCTCCAGGCGGTGGACGGCGGCCGGGCCCACTGGGACCGCCAGTGGGAGAGCTGCTGTTTCGGGCAGGCGGGCGGGTGGACGTTCCTGCTGTACCACGACACACCGCCGGGTTCCTTCGCGGACACGGAGGCGTACGACGCGCTCGGCGTCAAGGAAAGCGTGTGGCTGACCGCCACCTCCGCGAAGGCGATCTACTCCTTCGCCTACATGCGGGACGGCCGCAGCGTCGATGACGACGGGGGCATGCTGGAGCTGATCTGGTACGAGCGCGGCCGCGCTCCCTACCTCCGCGGCGGCGAGCTGGACTTCCTCAACCGGGCCCTGCGCCGCGCCGAGCTGGACCACCCCGAACTGACCAGCACGTTCCAGCTGTACTTCCACGCCCTGGAGGAGTCCCTGGGCCTGCGCCTGCCGCGCGGGGACTTCGCGGAGGGCGAGGTGCGGGCCGCGTACTGGCGCCCGCACCCGTGACCGCCGCAGGAGTGCGGCGGCAGCTGCCGGTCAGATGTCCCGGAACGTCTCGATCTGCGCGCCCACCGAGTTCAGCCGCTCCGCCAGGTCCTCGTAACCGCGGTTGATGACGTACACGTTGCGCAGGACCGACGTGCCCTCCGCCGCCATCATCGCGAGCAGGACGACGACGGCGGGGCGCAGCGCGGGCGGGCACATCATTTCGGCGGCGCGCCAGCGGGTGGGGCCCTCGACCAGGACGCGGTGCGGGTCGAGGAGTTGGAGGCGGCCGCCGAGGCGGTTGAGGTCCGTGAGGTAGATCGCCCGGTTGTCGTAGACCCAGTCGTGGATCAGCGTCTTGCCCTGCGCCGCCGCCGCGATGGCCGCGAAGAAGGGGACGTTGTCGATGTTCAGGCCGGGGAACGGCATCGGGTGGATCTTGTCGATGGGCGCCTCCAGTTTGGAGGGGCGCACGGTGAGGTCGATGAGGCGGGTGCGGCCGTTGTCCGCCGCGTACTCCGCGGTCCTGTCGTGGTCGAGGCCCATCTCCTCCAGGACCGCGAGCTCGATCTCCAGGAACTCGATCGGCACCCGGCGCACCGTCAGCTCGGACTCGGTGACGACGGCGGCGGCGAGCAGGCTCATCGCCTCGACCGGGTCCTCGGAGGGGCAGTAGTCGACGTCGACGTCGATGGTGGGCACGCCGTGCACGGTCAGCGTGGTCGTGCCGATGCCCTCGACCTCGACGCCCAGCGCCTCCAGGAAGAAGCAGAGGTCCTGGACCATGTAGTTCGACGACGCGTTGCGGATCACCGTCGTGCCGGCGCTGCGCGCGGCGGCGAGCAGGGCGTTCTCGGTGACGGTGTCCCCGCGCTCGGTGAGGACGATGGGGCGGTCGGGGGAGACGTCGCGTGCCACCTCGGCGTGATACAGCCCCTCGGTCGCCGCGATGTCCAGGCCGAACCGGCGCAGCGCGATCATGTGTGGCTCGATCGTGCGGGTGCCGAGGTCGCAGCCGCCCGCGTACGGCAGCTTGAAGTGGTCCATGCGGTGCAGCAGCGGGCCGAGGAACATGATGATCGAGCGGGTGCGGCGCGCGGCCTCCGCGTCGATGGCGTCCATCTCCAGCTTGGCGGGCGGCACGATCTCCAGGTCGACGCCGTCGTTGATCCAACGGGTGCGTACGCCGATGGAGTTGAGCACCTCGAGGAGGCGGTACACCTCCTCGATGCGGGCGACGCGGCGCAGCACCGTGCGGCCCTTGTTCAGGAGGGACGCGCAGAGCAGCGCCACGCACGCGTTCTTGCTCGTCTTGACGTCGATGGAGCCGGAGAGCCGGCGGCCGCCGACGACTCGCAGATGCATGGGGCCCGCGTACCCGAGCGAGACGATTTCACTGTCGAGAGCCTCGCCGATTCGGGCGATCATCTCAAGGCTGATGTTCTGGTTGCCCCGCTCGATGCGGTTCACGGCGCTCTGGCTGGTGCTGAGCGCCTCGGCGAGCTGCGTCTGTGTCCAGCCCCGGTGCTGACGGGCGTCACGGATGAGCTTGCCGATGCGTACGAGGTAGTCGTCTGCCATGTGTTGCAGGTTATCTCAGATATGAGATGACGCGCGCGCTGGGGTGGGCCATTCGAGGAGCCGCCGTCCGGGGGGCCTTTCGGACCTTTCCCCGCGCGGGAGTTCGCCCACCGGATCGCCCGGCAGTTCACCCGGGAGTTCGGCCGCAACCGCACGAGGCGTGCCGCCCGCCGTGCACCGACGCGTACGCCGTGGGCCGGGGCCCCGCCGCCGCCCGCGTCACTCGGGCGGCGGCCGCGCGTCCTGCCGACGACTCCGCGTCGTGCACCACTGTGCCCCCGACGAGCGTGAGGCGCACCTCGACCGAGCTGATATCGGCCACCGGACACCGCGTCACATCGCGGTCGAGCACGATGAGATCGGCCGCTTTTCCTCTCTCCACGGTGCCGGTGACGTGCTCCATACGGAGCTGACGGGCGGTGCCCAAGGTGTGCATGAGCAGGGAAGACGTACGACTGACGCCTTCCTGCGCGCGGTACAGGTCGCCCTCGCCCTCCATGCCCTCGCGGTCGACCGCGGTGCGTATCTGGTTCCAGACCTGTAGAGGGTCGACCGGCCAGTCCGAGCCACCCGCGAGCGCCGCGCGCCGCTTCTGGAGACTGCGCGCCGGGTACTGCCACCGGTGCCGCTCCGCGCCGATGTAGGGCAGCAGGGCGTCCATGGTCCACGTGTTGCGGACGGCCCACTGCAGCTGCATGCAGGCGACGACGCCGAGCGCGGCGAACCGGGGGAGGTCGGCGGGGTCGACCAGTTGGAGGTGTGCCGTCGTGTTGCGGAGATCACGGCGGCCGGTCTTCCGCAGCGCGTACGCGTATCCGTCCAGGGAGGTGCGCACGGCGCGGTCGCCGATGGCGTGGGCGTGCATCTGCCAGCCCTCGGCGTTGAAGGCGGCGCTCAGCCGGCCGTAGTCGCCGGCCGTGACGTACAGGTCGCCGCGGTGGCCGGTGGGCCTGCCGTCCTTGTCGAGGTAGGGCTCCAGGAGCGCCGCGGTCTGCGCGGGATGCTCGATGACACCGTCGAGGAAGACCTTGACCGTGCCGAAACGCAGTCCGCGTACGTCCTCGAAGTCGGCGCGCAGCCCTTTCGCGTACGCCACCGCCGCGGCCGGATCCTTCGTCAGACCGGTCTCCACGCGCAGGGCGGGCACGATGCGCTGGAGGAGGCGGTCCGACTCGGCGAGCCGCTGATAGAGCTTCAGCTCGCCGCGCCCCACCACCGCTTCCATGAAGGTGGTGATGCCGGACGCGGCGGCCTCGGCGAGGATTTTCGCGGCGGCTTGCGCCAACTGAGTCTCGTCGGGCTCGGGGATGTGCCGGGAGACGAGCGGCTGGGCGTCGTCCTTCAGCACTCCGGTCGGCTTGCCGTCCGCACCCTTCACGATCTTGCCGCCCACCGGGTCCGGGGTGGTCGCGGTGATCTTCGCGATGTCCAGGGCGCGCTGATTGGCCCACAGGTTGTGGCCGTCGCCGCCGCGCAGCGCGATGGGGCGCCGGGTCGGCAGGGCGTCGAGCATGGAGTGGTGCGGGGCGGTGCCGTGGGGGAGGAGCCCGACCGGGTTCCAGTCCTCCACGACCAGCCACCCGTCCGGCTCCTGTTCCGCCGAGTCCTGGAGGAACCCCGTCAGCGTCTTCCGCAGCTCCTCGACCGTCTGCTCGGCGCCGGCCAGCGACGGCCGCAGCGAACGGCTCGCGGCGTCCATCGGATGGGCGTGCCCGTCGTGGACGCCGCTCATGACGGTGCCGCCCCGCGCGTCCACCACGTCGGTGTCGCGCCCGACGAAGCGCTTGACGGCGCCGTCCGTACCCACGGCGAGGATCCGCCCGTCCCGCCCGACGGCCACCGCCTCGTGCCGGGCGTGGCCCGAAGTGCCGGTGAACACACGGGCGTTGTGGATGACGAGGGCGGCGGAGCGCCGGGGAGAGGACGCGGCCTCGGCGGCTCCCGCGGCGCCTGCGACACCGGCGGCTCCCGCGGCCGCCGCGGCGAGGAGCCCACGCCGGGAGAGCGGGGACGGCGGAGATACGTACGACGGGGACTCGACCGGTCCGGACACGACCACACTCCCATGCTCAGCGGCGACGAATGGGTGGAACCCTCGACGAGTAATCCGTTAACCAGAACCCGCCCTTGGCGACGGATTCCGTACGATGTGCCGCGTGCCAGGGCCGACACTCGCCGACATAGCCCGCGCCGCGGAAGTATCGACGGCGACGGTCTCGCACGCCCTCAACGGCACAGGCAGGGTCGGCGACGCCACCCGCCGCCGCGTCCGCGAGACCGCGACACGGCTCGGCTACGGCGCCCCGCGCCCCCTGCGCAGCCGCACGCTGGGCCTCGCCGTCACCACGTTCGCCACCGCCTGGAACTACACCGAGATCGCCTACTTCTCACGCGCCGTCACGGCGGCCATGTCGGCCGCGCACGCCCACGGCTACGCCCTCACCACGCTGCCCGCCGACCGCGCCGCCGACGACTCCTGGCACGGCCTCGCCGTCGACGGCATGCTGATCATGGACAGCCCGCGCGGCGACCCGATGGTCCGCGCGCTGCGCGCCCGTGGCATCCCGCTGGTCTTCGACGGCGTCCCCGGCGACCCACGGCCGGGCGACCACTGGGTGGACAACGACCACGACGCGACCACCCGCGACGTCCTCGACCACCTCGCCGCATCCGGCGCCCACCGCATCGCCCTGCAGTCCGGCAACGGCGACGAGCACTACGCCCGCGCGGTGACGGCGGCGTACGAACGGTGGTGCGGGGAGCGCGGGGCGGCCCCGCTGATCGTGCCCTTCGACGTGGCCGACGCCCAAGGGCACGCGTTCGACGCGCTGTTGGGCCGCCGGGACCACCCGGACCGCCCCGACGCCGTCTACGCCGCGTACGACCCGGGCGGCCGCCAGCTGCTCGCCGCCGCGGCCCGGCACGGGCTGCGCGTCCCCGACGACCTGCGCGTGGTGTGCGCCAGCGAGGACCGTGGCTACGCGGCGACGGAACCGCCCGTGACCACGGTGACCCTCGACCCGGAACGGACCGCGCGCGTCGCCGTCGCACTCCTCGTCGGCCTGATCGAGGGCGCCGGCGCGGCGGGGCCGGGCCCCGTGGTCGTACCCGCGCGACTGCTGGTCCGCGCGTCGTCGGGGTAGTCCCCCGCCCCGGGCCTACGGTTCCCGCACGGCCCCGGCGAGCACCGACACCACAACCTTCCGGACGGCCTCCCGTGCCACGCCCCCCTGTGCCACGCCCTCCCGTGCCACGTCCTCGCGACCCGCGAAAAGCAGGTGCCCGCTCCCCATGAGCGTGAACGCGAGCGTGTCGGTGTCGGTGTCCGGGGCGACGCGGCCGAGTTCGCGCTCCGCCGTGAGGTAGGCGGCGAGTACGGAGCCCGCCTCCGTCAGGAGAGGGACGCCGGCCGGCGTCGTCCGCCGCAGCCGCGCGCGGAGCGTGTCCCGCGAGGTGATCAGGCCGAGGACGCCCAGGGCGACGGGGCCGAACAGGTCCGTCAGGGCGGCGGTGACGTTGTCGACGACGCTGCCCGCCCCCGCGGCCTCGCGCAGCGCGGCGCCCCGCGCCTCGACCCCGCGGATGCGGTCGAGCACCAGCTCGGCGAGGAACGCGTCGAAGTCGGCGAAGTGCCGGTGCAGGACGCCCTTGGCGCAGCCCGCCTCCGTGGTGACCGCGCGGCTGGTCAGCGCGCTGGGCCCGGCGCGGAGCAGCACGCGCTCGGCGGCGGCGAACAGCTGCTCGCGCACATCGCGGATGGCCACACCTGTCGGCACGCGGGCCTCCCTGTCTCTGTGTCTCCGTGGCTTCGGCGGCCCCCCGGTCCGTTGACGAGTGGGCAGGTGCCCACCATAGTGGGCGCATGCCCACTGACCCAGGGAACGCACCCCACCGACACCGCGGGATGGCCGAGTCGTTCGGCGTGGACGCCGAGCGCTACGACCGGACGCGGCCCCGCTACCCCGACGCCCTGGTGGACCGGATCGTCCGGGCGGGCCATGGCTCACGGCCCGCCGTCCTCGACGTCGGCTGCGGTACCGGCATCGCCGCCCGGCAGTTCCGCGCGGCGGGCTGCTCCGTGCTCGGTGTGGAGCCCGACGGGCGGATGGCGGACTTCGCGCGGCGGCTCGGCGTGCCGGCCGAGGTGGCGACGTTCGAGGCCTGGGACCCGGCGGGCCGCGAGTTCGACGTGGTGGCCGCCGGTCAGGCCTGGCACTGGGTCGACCCGGTCGCGGGAGCGGCGAAGGCCGTGCGGGTACTGCGGCCCGGGGGCCGGCTCGTGGTGTTCTGGAACGTGCCCGAGCCGCCGCCCGCCGTGGCGCGGGCGTTCGCCGACGTCTACGAGCGGGTGGCCCCGGACTCGCCGGTCGACGTCCGCGCGACACCGAAGCAGGCCCTGGACGGCTACGGTTCGCTGCTCACCAAGGCCGCCGAGGGCATCCGCGCGGCGGACGGGTTCGGTCTGCCCGAGCGGTGGCGCTTCGACTGGGAGACGACCTACACCCGCGACGCGTGGCTGGACCAGCTGCCGACGCAGGGCACCCTCACCCGGCTTGCGCCGGACGACGTGTCCCAAGTTCTCGACGCGGTCGGCGCGGCCGTCGACGCGATGGGCGGCGGCTTCACGATGCGCTACACGACGGTGGCCCTCACCGCGCAGCGCGTCAGGACGGCCCGGCGGCCCGATTAGGATCACCTGCTCATGGAGACGAGCAGCCCGGCCCCGGAAATGACCGCCGTCCCGGCCGGACGGGTCACACTGTCGGACCGCCGGACGCGGCGCAGCTGGCAGGTGGACGTCGAGCCCTGTCTGCTCGGGGCGTTCCCCGTCACCCAGGGGCTGTACGCGGCGGTCACCGGCGAGCGGCCCGGCGCCACGCACGGGGACCGGTTGCCGGTCGAGGGCGTCTCCTGGTGGGACGCGGTCCGCTTCTGCAACGCGCTGTCCCTGCGAGACGGCCACACCCCCGCGTACCACCTCGACGACGGGACCGAAAAAATCCTCTGGGACGAGTCGGCCGACGGCTACCGGCTGCCCACCGAGGCCGAGTGGGAGCACGCCTGCCGCGCGGGCAGCACGGGCCCGCACTACGCCCCGCTCGACGAGATCGCCTGGTACCGCGCCAATTCCGACGAGCGCCTCCACGAGGTCGGCGGCAAACGCCCCAACGCGTGGGGCCTGTACGACATGCTCGGCAACGTCTGGGACTGGTGCTGGGACGTCTACGACGCCGAGGTCTACGGCTCGTACCGTGTGCTGCGCGGCGGCGGCTGGTTCGACGAACACTGGAGCTGCCGCTCTTCGGCCCGCCGCCGCAGCCACCCGAGCTACCGGGTGGACGACGTGGGTTTCCGGCTGGCGCGTTCAGCGGTCCGCTGAGCCGCGATGGCCGCGGGCGCGGCCACGAAGGCGAGGGCGCCGCACAGGACGGCGAGGATCGGGTAGCTCGTCGCGGCGGCGACGATGCCGGAGGCCAGGCCGCCGACGGCGCCCGCGACGGCGATGGCCACGTCGACCAGTCCCTGGACCTTGGCGCGGGTGGCCAGGGGCGTGCTGTCGGTGACGATCGCGGTGCCGGTGACCAGGCCGAAGTTCCAGCCGACGCCGAGCAGGACGAGGGCGACGGTGATCAGGGCGAAGGAGTGGCCGGGCGCGAGGGCGGCGGTCACTCCCGCGGCGAGCAGCGTGCCGGCTGTCACCACGCTCATCGCGGTGGCGCCGAACCGGTCGACGAGGCGGCCGGCCAGTGGTGACGGCAGGTACATGGAACCCGTGTGCAGGGCGATGACCAGGCCGGACGCGGCGGTGCCGAAGCCGTGGGCGTGCATGTGGATGGGGGTCATGGTCATCACGGCGACCATGACGAGCTGGCTGAGCACGAGGACCACGACACCGACGAGCAGGCCGGGCCCCGACCGGGCGGGGGAGCCCGCGGGTGCCCCCTCGGGAGCCGAGGCCGCGGGCAGGGTGCGGGCGAGCACCAGCGGGTCGGGGCGCAGCCATATGAGGAGGGTGAGCGCGGCCAGCGTGAACGCCACCGTGGAGAAGAGGAACAGGCCGGTCAGCTCGGGCAGGTGGAGCGCGGTCGCGAGGTGCCCGGCGGGGGTGGCGAGCAGCGGTCCGGCGATGCCGCCGGCGGTGGTGGCGACGATGACGGTGGAGGTGGCGCGGGCGCGCTGGTGGGGTGCGGCCAGGTCGGCTCCCGCGTACCGGGCCTGGAGGTTGGACGTGGTGCCGGCGCCGTAGAGGAACAGGGAGACGAACAGCAGCGCGGGGCTGCCGAGCGCGGCCGCGACGACGACACCGGCACCACCGACGGCGCCGGTGAGGTATCCGGCTGCCAGCCCGGGGCGGCGGCCGAGGCGCTGGGAGACGCGCCCGATGACGACGGCGGCACCGGCGGACCCCGCGGTGAGCAGGGCGATGGGCAGCCCGGACAGCGAGGTGTTGTGAAGCATCTGTCCGGCAAGGAGACCGGCGACGGTGACACCGGCGGCGAGGCCGACACCGCTGAGGACCTGGGAGACGAGCAGCACGGTCAGAGTGCGCTTCTGCACCGCGGATATGGCGGGGGCGGGCGCGGAGGCGGTGGCGGGCGGGGTGCGGGCGGGGGTGCGGGGCAGGTGGGCCATGGGGGTCGTACTTTCGGGTGCGTCAGTGCGGGCTGTCGGGCATGCCGTAGGCGTCGGCGATCAGCTCGATGGAGCGCAGCCTGGCTTGGATGGAGTGGCCGACGCCGCCGATCATGAGCTCGTCGGCGCCGGAGTCCCGCTGGACCTGGTTCAGGTGGGCGGTGACCTGCGCGGGGGTGCCGTGCGGGACGTGGTGCAGCCAGCTGTCGACGGCCTGGCGTTCCTGGGCGTCGTAGGGGTGGGCGTCCACTTCCTCGGGGGACGGCAGCAGGTAGGACTTGCGCTGGAACATGCGGAGCATGGCGTGCGCGAGGGTGTCGGCCTGGCGGCGGGCCTCCCGCTCGTCGTCGGACGCCGCGACGGTGAAGCTGACCAGTGCGTACGGCTCGGCAAGGGCCTCGGACGGAGTGAACCGCTCGCGGTACAGACGCAGGGCGGCCACGACGTCGCGCGGGTTGAAGTGCGCGGCGAAGGCGAACGGCAGGCCGAGCCGGGCGGCGAGCCGCGCCGAGTAGCCGGACGAGCCGAGCAGCCACACCGGCAGGCGGCCGGCGGGCGGAGTGACGCCGTTGAGCCGGTCCTGGGCGGGCCCCGGCACGGCGTACACACGGTCGGCGTAGGGGTGGTCGGCCGGGAAGTCGTCGCCGAGGAAGTGCAGCAGTTCGAGGACCTGCTGGGGGAAGTCCTCGGCGTCGCTCGCGCCGCGGCGCAGGGCGGCGGCCGTGGCGTGGTCGGTGCCCGGGGCGCGGCCCAGGCCCAGGTCGACGCGGCCGGGGGCGAGGGCGTCCAGCATGCCGAACTGTTCGGCGACGACCAGCGGCGGATGGTTGGGCAGCATGATCCCGCCCGCGCCGAGCCGCAGCCTGCTGGTCTCCGCGGTGAGCCGGGCCAGCAGGACGGGCGGGCTGGAGGTGGAGACGCCGGGCATGGCGTGGTGCTCGTTCATCCAGTAGCGGGTGAAGCCGCGCCGGTCGGCGAGCCGGGCGAGTTCGATGCTGCCGGCCAGCGCCTGTGCGGCGGTCTGGCCGGTGCCGGTCATGGCGGAGTCCAGTACGGACAGGGCGGCGGGGGCGGAGCCGTGGCGGGTGCCGCGGATCGGGTCGGTCATGGTGGTGCGGTCCTTCGGTGGTGCGGTCCTTCGGTGGTGAGGGAGGGGCCGGGCGCCGACCGGCGCCCGGCCCCTGTGCTCAGCGGGCGTGGGTCAGCCGCGGACGCCGAAGTCCACGCGGTCGGTGAGACCGGCGGCGGCGAAGGCGTCGACGAGCTCGTCGCGGCCCTCGGTGAAGTGGGCCCAGCTGTCGTAGTGGACGGGGACCACGCGGCCGGCGTCGAGGATCTTCGCGGCCTCGGCGGCCTGGGCGCTGTCCAGGACGATCAGCCCGCCGTCGAAGACTTCGGTGAAGCGGGGCGCTCCGGCGAAGAGGAGGGCCGTGTCCACCGGGGCGAAGCGCTCGGCGATGTCCCTGACCGCGTCGAGGGAGGCGTTGTCACCGCTGACGTAGACGGTGGGCAGGCCCTCGCCGGTCAGGACGAACCCGACGACCTCGCCGCAGATCGGCTCGACCTCTTCGCGCGGGCCGGGGCCGTGGATGGCGGGCACGCCGGTCACGGTGACCGTGCCGGGTCCGCCGTCCCGGCGCTCCAGCTCGACGGACTGCCAGTCGGCGAGACCGGTGGCCGCCTCCCCGAGACGCTCCCCGCCGCCGGGGGTGGTGAGCGTCAGCGGGACGTCGGCGAGCAGGGCACGGCCGGAGGTGTCGAGGTTGTCGGCGTGCTCGTCGTGCGAGAGCAGCACGACGTCGACGCGGCCGAGCTCGGCCGGGCTGCCGGCGGCGGCCGCCGTCTTGGTCAGCATGACGGCCGGCGCCCCGTGGTCACCGGGCCCGTCAAAGGTCGGATCGGTAAGAAAGCGCAGGCCGCCGTAGTCGAAGAGGGCGGTGGGGCCACCGAAGACGCGTACGGGGAACGGGGCGGTCTGCGGGTTCGGGGAAGACACGAGAAGGGTTCCTCACGGATAGAGTGCGTGTTAACCGTGATACGACAGTACGCATGCCTCACGGATAAACGCAACCCGTACCATGAGAAGCGTGGGAGGGTTCGCGACGGAAGGGACCGCGACAGGGGCCGCGGAACAAGCCGCGGCGAGAGGCCGCGGAACAAGCCGCGGGAGGGCCCACGGGGCAAGCCGGCGGGAGGGCCCACGGGGCAAGCCGCGGGAGGGCCCACGGGGCAAGCCGCGGGAGGGCTCACGGGGTAAGCCGAGGAAGAATCCGCAGGGCGGGGCCGCGAACAAGCCGCGGGAGAGGTCGCGGGGTAAGCCGAGAAGGAATCCGCAGGGCGGGGCCGCAGAACAAGCCGCGGGAGAGGTCGCGGGGCAAGCCGAGGAGGAATCCGCAGGGCGGGGCCGCAGAACAAGCCGCGGGAGAGGCCGCGGGGCAAGCCGCGGGAGGGCCCACGGGGCAAGCCGCGGGAGAGGCCGCGGGGCAAGCTGCGGGAGAGCTCGCGGGGCAAGCCGAGGAAGAATCCGCAGGGCGGGGCCGCAGAACAAGCCGCGGGAGAGGCCGCGGGGCAAGCCGCGGGAGGGCCCACGGGGCAAGCCGCGGGAGAGGCCGCGGGGCAAGCTGCGGGAGAGCTCGCGGGTCAAGCCGAGGAAGAATCCGCAGGGCGGGGCCGCGGAACAAGCCGCGGGAGAGCTCGCGGGGCAAGCCGAGGAAGAATCCGCAGGGCGGGGCCGCGGAACAAGCCGCGGAACAAGCCGCGGAGCAAGTTATGGAAGAGGCCATGAAGGAAGCTGCAGGAGAAGCCGCACGAGGACCCGCGGGAGAAGCTGCGGAGCAGGCCGCGGCGGAGGTCCCGGAAGAGGGTGCGGGAGGAGTCGTCCTTCCGGCCGCGCCGGGTGAGGACGCGTATCCCGCCCTCGCCCTGGCGAACAGCGCCGTCGCCCTGCCCGGCGGGCACACGGCCGATCTCCTGGGAAGCCCGGCGCTAGCCGAACTGTGGCTGACGCGGCGCGACCTCGCCCCGGCCGGCGCCGGCCTCGCGGAGGTGTGCGCGACGCAGCTGCGCTCGCTGCGCGAGCAGATCAGGTCGCTGCTGGCCTCCCGCGCCGCCGGGCAGCCCGCCCTCCCCGCCGCCGTCAAGGCGGTCAACGACGCGATGACCCGCGTCCCGACCGCGTCCCTGCTGGCGTGGGACGAGAAGACCGGCCCCTACCGCGCCGCCCCCCACCCCACCACCGCGATCGTCGAGCACGCCCTCGCGGTCATCGCCGCCGACGCCGCCGACCTGCTCACGTCCCCCGACGCCGCCCGCCTGACCGCCTGCGCCTCCCCGCCCTGCAACCGCTTCCTGCTCAAGCACGGGCGCCGCCAGTGGTGCTCGACCCGCTGCGGCGACCGCGTACGCGCCGCCCGCGCCTACGCCCGCCGCACGGCGGAGTAAGCGGGCATGCGGGCGCGCCTCGTCGTACCCAGGGGTGATGTACTAGAGTTATCTCGACATCGAGATATCTGCCGAGGCGCACCAGAAGCCGCCACTCGGTAAGGGTTACCTAACTAAGCCTTACCTTAGCGGACCGACGAGGAGTCGTGGCGGCAGGATGTACGGAACGCGCGAAAAAATCTGAAGGAGACTGTCGTGTCGGCGAACAGCTTCGACGCCCGCAGCACGCTGCGCGTGGGCGACGAGTCGTACGAGATCTTCAAGCTGGACAAGGTCGAGGGCTCCGCACGCCTTCCCTACAGCCTGAAGGTGCTGCTGGAGAACCTTCTCCGCACCGAGGACGGCGCGAACATCACCGCCGACCACATCCGCGCGCTCGGCAACTGGGACTCCCAGGCACAGCCGTCGCAGGAGATCCAGTTCACCCCGGCCCGCGTGATCATGCAGGACTTCACCGGCGTCCCGTGCGTCGTGGACCTGGCGACCATGCGTGAGGCCGTGAAGGAGCTCGGCGGCGACCCGGCGAAGGTCAACCCGCTCTCCCCGGCCGAGCTGGTCATCGACCACTCCGTCATCGCCGACAAGTTCGGCACCGCGGAGGCCTTCGGCCAGAACGTCGAGCTGGAGTACGGCCGCAACAAGGAGCGCTACCAGTTCCTGCGCTGGGGCCAGACCGCGTTCGACGACTTCAAGGTCGTCCCGCCGGGCACCGGCATCGTGCACCAGGTCAACATCGAGAAGCTGGCGCGTACGGTCATGGTCCGCAACGGCCAGGCCTACCCCGACACCCTCGTCGGCACCGACTCGCACACCACGATGGTCAACGGCCTGGGCGTCCTGGGCTGGGGCGTCGGCGGCATCGAGGCCGAGGCCGCGATGCTGGGCCAGCCGGTCTCCATGCTCATCCCGCGCGTCGTCGGCTTCAAGCTGACCGGTGAGCTGCCCGCCGGCACCACCGCCACCGACCTGGTGCTGACCATCACCGAGATGCTGCGCAAGCACGGTGTCGTCGGCAAGTTCGTCGAGTTCTACGGTGAGGGCGTCGCCGCCACCTCCCTCGCGAACCGCGCCACCATCGGCAACATGTCGCCCGAGTTCGGCTCGACCGCCGCGATCTTCCCGATCGACGACGAGACGCTGAAGTACCTGCGCCTGACCGGCCGTGACGAGCAGCAGGTCGCGCTCGTCGAGGCGTACGCCAAGGAGCAGGGCCTCTGGCTGGACCCGGCCGCCGAGCCGGACTTCTCCGAGAAGCTGGAGCTGGACCTCTCCACGGTCGTCCCCTCCATCGCCGGCCCGAAGCGTCCGCAGGACCGCATCGTCCTCGCCAACGCCGCCGAGCAGTTCAAGATCGACGTCCGCAACTACGTGGACAGCGTGGACGAGGCGGGCAAGGAGTCCTTCCCGGCCTCCGACGCCCCGGCCACCACGAACGGCGTCCCGTCGAACCCGGTCCTCGTGACCGCCCCCGACGGCTCGACGTACGAGCTGGACCACGGCGCGGTGACGGTCGCGGCCATCACCTCCTGCACCAACACCTCGAACCCGTACGTGATGGTCGCCGCCGCGCTCGTCGCGAAGAAGGCCGTCGAGAAGGGCCTGACCCGCAAGCCGTGGGTCAAGACCACCCTCGCCCCGGGCTCGAAGGTCGTCACCGACTACTTCGACAAGGCGGGCCTCACCCCGTACCTCGACAAGGTCGGCTTCAACCTCGTCGGCTACGGCTGCACCACCTGCATCGGCAACTCGGGCCCGCTGCCCGAGGAGGTCTCGAAGGCCGTCAACGACCACGACCTGGCCGTGACGTCCGTCCTCTCCGGCAACCGGAACTTCGAGGGCCGCATCAACCCCGACGTCAAGATGAACTACCTGGCGTCCCCGCCGCTGGTCGTCGCGTACGCCCTCGCCGGCTCGATGAAGATCGACATCACGACCGAGGCGCTCGGTGTCGACCAGGACGGCAACCCGGTCTACCTCAAGGACGTCTGGCCCTCCGAGGCCGAGGTGAACGACGTCGTCGCCAACTCCATCGGCGAGGACATGTTCAACAAGTCCTACCAGGACGTCTTCGCGGGTGACGCGCAGTGGCAGTCGCTCTCGATCCCGACCGGCAACACCTTCGAGTGGGACACCGAGTCGACGTACGTCCGCAAGCCCCCGTACTTCGAGGGCATGACGATGGAGACCACCCCGGTCTCCGACATCACGGGCGCCCGCGTCCTCGCCAAGCTGGGCGACTCGGTCACCACCGACCACATCTCCCCGGCCGGTGCGATCAAGGCCGACACCCCGGCTGGCAAGTACCTGACGGAGCACGGCGTGCAGCGCCGCGACTTCAACTCGTACGGCTCGCGCCGCGGCAACCACGAGGTCATGATTCGCGGCACGTTCGCGAACATCCGCCTGCGCAACCAGATCGCGCCGGGCACCGAGGGCGGCTTCACGCGTGACTTCACGCAGGAGGACGCGCCGGTCTCGTTCATCTACGACGCCTCGCGCAACTACATCGAGCAGGGCATCCCGCTCGTCGTCCTCGCGGGCAAGGAGTACGGCTCCGGCTCGTCCCGCGACTGGGCCGCCAAGGGCACCGCGCTCCTCGGCGTCAAGGCCGTCATCGCCGAGTCGTACGAGCGCATCCACCGCTCGAACCTCATCGGCATGGGCGTCCTGCCGCTCCAGTACCCGGAGGGCCGGACCGCCTCTTCCCTCGGCCTCACGGGTGAGGAGACCTTCTCCTTCTCCGGCGTCACCGAGCTGAACAACGGCTCGACCCCGCGCACGGTCAAGGTCACCACCGACACCGGTGTCGAGTTCGACGCGGTCGTCCGCATCGACACGCCCGGTGAGGCGGACTACTACCGCAACGGCGGCATCATGCAGTACGTGCTGCGCAGCCTGATCCGCAAGTAGGCTCACGGCACGCAGTAGTTGAGGGCCGCACCCCGTTTCGTACGGGGTGCGGCCCTCGCCGCATCCGGCTACTTCTGCGGCCACCCGCCGTACGGGACCGTGATCAGTTCCATCGCGTGGCTCGACGGGTCCAGGAAGTAGACGCCCTTGCCGCCGTCGTTGCGGTTGATCTCGTCCGGCTGCTTCTGGTGCGGGTCGGCCCAGTACCGGATGCCGCGCGCCCGGATCTTGTCGTACGCCGCGTCGAACTCCGCCCCCGAGACGAGGAAGGCGTAGTGCTGCGGGGTGATGTGCTCCGGGGGGATGGTCGCGAAGTCGAGGGTGACTCCGTTGGACAGGGCCACCGCGATGAACGGGCCCCACTCGGCGGCGATTTCAAGGCCCAACAGGTCCGTGAAGAACTCCGCCGACTCCCGGTTGTCCCGGGAGTGAATGATCGTGTGATTCAGCTGTACCGACAAGGAATGCCTCCAACAGGCATGTCCCGGCACCTCCATGCCTCACCCGGCCGGTGACCGACACGCGATGCCGCCGTGGATCTTACGGCAGGTACGCCGACCGGCAGAAGGTGCTGGAGAGGCTAACCGATGCCCAGTGCGCGTACGCCCGCCGTGCTCGCGGCGGCGATGAGGACGATGGCCGGTACGGGGGCCTTGAGGCGCCAGGCCACGAGTGCTGCCGCGAAGCCCGCGAGGCGGGCGTCGAAGGTCATGCCGTGTGCGCCCGCCGAGCCCACGAGCTGGGTGACCACGAGCACCGCGAGCAAGGCGGGTGTCAGGTGTTCCACGAAGCGCGGGAACCAGGCGGGCAGTTCGCGGTCGCCCATGACGAGCGATCCGGTGCCCTTGATGAGGAACGTGGTCACCACCAGGGCGCCGACCACGATCCACGGGGTGCTGCTCATCGGCTCCTCCAGGTCCACACGACGGCGATCACACAGGCCACCGCGATGGCGGCGTCCGGCACCGCCATGGCCGTGAGCACGACGGCGCCGGCGACGGCGGTGGCGGCCGCCGACCGTTTGCGTGCCGTCCCCAGATGGGGCGCGAGCAGCAGGAAGAAGAGCACCGGGGAGACGGCGTCCAGGCCGTAGTTGAGGATGTCCACGGCTCTGAACGGGCCGACCGCCCCCACCAGCGTGCCCGCGACCCAGCCGAGCCAGAGCACCACCCCCGAGGAGAGCAGCCGCACCCGGTCGAAGTGTCCGTCGGCGTCGCTGGCGATGGCCCAGGACTCCTCGATGACCAGCTGGGACTCGACGGCGCGGCGTGCCCGGCCGCCGCGCAGCGCGGGCAGGATGGCGAAGCCCATGACGAGGTAGCGCAGGTTCAGGAGGGTGCCCGCGGCCACGGCCGCGGCCCAGCCACCGCCGTTGACGATGACGGAGACGGCGGCGAACTGGGAGGAGCCCACGAAGACAAGGCCGGACATCGAGCTCGCGGCGAGGGCGGAGAAGCCCGCCCCCTTGGCGAGCACGCCGAAGGAGATGCCGAACGCGAAGATCGCCACGGTGAACGGCACGGCGGCCTTCGCGCCCGCACTCCAGGCGTCGCGCTGATCGGGCGGCGTCCGGCCGGATTCGGCAGCGGTCATCCGGCAGTGCCCGCCGCGGCGGCGTCGTGGATCTCCGCGTCCCGCGCCACTGCCTGCCCGAACGCCTTCACCAGCGCGGTGGTGACCTCGCCGACCGTGAACTCCAGGCCGTCGACGGACGCCACCGGCTGCACCTCATAGGCGGTGCCGGTCAGGAACACCTCCGTCGCGCCGGCGAGTTCGCCCGGTTCGATGTGGCGCTCGACGACCGTGATGCCGAGGTCGCGAGCGGACTCGATGACCGTACGGCGGGTGATGCCGTCGAGGAAGCAGTCCGGCACCGGCGTGTGCAACTCCCGGCCGAGGACCAGGAAGAGGTTCGCGCCGGTGGCCTCGGCCAGCAGGCCGCGGTGGTCGAGGAGCAGCGCGTCGTCGAAGCCGGCCGCCTCGGCCTCGTGCGCGGCGAGGGTGCTGACCGCGTACAGGGAGGCGGCCTTGGCGCGTACGGGCGCGGTGTGCGGCGAGGGGCGGCGCCAGCGTGAGGTGCCGAGGCGGATGCCGTGCAGCCGGGCCCCGGGAGCGAAGACGTCCGGCCAGGGCCAGGCGGCGATGGCCACGTGCACGGGGATGTCGCCCGAGGCGAGCCGCAGGTTGTGGCTGCCGCGCCAGGCGACCGGGCGGACGTAGCCGTCCGTGATGCCCGATCGCCGGACGACCTCGCGGGTGGCGGCGTCCAAGTCGGCTGCGCTGTAGGGGAGTTCGAAGCCCAGCTCGCGTGCGGAGGCGATGAGCCTTTCGCTGTGGTCGTGGAGTCTGAAGACCCGGCCGGCGTAGGCCCGCTCACCCTCGAAGACACTGCTGGCGTAGTGCAGTCCGTGGCTGAGGACGTGCAGCCGGGCCTCGCGCCAGGGCACCAGCTCCCCGTCGAACCAGATGAGGCCGTCGCGGTCGTCCAGTGGCGCGTCCGGAAGCAGCGCGCCGTTGTGGCTCATGTCGCGAACCCCCGCTCGCGGTAGGGAAATCCCTCCAGCTCATTGGCCTCATTGCTGTCGTCGCGCCGGGAGGCGTAGTAGATGCGGATCTCGTCGATGAGGCCGGCGTCGTCGAAACGGTAGATCTCGGTGCCGCGCAGCACCTTGCGCAGGCCCGGTTTGACGCCCGTCCATTCGCAGACGGCGGTACGGGTGCGTTCGTCGGCGTAGACGGCGTCCACCACCCAGTACGAGGAGTTGGCGCGCACGTCGGCGCCCCAGCGCTCCACGACCGGGGCGATGCCGTGGATCGGCCCGTGCATGCCCTTCGCGAGATAGTGCACGACCCGCTCGGAGAGACACTGAGCGAAGAGATCGGGGTCGACTTTGTTGCACGCCTCGAAGTACAGGCGCACCGCCGCTTCCAGTGCGTCCCGGTCCAAGGCCTTGACGCCCTTTTCGTCGATGGCCATAGGCCTCTGCAGCTCCTTTGTCGTTGAGGGTTCCGGTCCGCCGGTGAGGTCTTGGTGCCTCACAGCTCCGCCGGTTCGAATCCGAGCGGGGGGAGTGCCGCGAGGCTTTCCCGGGCCCGGGTGAGAGCGCGCTGGTCGTCGGTGAACGCATAGCGGTCGCCCGCGGCGCCTTCCGGCAGATACGCGCGTACGAAAGCCTTGGCAGCCGTGCGGTACTCCGCCGGTGTACCGACCTTGGCCTCCATGACCTCGACCGCGTCGACCAGCTCCCGCAGCCCGTCGAAGACCCGGTCGCGGTGGAGCCGCAGCCGGCCGTTCTCGTCCGTGATGGCGCCGAGGCGGCGCAGCCAGGAGAAGAGGAACACGCCGGTGCCCGCGTCGAAGTTGCGTACGGCACGGGCGTCCAGGGGATAGCGGAACATCCGCTCCAGCAGAATCATGTCGATCTGCTCGTCGGCGTAGGGAATGGCGTCCTCGTGGCAGGCGAGCGCGGTCTTGGCGTCCACCTTGATCTCTTCGAGGAGTCCGACGAACCAATTCATCTTGAGTTTGATGTGCTGGTCGAACGGCCACAGGCCCTGGTGGTGGAAGTAGTCGTGGAGATAGCCCCAGATCGAGCGGGCCTGGTAACAGTGGTGCGGGTCCATTCCGGTGGACGCGCGGGGCAGGGAGTCCTCGGTGAGGACGGCCCGTGCGGCGGGCAGCGCGAAGGCCTCGTGGATCTTCCGGAATTTACTGAAGAAGAAGATGGCATACGCCTGGTCGGCCACCTTGTCGTGCGCCGCCACGTTCTCGGGGAAGAAGACGATGCTGTTGCCGCGGGCGATGCCTTCGGTGCCCGCGAGGAGCACTGTGGCCTGGCAGTTGTTCTTCGGGTGCGGGTAGCGGACGGCCAATTCGGCGAGTGCGTCGGGTTCTTTTCTGCGGACGAGGAAGAATTCGAGACGCTTGCCGACCGGCGGGGTGCTGTTGGTGGTCGTCACCGGTGCGAGAAAGGCCGCCCAGTCGCCGTCGGCGGGAGCGGCGAGGGCGTCCCTGGAGCGGGCGAAGTGCGGTGGGGTGTCGAGCCCGGCGGTCAGCCAGTCGTCGATGTCGGCGGCCAGGGCGGCCGCCTGGGCGGCCCGGCCGTGTTCGGTGAACCAGCGGGCGCCCTCCGCCTGCACCGACCGCAGCAGGCGGATCTCGTCATCGGTCGGCAGGGCGACGGTTCCGTCGTCCTCCTGCCGGGTGCGGAAGGTGTCGATCAGCGGAATCAGCGTCCGTCCGAGCCGCTGTGCCTCGCCGCGCAGCTCGTCGGCGAGGTGGTGCCGACCGCTCATCGGGCGGCCTCGAGGACCTGGTGGATGGTGTAGACCATGGGGACAGGGCCGAAGTCGCGGACTATGCGCAGGCCGTGGGCCCGCGCCGCGACGATGGTGGTGATGCAGCCCTCGGTCTTGCCGGCGGCGCAGTCGATCGCTGCCTGGGAGTTGCTGTTCACCAGATGCCGCTCGCTGCCCTGCGGTACGAGACTGGCCGGAGCGGGGTGGGTGGAGACCGTGTGCGGCTCGGGGGGCGCGTCCGGCCCTGCCGCGAGCACCATGGCGTGGGTGGGTGCCAGGAACGTGTCGATCATCCGGCAGGCGAGGAGGTTCTCGAAGACGAGCGTGTGCAGGTACGGATAGACGGCGCAGGCGACCAGGGCGTGTTCGCCCGTGCGGGGCGCGGTCTCCATCGCGGATTCCAGCGAGGAGTGCAGCATCACGGAGCCGTCGTCCGTCAGCCTGCGCCGGTCCAGCCACATATGGGCCGCGGATTCAAGGTTGGTTCCGGTCGGCCCCAGCGTATGGAGATGGCGGACCTGGTTCATGGAAGGGCTTTTGTCGTTCTCTGATTCCCCCGGCATTACTCCTCCTGGAATTATCTTGCCGTGGTGATGCGACATAGCCTGCGAGCGCGGTGCTCGCCACCGGGAGCCTAGACCACAGGACCGGCCGGTTGAGGGTTGGATTTCGGCTGTTCGGCACCGATCAAATCCAGCAATTGACACAGGAACAGCGAGGTCAGGAGCGAGATCGGAGAGGGGCGTCGTCGGCGGGCGGAACGGCCGGTATGTGGCGCGGGGCGGCCTGGACTTGTCCGCGTGGGCTCTCTAGGCTCGGCCGCACCAAAGAGTGAGAGCGCTCTCACTCCTTGCGGTTCCTCGCAACTCTGGTCCACCACGCCCCTGTTGGAACGACGAGAGGTCCCCCTGTGAGACGCAAGACCAGCACACGTATCGGCCTGTCCGCGTTACTTCTGGCGACCGCCTGTGTCGGCACCGGGCTCGTCCCCGCCGCAGCCGCCGACCCGGGCACCACCTCCTCCACCTCCTCCGGCTCCGGAAAGGCGCCTGCTTCCCACGGTCTTCTCCAGGCGATGCAGCGCGACCTCGGCCTGTCGCCCGCCGCCGCGCGCGAGCGGCTCGCCGACGAGAAGCAGGCCGGCAAGACCGAGCGCGCCGCGCGGAAGGCCGCCGGTGCGGCGTACGGCGGGTCGTGGTTCGACGCCGGGCGCGGCCGGCTCACCGTCGCGGTGACCGAGCGACGGGCCGCCGCCGACGTACGCGAGACCGGCGCCGACGTCCGGTTCGTCGAGCACGGCGCCGCGCAGCTGGACGCGGCGAAGAAGCGCGTCGACAAGCTCAAGGCCCCTAAGGGCGTGGCCAGTTGGCGGGTCGACCCGCGAGCGAACCGCGTCGTCGTCGACGTCGTCGAGGGCCACCGTGCCGACAACGATGTCACCTCCTTCCTGAAGCGCGCCCGCGCCACCGCCCCCCTGCGCGTGGACACCGTCCCGGAGGGCCCGAGCACCTTCGCCGCCGGAACCGTCGGCGGCGACCCCTACTACACCGGCAACGTCCGCTGCTCCATCGGCTTCTCGGTGCACGGCGGCTTCGTCACGGCCGGGCACTGCGGCGGCGTGGGCGCGGGCGTGCGCGGCTGGGACGGCTCCAACATCGGTTCGTTCCAGGGCTCTTCGTTCCCGGACAACGACTACGCGTGGGTGTCCGTGGGCAACGGCTGGTGGACCGTGCCGGTCGTGCTCGGCTGGGGCGCCATCCCCGACCGGCTGGTGCGCGGCTCGGCGGAGGCGCCGGTCGGCTCGTCGATCTGCCGCTCCGGCTCGACCACGAAGTGGCACTGCGGCACCCTGCTCGCCAAGAACGAGACGGTCAACTACTCGGGCGGCGCCGTCGTCCGCCAGCTGACCAAGACCAGTGTCTGCGCCGAGGGCGGCGACTCGGGCGGCTCGTTCATCAGCGGCGACCAGGCGCAGGGCGTGACGTCCGGCGGCTGGGGCAACTGCAGCAGCGGTGGCGAGACGTGGTTCCAGCCGGTGAACGAGATCCTTCAGCGGTACGGGCTGCGGCTGCACACCGCGTGACCCGAGGTGCGCCCGGCGCGATCAACTGCCGGGCGCACCAGGCTCGTTACCGTGCGGGCCGGATCGACAGCCGGTGCCGGAACTCGTCGCGCGGGTCGTACTTCGCCTTCACCCGTTGCAGGCGCGGGTAGTTGTCCTTGTAGTAGAGCGTGTACCAGGGCACGCCCGACGTGTTCTGCTCCGGGTCGGCGAGGTCCGCGTCCGGGTAGTTGATGAACGCGCCGTCGCTGACGGCGCCCGGCACCGGTACGCCGCCGCTGTCGGCGTACACCCCGCGGTACAGCGAGCGCACCCACTCGGTCTCGCGGGTGCCGTCCTGCGTCTCCGCGTCCCAGCCCGCCATGTAGACGGCCTTCAGGATCGAGTCGCGCTGGGCGACGGCCGTGGCGTCGGGGGCGACCTTGCGGGCGGCGCCGCCGTACGCGACGAGCCAGAGCGTGCCGCTGATGCGCTCGGCCGGGTCGTCGGACGGCCGCAGGTGTTCGTGCAGGACGTCGATCTGCCGGTCGGTGAAGGTCTTCCGCAGGTACGCGCTCTTGACCTTGAACGGCGAGGACCTGGTGTCCGTGATGGAGGTCAGTGCGTTCAGCCACGACAGCGGCGGCCTGCGGATCGCGGGCTGGGCGCCGACACCCCGGCCGACGGCGGCGATGTAGTCGTCCACGAGCCGCCGCGCGCCCGGCACCGCCGCGTCGATGACACCGGCCAGGACGGCGCCGGAGCCCGCCGCCTGGGTGGTGTTGACCATCAGCACGCTGAACAGGTTCGCGTACGGCGTGCCGGGGTCGCTGTTGCGCTCGCACCACTGCCCGTGGTTGCGCATGAGGGTCCTGAAGTCCCGCGCGTCGAGGTCCTTCCAGGTCCAGCCGGCCCGGAAGGCGAGGAACGAGGCGGGCGCCGGCGGCAGCAGCTTCGTCGGATCGTCGCCCTTCGCGTCCGGGCTGCGGAACCAGTAGCGCGTCACGACACCGAAGTTGCCGCCGCCTCCGCCGGTGTGCGCCCACCACAGGTCGTGGTGCGGCGTGTCGGGGTCGCGCTCGGCGATGACGGCTCGCGCGGTGCCGTCCTCGTCGACGACGACGACTTCGAGGGCGTGCAGGTGGTCCACGGAGACGCCGTCGCGCCGCGACATCACGCCGTAGCCGCCGCCGACGACGTGCCCGCCGATGCCGACCTCGGCGGTCGCGCCCGCCGGGACGGTCACGCCCCAGCCGATGAACAGCTCGCGGTACACCTCGGCGAGCTGAGCGCCGGGCTCCACGCAGAAGGCCCGCCGCCCGGCGTCGTACGAGATCTCACGCATCGGCGACATGTCGATGACGGCCTTGATGTCCGGGTGGTCGACGAAGTCCTCGAAACAGTGGCCGCCGCTGCGTACGGCGATGCGCCTGCCCTCGCGCACGGCACGCTGCACGGCGTCGACGACCTCGGCGGTGGAGTGCACCACGCGGTAGTAGTCGGGCTTGCCGATGAACCGGCCGTTGCAGCCGCGTTGGGTGAGGGAGAGGTAGCGGGGGTCGCCGGGACGGATGGGGTCGGTGGGCGCACCGGCTGCGGCGGCCGCTGTGTCGACGGGCAGGAGGGCCGGTCCCGCCAACGCCGCCGCGCCACCCGCCGCCGTGGCGGCGAGCACGCGCCTGCGGGTCGGGGCGGGTGCTGCATCGGATCGTCGCTCTGTCATGGGTCGTCCCCCGAACGGTGAGGTGTGGGTGACCCACCACCATCACGGCGGGTGTGACCCGAGTCATCCACCGTGTGGCCAAGCGACGTGTGCTGCGCAGGGTGCAGACGTACCCCTTAGGGGTCGCCCCGCAGACGGAGCGCTTTCCGGCCACCATGTTCCTGCGTTCGGAGACGTCACACCGGGGCCGGCAGGTCCATCCCCGCGAGTGCGGCCGGGTCGACCACGGCGGTCATCTCGGTGATGCGGCCGTCGGCGACGGTGAAGGCGAGCAGGGAGACCGGGGTGCCGTCCTCGCTCCAGGCGATGACGCCGGGGTGACCGTTGACGGTGACCGCATGTGCCCGCGCCATGCTGCGGGCCACACGCGCGCGGGTGGCGACTTCGGTGGCCCCGAGCGTGACGAACGGGCCGTCCGGGGTGTGGACGGTGAACTTCACCTCGGGGTGCAGTACTTGAAGCAGCTGCTCGAACTGCCCGTCGCCCGCCGCGGCCAGAAAGGCCCGCACCACCTCACGTTGCTGCGGTCCCGCGCTCTCCGGCTGCCGGGCGGGCCGCTGGGCGGTGCGCACCTTCCTGCGGGCGCGGCTGGTGAGCATCTTGGTCGCGTCGGCGGACTTGCCGAGGATGGTGCCGATCTCCCCGTGCGGCACGGCGAACACGTCGTGCAGCACGAACGCGAGCCGCTCGTCCGGACGCAGCGAGTCGAGGACCGTGAGGAGCGCGAGGCCGACGGAGTCCCCGAGTGCCACGACCTCATCCGGAGCGGGCGCGTCGTCGAGCGTCACCGTGTACTCCGACAGCTGGTCGTCGAGGGAAACCTGCGGGCGGCTCCGGCCGGACCGCAGGACGTCGAGACTGATGCGGCCGACCACGGTGGTCAGCCAGCCGCCCAGGTTGTCGATGGTCTCGGCGTCCTGCCGGGAGAGCCGCAACCACGCCTCCTGGACCACGTCCTCCGCGTCGGCGTGCGATCCGAGTACGCGATGGGCGACGGCTCTGAGCCGGTCGCGATGGGCCTCGAAGGCGGCCGCTATCGAATCCGTGGGCTGGGTGCCGGACATGTTGTTACCTCTCTGGAAGCTGCTCCGTCATAGGGGTGACGGGCACGAGCCCCGGAACGTAACCAGACGGCATCCCGATGAAACGGAGCACTCCCCATGGAAAACCGACTCAAGAACAAGAGCACGCACAACCCCGACCTGTGGACCGCGATCCAGCACCTCCACAAGGCGATCGGCGCGGGCGGCGTCGACCCGAAGCTGCTCACGCTGGTCCACCTGCGCGCCAGCCAGATCAACGGCTGCTCGGCGTGCGTCTACGCCGCCGTGGCCGGAGGAAAGAAGGCCGGCGAGACCGACGATCGGCTGCACAACGTGGTCGCGTGGCGCGAGGCGCCGTTCTACACCGACGCGGAGCGCGCGGCACTGGCGCTGGCCGAGGGCGCCACGCGGTTGCAGGACGGTGCGGAGGGCGTCACGGACGAGGTCTGGGACGAAGTGAACGCCCACTTCACCGAGGAGCAGATCGGCGCGCTCAACCTGGAGATCGCGCTGACCAACTTCTTCAACCGGCTCAACCGCACGGTCAGGGAACCGGCCGGTCAGACCTGGGGCTGACCGGCCCGGCCGCACCGCACGCCCTTGCCGGGGTCGACTAGTGCGGCTGCTTCTTGCTGATCAGGTTGGCCATGCCGAAGGCGCCGCCCGCTGCCACGACGAGACCCACCAGGGCGACGCCTTCGTTGAGGCGGTTCCACCAGAACTTGTGGGGAGCCATGGGCTCGTGCTCCAGCATCGCCTCGAGCAGGTCCGTGCCGCCGGCGTCGAGCAGGGTGAACACATAGCCGTTGGCGACGCCGAAGTACGCGCCCAGTGCGGCCAGGACGGCGGCCCAGACGTGCGGTCCGGCCCCGCGGCCGCCGGTGCGGCCCACGACCGCGCCCACGCCCACCGCGAGCAGGGCCGCCACGACGAGATAGCTGGCCTGGAGGCCCGTGCGGGACAGATCCTCGTGCGAGGCGAGCAGGATGCCCGCGTAGACGACCCCGAGGCCGCCCGCGACGAGCAGGCCGAGGAAGAAGGCCTTGGCCGGACTGCCCGCGCCGGGCGGCGGAAAGCCCGGGGCGTACGGGTACGGGTAGCCGGGCTGCATGGGCTGCATCGGCTGCTGGGGCGGGTACGGGGCCTGGGCCGGGTAGCCGTACCCCGGCTGCTGCGGCATGGGCGGCTGGCCGGGCTGTCCGGGCTGGCCGTACGGATTGTGCTGCTGCGGGTGCGGCGTGTTTGGCTGCCAGGGCTGGTTCATGGTTCGGTTCCCCCGATGGTGAATGCGTTCCCACGCATGAGTGTGCGAGCGGCTCAAAGTACCAACATGGCGCGATCCGGTAGCCTGCCCCGGGCTCTTCGCCTTGCAAACAACCATCTGCAGTTCTCGCGCATTCTGTTTTCGGGGGATCATCACATGCGTGTCCGTCGCGCCGTCGGCGCCGCCACTCTCGCTCTCACCGCCACCGTCGTCCTCTCCGGCTGCACCGACAATCCGGAGGACAAGGCCTTCGGCGGCCTCGGTGACGCGCCCGCGATGCCGACGGGCATGCCTACGGGCATACCGACAGGCATGCCGACTCCGTCGCTCACGCTGAGCCCGCCCAGCGGGCTGCCCAGCGCCCCCGGCACCTCCTCCGGCGGCGGCTACGGCGGCAGCAGCTCCACTCCCACCGCGCTGCCGTCGTACAACGCGAACGCGCTCAGCGAGGTGATCGGTGAGAACTGCAGCTACGACCGCTCCGCGGGCCGCATCAACTACGACGTCGACATCCAGAACGCGTCGTCCGACTTCGCCTACCGGTACAACTTCACGGTGCAGTTCAAGGTCGGCATGTACCCGAACTCCGCCGTCGCGAGCAAGAGCATCGGCTCCCGGTTCGAGACGGTGACGGTCGCCGCGGGCGGCGACCGGTCCGTCACGGTGCACACCTCGCACAGCACGAACGACCGGCTCGTCTACTCCTGCCAGGTGATCTCGGCCACGAAGTCCCCGGCGAGCTGAGTTCAGCCCTGCCGTGGCGGAGGGCCGGTGGACCCCCGCGGGGTCAGCGTCGGTGTCGGGACCTGGCGGGTCACCGTCCGCCGGCCCGCGAGAACCTCGTACAGCGCGCGGGCGACATCGGCCCCGAAGGCGTGGACGTCGTGCGTCATCGCCGAGAGCGTCGGGTGGGTCAGCTCGCAGAGCTGTGAGTCGTCCCAGGCGAGGAGGGAGAGGTCGGCGGGCACCCGCAGCCCCATCTCGGCGGCGACCGAGAGCCCGGCGACGGCCATGAGGTCGTTGTCGTAGATGATCGCGGTGGGCCGGTGCACGGCGGTGAGCAGGGAGCGCGTGGCGCGCGCCCCCGCCTCGCCGGAGAAGTCCGTGGCCGGCTGCGGCCCTTCGGGAAGGCCGAGGCCGGCCATGGCCGCGGTGAAGGCGGCCCGCCGGATCGCGCTGTGTCCGAGCTCGGCCGCGCCGCCCACCCGGGCGATGGACCGGTGGCCGAGCGCCGCGAGATAGCGCACCGCTTCGGTGACGGCCGTCGTGTCGTCGGTCCAGAGCGAGGGGAAGTGGCCGGTCAGCGAGGGGTGGGCGACGGCGACCGCGGGCAGTCCGAGCTGGGCGAGCACCGGCACGCGGGGGTCGTGCTCACGGAAGTCGACCAGGACCGAGCCCGCTATCTGCCCCGACCGCCACCAGTGGCGCTGGAGCTCGATCTCCTCGTCGAGGCTTTTCACCAGGCGGAGCAGCAGCGCGCTCGACCTGTCGGACAGCACGCTCTCCAGGCCCGAGATGAACTCCATGTAGAAGGGCTCCAGGCCGAGTTGGCGCGCGGGCCGCTTGACGGCGAGCCCGATCGTGCCGGCGCCCCGCTTGCTGAGCGCCCGCGCCGAGAGGTTCGGCTCCCAGCCCATGGAGCGGGCGACCTCCAGGATGCGGGCCCTGGTCGCCTCGGAGACGCCCGGCTTGTCGTTGAAGGCCAGCGACACGGCGGCCCGCGACACTCCGGCGCGCTCCGCGACGTCCCTGATCGTCAGCCGCTGCTTCATCCCGACAAAGTAGAGCCCGGTTCCGCGCCCTGTCCATGGACCGGTTCAGCATTTCTCCCGTACGGAAAGCGGGTTGTCCGGCTTCTGACCGGCTGGCTTTACTGAACCATTGCTTAATTTGCCAGGCGTCTAGACAACGTTGTCCACGCTGTGCAGAGTGTGCGGCCAACCGGTTTCACCGACCGATTCAGGAGACACCCATGCGCAGAACCCGCCTCACCGCGCTCTGTCTGACCTCACTGGCGGCCGTGGCCGCACTGCTGACGGTGCCCTCCGCCACTCCGGAGGCCCAGGCGTTCCCCGCCGGCAACAAGCAGCAGGTCCTGAACTACCTCCGTTCCGTCACCGGCTCGAACATCGTGTCCGGTCAGCACAACAAGGAGCCCGCGTCCAACCCGGGCCAGTACACCCAGCAGGTCAAGGACATCACCGGGCAGTATCCGGGCCTGTGGGGCGGCGACCTGATGTTCAACGCCGTCGACGTCGCCAACCGGCAGCGGGTGATCGACCAGGCGAGGACGGAGTGGAACAACGGCTCGCTGGTGACGCTGACCTGGCACGTGTGTCCGCCCACGACGGGCAGTTCCTGTGCCTTCGAGGGCGGCGTCAAGTCGCGGATCACCGACGCGCAGTTCGCGCAGACCGTCACCGACGGCACGGCGCTGAACAACGCCTGGAAGCGCCGCCTCGACGAGGCGGTGCCCTACCTCCAGCAGCTCAAGTCGGCGGGCGTCCCCGTCCTGTTCCGCCCGCTGCACGAGATGAACGAGTCGTGGAACTGGTGGGGCAACCGCCCGGGTGCGAACGGCAGCCGGAAGCTGTACCGGATCACACGCGACTACCTGGTGGGCAAGGGCCTGGACAACCTCATCTGGGTGTGGAACGTCCAGGACAACCCCGCGGGCGGCTGGGCGAACTACTACCCGGGTGACAACTACGTCGACGTCGCGTCCCTCGACGTCTGGTACAAGAACCACCCGAGCGCCGCCGACTACAGCCAGCTGCGCGGCATAGCGGGCAGCAAGCCGATGGCCCTGGCGGAGATGGGCAAGGTCCCCACGGCGTCCCTGCTCAACAGCCAGCCGAACTGGTCGTACTTCATGATCTGGTCGGAGCAGCTGCGCGGCAACAACACCAACGCCGAGATCCAGACGGCCTACTTCCTGCCGCGTGTTCTCAACCAGGGGGAGGTCAGGCTGCCCTGACACGGGCCGGTCTAGCTGCTCCGGCGCAGCGCCTTCTTGTCGACTTTCCCGATCGGAGTCATGGGTAGTGACGGCAGCAGCACCGTCTCGTGCGGCGTGTACAGCGGCCCGAGCTCCGCGGTGACCGCCTCAGCCACAGCGTCGGCATCGATCCCCTCGGCGGGGGTGAGGAAGACCTTCACTCTCTCGCCGAAGGATTCATCCGGTACGCCGACGGCCGCGGCGTGGTGCACGCCCGGCAGCGTCTGCAGGAAGTCCTCCAGCACCCGGCTGTAGACGTTGTTGCTGGTCGCGCCGGTCACGATGACGTCCTTCGACCGGTCGACCAGATACAGATGACCGCCCTCGTCCAGGTATCCGATGTCGCCGGTGCGCAGCCACCCGGCCGTATCGAGCGCCTCCGCGGAACGCACCGGGTCCTGCCAGTAGCCCAGCATCACCACCGGGCTGCGGACGTAGACCTCACCGGCCTGTCCCTGCGGCAGCGGCACGCCGTCCTCGTCCCGGATCTCCAGATCCGTGCCGGGAAGAGGACGCCCGCAACTGCGCCACAGCGGGGAGGTGATGTCGCTGAGCGAGGGCAGGTCGGTGGGCGGCATGGAGGTGATGGCCATGCACTCGGTCTGCCCGTAGCCCTGGAAGATGATCGGTCCGAACGTCGCGACCACCTGCCGCAGACGGCTCGGCGCGATCGGCGTCCCACCAGTGTTGATCTGTCGCAGATGCGGGAAGGCGCCGGGGCCGCAGTGCGGATGGTCCAGCAGTTGGTGGAGCATGGGTGGTGCCAGAGCCGTGATGGTGATCTCTTCCTCGCGCAGTGCGGTGCGGGCGGCGTCCGCCTCCCACCGCGGGAGAACCACCAATACCGAGCCCGTCAACAAGGCGTACAGCATGACCAGGTGGCCGCCGATGTGGGTCAAGGGGGGCACGAGGAGAGCTCGGTCCCCGCCCGGCGGCTGCTGGAGACGTGCCGCGTCGGCCCCCGCCGTCATCACCTCGTAGGCCGTCCGTCCGTATGCCGCGAGCTTCGGCCGACCCAGGGTGCCGCCGGTGTAGAGCACGGTGACGACGTCGCTCGTCCCGGGCGCCGGAGCCGCTTCGGGCCGCTCCTGCGGGCACTGTGCCGCGAGCGCCAGCACATTCGCGAAGACGTCGGATCCCGTCTCGCCAAGGCCCAACAGGATCGGCTCACTCGTGCAGCGTTCGACGGCCTGTCGGGCCTGTTGCCCGTAGGCGGAGTCGACGACGACGACCCGGGCGCCCGACCGGTCGATGGACGCGGCGAGTTCCCCCGGGCCGGGCTCCACACGCATCATCACCGCCCGGCAACCGATCATGTGCACCGCCAACACCAGCAGCACCGTCTCCGCCCGGTTCCCCACGAACAGCCCGACGCCGTCCCCCGGGGCGAGCCCCTGACGGCGCAGCGCATGACCGAGCTGGAAGAGTTGGCGCCGGGCCTGCCCGCGCGTGAGCCGTACCGTGCCGCAGACGACGGCTTCTGTTTCCTCGTCCTGTTCCCACTGCGAGATGATGCGCTCGACGTACATACCTGGCCAGATGCCCGTCCCCGACCTCTCGGGAACTGCCCTCTCCCGGGCGCAATAACGCGACCGGCGCTTAAAACGACAAACGTCACGCCGGTGTACTCCGCCGTCCGGACCTGGTGCGGGGTTCAATCCACATGAACCTCGGCCCCACTCACCGTGTCCGATCCGGGAACCGGTTCGGCGGCGTCCGCACTCCGGCCGACGATTCGATTCCGGCCGTCGACATGAACCACGCGAGGCCGGAGCCGGCTGACCTCGTCCATCGAGTACATGCCGTAGCCGAGGATGATGACGAGGTCGCCCACGGCAATGATCCTGGCACTGGCGCCATTGACCCCCACCACCCCGGATCCGGCCGGCGCCTCGATGAGGTACGTCGACATGCGGCTGCCGTTGCTGAGGTTGGCGATATCGACACGTTCCCCCGGGAGTAGGTCGGCGGCCTCCATGAGATCCCGGGACAACGCCAACGAACCCACATAGTGCAGGTCCGCCTGCGTGACACAGGCCCGATGGATTTTGGACTTCAGCATGGTGCGGAACATCGCGCTCCTTCGGTTCGGACCGGGGGCACCGACCATTTTCGCGGGCCCCCGCCGGCGCAGGCAGAGCGCAAGCCAGTAGTACTCGAAGCAAACGCCGTGCGCCCCCAACCCCTTTGCAGACCAGGGGGGTTGGGGGCGCGGACGGCAGTCGCTGATCAGCCGAGCAGTTCCACCTCCGCCAGCGTCGCGGAGCCGTCCGGCACCAGCCGGTAGTGGTCGTACGGGCCCGGGCGGGCGACCGTGAAGACGCGGGTCTGCTGGTCCCAGGCGAAGGACTGTCCGGACCGCTTGTCCAACTGCTTCCAGGTCGCGCCGTCCTTCGAACCCTGGAGGACCCAACCACGCGGCGCCTTCGCCCGGTCGGCGGACGACGTCAGCGTGTACTGGACCGCCTTCGTCCCCTTCACCACCGGCAGTTCGATCGCCGAGCCCGCGGCCGACGTGGCGTCCGTGGCCGACGTGTCGTCGAAGAGTGCGCCCCCGCCCTTGAGGGTGTCCTTCCTCGGCGACGGCACCTTGTCGTCCTGCGTGATCGACACGGGCTGGGCGTTCTTGCCGCTGCCCCACGCCGACGGCTTCGGGCCCATGTCGAATTCGAGGACCCCGCCGCGCGCGACGATGTCGTGGGGGAGCGCGGTCGACTTCCAGGCCTTGCCGTTGACCTTGAGCCCCTGCACGTACACGTTCTTCGCGCTGTTCTTCGGCGCCTTGACGACGAGGTCGCGGCCGTTGTCGAGGTGCACGGTCATCTTCGTGAACTGCGGTGACCCGATGGCGTACTCACCGCTGCCCATGACCAGCGGATAGAAGCCGAGCGAGGAGAAGACGTACCAGGCCGACTGCTCGCCGTTGTCCTCGTCGCCGTGGTAACCCTGCCCTATCTCGCTGCCGGTGTAGAGGCGGCGCAGGACCTCGCGGACCTTCTCCTGCGTCTTCCACGGCTGCCCGGCCGCGTCGTACATGTACGCGGCGTGGTGGGCGACCTGGTTGGAGTGGCCGTACATGCCCATGCGTACGTCGCGTGCCTCGGTCATCTCGTGGATGACGCCTCCGTAGGAGCCCGCGAACTCGGCGGAGCCGGTCTCGGGGGTCGCGAAGTACGTGTCCAGCTTCTTGCCGAGGCCGGACCGGCCGCCGTACAGGTTCGCCAGGCCGCGCGAGTCCTGCGGGGCGGTGAAGGCGTACCCCCAGGCGTTGGTCTCCGTGTAGTCGTGGCCCCACACGCGCGGGTCGAACTTCTCCGAGGGCACCCGCCAAACGCCCTTCGCGTCCTTGCCCTGGAAGAAGCCGGGCGGCGTGCCCGCGCCGGCCGCCTTGTCGTCGAAGAGGTTCACGTAGTCGCGGGCGCGGTTGAGGAAGTACTCGGACTCGTCCTTGTAGCGCTTCTCACCCGTCTTCTTGTAGAGGGCCGCGCCCATGCGGGAGATGCCGTAGTCGTTGAGGTAACCCTCGAGCGCCCACGAGAGGCCCTCGTGCGTCTCGCTGCTGGTGTAGCCGAGGAACGGCGACGTCTTCATGCCCTTGCGGCCGACGCCCGAACTCGGCGGCACCACCGTCGCGTTCTTCAGCGCCGCGTCGTACGCGGCCTCGGCGTCGAACTTCACGCCCTTCACGTACGCGTCGGCGAACGCGACGTCCGACGACGTGCCCGTCATCAGGTCCGCGTAGCCGGGCGAGGACCAGCGCGACGTCCAGCCGCCGTCCTTGTACTGCTGCACGAAGCCGTCGACCAGCTCACCCGCCTTCTTCGGAGTGAGCAGCGAGTAGGCCGGCCACGTCGTGCGGTACGTGTCCCAGAAGCCGTTGTTGACGTACGGCTTGCCCTCGACGATCTTCGCGCCCGTGTGGGTCGGGGTGTCGGGGCCGGTCTGCGGCGAGAAGGGCGAGGCGTACTTGTACGTCGACTTGCCGTCCGCCGAACGCACCTTCTCGAACCCGGAGTTGGGGTAGAGGTACAGGCGGTAGAGGGAGGAGTAGAGGGTCGTGCGCTGCCCCTCGCTCGCGCCCTCGACCTCCACCTTGCCGAGGATGTCGTCCCACTGCTTCTGGGCGCGGTTCTTGACGCGGTCGAAGGAGGTGCCGGCCGGGATCTCCTGGGCGAGGTTGGCCTTCGCCTGGTCCAGGCTGATGAGTGAGGTGGCGAGCCGCAGGTTGACCGTGCGGTCCTTGCCGGCCGCGAAGCGCAGGTAGCCCGTCACATCACCGCCACCGCCGCCCTCCAGCTTGCCGCCCGCGGTGGCGGGGGAGTCGAAGACGCCGTACACGAAGAGGCGCGTGGCACCCGTGGACAGGCCGGACTTGACGTCGGAGAAGCCGGAGACGATCCCCTTCTCCTTGTCGAGGGTCAGCCCACCCTTCTCCGACACGTTGTCGAAGATCACGCTGGCGTCGTCACCGGGATAGGTGAACCGCATCATCGCCGCGTGGTCGGTCGGCGCCATCTC
Source organism: Streptomyces sp. NPDC029674 (assembly GCF_044903205.1). NCBI lineage: Bacteria > Bacillati > Actinomycetota > Actinomycetes > Kitasatosporales > Streptomycetaceae > Streptomyces > Streptomyces sp. NPDC029674. The sequence goes on from NZ_JBJDPY010000002.1 coordinate 635,578, forward strand.
GGCCTTCAGACCGTTCTCGAACGTCACGCCGTAGTGGTGCGGGCGCGCCGTCTCCTTCTCGTGCCTGAAAGGCAGTGCCCGCTTGGTGCGGGACGCGCTCGGGGTGTCCTTGTCGACGGACGGCATCAGCTGGAACGTCTGCCGGTCGCCCATCCACGGGCTCGGCTCGTGGCTCGCGCTGAACGCCTGGATGGTGGGCAGATTGTCGTCGTTGTTGCCGCGCGCGTAGTCGTACAGCCAGCTCAATGAGCCCGCGTTGGTCACCGGCGTCCAGAAGTTGAAGCCGTGCGGGACCGCGGTGGCCGGGAAGTTGTTGCCGCGCGAGAAGCCGCCGCTGGAATTGGTGCCGCGCGTCGTGTCGGCGTAGTCGGAGGGATGCGCCTTCGGCTTCGCCGGGGCCTTCTCCTTCAGGGACACGTCATCGAGCCACCCGCGGAACTTCGCGGGGCCCTTGGGGGAGTCGTACGCCAGCAGGATCCGGTCGACCGTCTTGCCGCGGGCGACCTGCCCTATGCGCGCGTCGACGTTGTTCCACTGGTTCACGTAGAGCACCTTGGACGCGCCCTGGCCCTGCGGAGTCAGCGGGAAACCGTGCTGGTCGACGGCCTTCAGATCGCTGAGGTACGTGCCGTCGGTGAAGGCGAGGTCCACGGAGACGTTCGTGGCGGCGTAGTCGAGGTCGCCCTCCGCCATCGAGGGAAAGACGCGATACCCGAGCTCGGTGTTCCTCCCGACCTTCACATTGACGTCGAAGACCTTGTTGTACGAGTAACCGCGCCCGTCCGCCTTGTGGCTGCCCGCGTAACGCAGCGCGTGCTTCCCCGTGAACCCGGCGCGGGACTTGGCGGTGGGGGAGCCGCTGGGCCCGCGGTCCACCAGGCTCAGCATGTCCTCGGGCGCGGGGGCGTCCGTGCCGCCCACCGACAGCTGGAGGTCGGCGAGTTGCAGGGCATCGGAGGCGCCGTTGTTCGCGGTGACGTCGAGGCGGTAGTGCGCGTACGCCTCCGTGTTCCCGAAGTCGTACTTCTTCGTCTTGTGGCGGCCGTCGAAGGTCTCGCCCTTGCGCTCGTCGAGGACCTTCCAGTCCTTGCCGTCCGTCGAACCCTTGAGCGTCCAGTCCTTCGGGTCGCGGGGGGCGTGGTCGTTGGCGGAGGTGAGCGCGTACGTCACCACCTTGGCGGGCCGGTCCAGTTCGAACTCGACCCAGCCGTCCTTCGCGAACGTCAGCCACTTGCTGGTCGCCTCGCCGTCGACGAGGTTCGCCGCGACCTCACCGGCCCCGGCGTTCTCACCGCTCGCCCGCGCCTCGGTGACGTGGTCGTTCACACTCCCGGGAAGCCCGGAACTGAACTCCCCGTTCACACCGGACGCCTTCTTCCTGCCGTCGGGGCCCGTCTCGACGGTGCTCAGCCAGTCCGGCAGGGCCTCGCCCGCCTCGAACGACGAGGCGAACTCCCGCTCCGTGCGGGGCGGCCGCTCGGGCTCGGCGACGGCGGCGCCCTGAGCGGCGGCGACGAGCGCGAGAGCCAGGGCCGACGCGCCGACGGCGGCCGCTGGACGACGGTGTCTGTATCGGGATCTGCGTGCGGTGTTGCGTGCGGTCTCGCCTGCCGAGTACGGCATCCCCGAGCCCCTCCTAGCGTGCTGGACAACGTTGTCACCATCACTGCGCAAGCTCTAGTAGGGCGGCAAGTGACGAGTGGTGTCAAGGCTGCTGACGGGGCAGCGGATACGGGCCCGTCGTACGCTCGCCGTGCGACGCCGACGTCAGGGGAGGGCCAGTGAAGATCGTGCTGCCGGGAGGGACCGGCCAGGTGGGCGGCGTGCTGCGGAGGGCGCTGACCGCTGCCGGACACGAGGTCGTGGTCCTGACCCGGCGCCCGGCGCGGGACGGCGACGTCCGGTGGGACGGCCGAACGCTCGGCCCTTGGGCGGAGGAGGTCGACGGCAGCGACGTCGTGATCAATCTCGCGGGCCGCAGCGTCAGTTGCCGCTACACCGACGAGAACCTCCGCGCCATGATGGACTCGCGGGTGGACTCCGCGCGTGTGGTGGGCGAGGCGGTCGCCGGCGCCCGGAAGCCGCCGCGGGTCTGGCTCCAGATGAGCACCGCCACCATCTACGCCCACCGTTTCGACGCGCCGAACGACGAGGCCACCGGTGCGATCGGCGGGGACGAGCCCGACGTCCCCGGCTACTGGGCCTACAGCGTCGAGATCGCGCGGAACTGGGAGCGGGAGCAGGAGCGGGCCGCGACGCCACGGACGCGCAAGGTGGCCCTGCGGTCGGCGATGGTGATGAGCCCGGACCGCGGCGGCGTCTTCGACTATCTGCTGTGGCTGGCGCGACTCGGCCTCGGCGGGCCGGTCGCGGGCGGCGCCCAGTACGTGTCCTGGATCCACGACCGTGACTTCGTGCGCGCCGTGGAGTTCCTGATCGACCGGGACGACATCACCGGGGCGGTCAACCTCGCGGCGCCCGACCCGCGGCCGCAGCGGGAGCTCATGCGCGTGCTGCGCGGCGCCTGGGGCATGCCGGTCGGGCTGCCCGCGACGCGCTGGATGGCCGGGATCGGCGCCTTCGCGCTGCGCTCGGACCCGGAACTCCTCCTGAAGAGCCGGCGGGTGGTGCCCGGGCGGCTGACGGAGGCCGGGTTCACCTTCGACCACGGTGCCTGGCCGCTCGCGGCGGCCGACCTCGTGGGGCGGGTGCGCCGTGAGCGGTCCCGCTCACGGCGGACGGCGGCACGTTCCTGACCCACCTGCCCGGCCAGTCGGGTGGTCCGAGGGAAAGTCCATGGAAACCGGAGCGAAAGTCCACGGTTTCGGGCGGTGATGTGCGAGAGGTTCGACCGGGGATCGTCGCAGGTCTCAACTCGGACAAGGCTGTCGGGCAAAGTCGTATTCGATCTTGCCCACCCGGCGGCGAGTGGACTATACCTGTCGCGTCCGACGTCAACTGCCCTGGCCGGTGGGGGAACCCGGCGCACGACCCCAGCTTCACACCACCGCGGTGCCGGGGAGGGTCCGGTTCACCGCCTGAGTCCTGGAGAAGGCGAGGACTTGAGCATGGGATCCACCAGCGTCAACCGTCGTGATGTCATGAAGAGGGCCGCGGCCGCCGGTCTGCTCGCCGTGCCGGCCGTGGGGGCGCTCAGCTCCTGTGCCAGCGGGGGCGGCGAGGGGAACAAGGCCGAAAAGGGCGAGAAGAGCAAGAAGAACCCGCTCGGCGTGAAGGAGGACGCGGGGCTCACGGTCTACATCTTCAACGGTGGATACGGCGACAAGTACGCCCAGTTCGTCACGGACATGTACGCCAAGAAGTACCCGAAGTCCGACCCGGACCAGAAGCCCACCGAGAAGATCGCCACCCAGGTCCAGCCGAAGATCGTCCGCGGCAAGCCCACGGCGGACGTCGTCAACAACTCCGGCGCCGACCAGATGAACCCCGGCAAGCTCGTCCACAACAAGCAGGTCGCCGACCTCAGCGAGGTCCTCGACGCGCCCTCGTGGGACGACCCGAACGTCACCGTGCGCGAAACCCTCGTACCGGTCGTCGAGCAGATGGGCCGCTTCGGCGGCAGCGAGTGCTACACGCTCAACATCGCGCTGACGGTGTACGGGAACTGGTACTCGAAGAAGCTGCTGGAGGACGGGCTCGACTCCTCGTACCCCAAGACCTGGGACGAGATGCTCGCCGTCTGCAAGAAGGCCAAGGCCAAGGACATCCACGGCTGGAGCTACCCGGGCGGCCACCCCCGCTACATGTTCTTCAGCATGTACGCGATGTTCGCCCAGCGCGGCGGCCGCGAGGTCACCACCGCCATGGACTACCTGGAGCCGGGCGCCTGGAAGCACGACGCGGTCAAGGACGTCTTCGAGGCCTGGGAGGAGCTCGTCGCCAAGAAGTACGTGCTCACCGGCTTCGACGGCACCGAGGCGCACACCGAGATGCAGACCGCGTGGACGAAGGAGGGCAAGTGCCTCTTCGTGCCCAACGGTTCATGGGTGGAGAACGAGGCGAAGGACACCACGCCGAAGGACTTCGCGATGACGGTGGGCGCCACCCCGTCGCTGGACTCCGGCGACAAGCTGCCGTTCGGCACGCTCTACGCCCCCGCGGGTGAACCCTTCATCGTGCCCGCCAAGGCCAAGAACCGGCAGGGCGGCCTGGAGTGGCTGCGGATGATGTACAGCAAGGAGGCCGCGCTCAACCTCTTCAAGGAGATCGGCTCGATGCCGGTCGTGAAGGGCGCCATCGACGGCCAGAAGCTGCCCTCGGGCACGGCGAGCGCACAGGCCGCGATCAAGGCGGCCGGCGAGAACATCGTCATCCCGCAGTTCATGGACTGGTACAACGAACTGTTCCGCGAGGACTTCAACAACATGATCCACAAGTTCATGCAGGGCCAGATCGGGGCCAAGCAGGCGATGGACACCATGGAGAAGGCCTCCGAGCGGATCCTGAAGGACCCCGACATCACCAAGGTCAAGAAGGCCTGAGCGGCGTGAAGACCGGCACGAGGAAGAAGCGGGCGGAGCCCACGGCTCCGCCCCGTCCGGCCAACGGGCTGCTGCTCGGCGTCTCGATGCTGCTGCCGCCCCGCTTCACCCCCCGGCGCGTCCGCTACGACCGGCGCTACCGCACGCTCGACAAGTACCGCTTCATCGTGGGCTTCCTGGCCGTGCCGCTGGCGTTCTACGCGCTCTTCGTCATCTCACCCTTCCTGCAGGCGATCTACTACTCGTTCACCGACTGGTCCGGCGGTCCGGTCGCGAACTTCGTCGGGTTCGACAACTACGAGAAGATGTGGAACGACGACCGGTTCTGGGACTCCTTGCAGGTCAGCACCCTCCTGCTGATCCTCGCCCCGGCCGTCACCCTCGTCCTCGGCATGTTCTTCGCCTTCATGATCACCTCGGGCGGCCGGCACCGCAGAGGACAGGCCATCGCGGGCGTCGCCGGCTCCTCGGTCTACAAGGTCGTCTACTTCTTCCCGCAGGTCCTGTCCGTCGCCATCATCGCCGTGGTGTGGGGCCGCGTCTTCAACACCAACAGCGGCCTCATCAATGGCGGCCTCGACAAGGTGGGTGTCGACGGACCCGCCTGGCTGGGCGGCGACCAGACCCTGGCCATGTTCGCCCTGCTCACCGTCATCAGCTGGAGCTTCATCGGCTTCTACGTGGTGCTGTTCTCGGCGGCGATGGGGGCCATTCCCAAGGAGATCTACGAGGCCGCGCTGCTCGACGGCGCGGGCCGCGCCCGCACCTTCTTCAACGTCACGCTCCCGCTGATCTGGGACACGGTGCGCACCGGCTGGATCTACATGGGCATCCAGGCGCTCGACACCTTCGCCATCTGCCTGGTCATGGTGCCGCCGCACGTCCTGAAGGTGACCCCGGTCTTCCTCTACGAACGGTTCCGGGACGGCCAGTACGGCTACGCCACCTCCATCGGCGTGGTCCTCCTCGTCCTCAGCATGGCGTTCTCCCTGATCGTCATGCGGGTCGGGAACCGCGACCGGATCGAATACTGAGACCGCGGGAGCCGCTGCATCATGACCACCACGACCACCACCGCCCCGCAGCCGGAGACCGCCGCCGCGCCCCGCCGCGAGAAGGAGACGGGCGGCACCACCCTCAACGTCTTCTCGCACGCGTTCCTCGTCCTGTGGGTGATCCTCGCCGCCGGGCCCCTGATCTGGGTCGCCCTCACCGCGTTCCGCCCCTCGGCCGAGATCCTCAGCGACCCGATGGGCTGGCCGGCCTCCTTCCACTGGGAGAACTTCAGCAACGCGTGGAGCAAGGCCAACATTGGTCAGTACACCCTCAACTCGCTGATCATCCTGGCCGGTTCGCTGACCGGGACGATGCTGCTGGGTTCGATGGCGGCCTACGTCATCGCCCGCTTCACCTTCCCCGGCAACCGCGTGGTCTTCATGCTGTTCGCGGGCGGCATGATGTTCCCGGTCATCCTCGCCCTGGTGCCGCTCTTCGCGGTGATGGAGAACTTCGGTCTCCTCGACACCCGGCCCGGCCTGATGATCGCCTACATCGCGTACTCACTGCCCTTCACCACCTTCTTCCTGACCTCCTTCTTCCGCACGCTGCCGACCGGCGTGCAGGAGGCGGCGATGGTCGACGGGGCCTCGCACACCCGCACCTTCTTCCAGATCATGCTGCCGATGGCCAAGCCCGGCCTGGTCAGCATCGGCATCTTCAACTTCCTCGGCCAGTGGAACCAGTACCTGCTGCCGCTGCTGCTCAACAACGAGGACGAGAAGAGCTACGTGCTGCCGCAGGGGCTCGCCTCGCTGGCCGTCTCGCAGGGCTACCGGGGCGACTGGGGAGCGCTCTTCGCCGGGCTCACCATCGCCATGCTCCCGGTGCTCGTCGTCTACGCCGTCTTCCAGCGACAGGTACAGGCCGGTCTGACGGCGGGAGCGCTCAAGTGACCTGGTGGGGAAGGTGATTTCAGCTTGGCCACGAAAGTGGTCTAGGCCTGTATGGGCGAATCGGGCCGTGAGTAGTGTCGGCGCCACGGCGCCGCGGGGGGCGACTGGAAGCGCTCGAGTCGACACCGATGTCGAAGGGTTGAAAACAGCATGAGGAACCGAATAGTCGCCACCGGTGCGGCAACACTCGCCATGGCGCTGTCACTCACCGCCTGCGGCGGCGACAGCGACAGCGGCGACGGCAAGACCATCAAGCTCGTCGCCGCCGACTACGGCGACAAGGCCTCCAACGCCTCCAAGGTGTACTGGGCCGAGGTCAAGAAGGAATTCGAGGCGGCCAACAAGGGCTACAAGGTCGAGGTCCAGGTCATCAACTGGAACGAGATCGACAAAACCGTCAAGAACATGATCCAGGCGGGCAACGAGCCCGACCTCCTGCAGACCGGCGGCTACGCCGACAAGGTCGCCGACGACCTGCTCTACAAGGCGGACGAGGTGATGTCCGCCAAGACGCGCGACAACCTCATCCCCTCCTTCGCCAAGGCCGGCGAGGTCGACGGCACCCAGTACGGCATCCCGTGGGTCTCCTCCGCCCGCGTCATGTTCTACAACAAGTCCGTCTTCAAGAAGGCCGGCATCAAGTCCCCGCCGAAGACCTGGGCCGAACTCGCCGACGCCGCAAAGAAGATCAAGGCGAAGAAGGCCGCCGAGACCCCCTACGCGCTGCCCCTCGGCCCCGAGGAGACCCAGGGCGAGACGATGATGTGGGAGCTCGGCAACGGCGGCGGATACACCGACGCGGACGGCAAGTACACCATCGACAGCCCGCAGAACGTCGAGACCTTCGAGTGGCTCAAGACCAACCTGGTCAAGCCCGGCCTCACCTACGCCAACCCCGCCTCCACCGACCGCAAGACGGCCTTCGCGGACTTCGCGGCCGGCAAGGTCGGCATGCTCAACGGCCACCCGAGCCTCATCCAGATGGCCAAGGAGGGCAAGGTCGACTACGGCGTCACGCCCATCCCCGGCAAGGAGGGCCCGCTGGAGAGCACCCTCGGCGTGGCCGACTGGATGATGGCGTTCAAGGACGGCGGCGCCGAGAAGGAGGGCGTGAAGAAGTTCCTGGACTTCACGTACTCCAAGAAGATGCTGGCGTTCGACGAGATGTACAACCTGATGCCCGTCACCCAGGACGCGCTCAAGGAGATGCAGACCAACGGCAAGCACAAGGACCTGGAGCCCTTCTTCGAGGTGCTGCCGAACGCCAAGTTCTACCCCCTCGGCGACACCTCCTGGGACCTCGTCTCCGCCGAGATGAAGAAGACCGGCGGCAAGGCCGTCTCCGACGACCCGAAGCAGGTCCTCGGCGACCTCCAGAAGAAGGCGGAGTCGGCGGCGGCCGACGCCAAGTAGCACTCAGTCAGGCACCCTTCGCCACCTCCGTCACGTCCGCAAGGAGTCCTTGTGTCGCTGAAGGCCCCTCCGTCCCCGGCCGGGCCCGGCCGGGGACGGGGCGGGCGCGCACCCAGGCCGGTGAGCCGCCGCGGCGGCCTGGCCCGGCTCGGTCCGCTGCCCTGGATAGCGCCCGTCATCCTGCTGATCCTCGCCGTCGTCGTCTGGCCCGTCGTCGAGCTGATCCGCACCTCGTTCCTCAACATCTCCATCTCCGGCAAGGTGCGCGGCAGCGCCGGGACCGACAAGTTCAAGAAGCTCTTCGAGGAGAGCGACTTCGGCGCCGTCCTGACCTGGACCGTGATCTGGACGATCGTCGTCGTCACCGTGACGATGCTGCTGTCACTCGCCCTGGCCCAGCTCTTCAACCAGAAGTTCCCGGGCCGCCGCATCACCCGCTGGGCGCTCATCGCCCCCTGGGCGGCCTCCGTCCTGATGACCGCCATCGGCTTCAAGTGGATGCTCAACCAGACCGCCGGCGTGCTCAACACGCTGATGCTCGACCTCGGCCTGATCGACAGCTCCAAGGACTGGCTGGGCAAGCCGGAGACCGCCTGGCCGTGGATGATGGCCGTCGCCGTCTTCGTCTCCCTCCCCTTCACCACGTACACGCTCCTGGCCGGCCTGCAGACCATCCCGCGGGACGTCTACGAGGCGTCGCGCATCGACGGGGCGGGCACCTGGCAGACGTACCGCCACATCACGCTCCCGATGCTGCGGCCCGCCTTCCTCGTCGGCGTCGTCATCAACCTCATCAACGTCTTCAACTCCTTCCCGATCATCTGGGCCATGACCCAGGGCGGTCCGGGCTACGACACCTCCACGTCGATGGTGTTCATGTACAAGCTGAAGGAGACCGACATCGGCGAGTCCGCGGCCATGTCGGTCGTCAACTTCCTGATGGTCGTGGTGCTCGTGCTGATCTTCCTGAAGGTCAGCCGGTGGAACGAGGAGGACTGATGGCCACCGCGACGGCGACCCGCCCCGCGCCCCGGAAGGACGGCGGGCCCAGGAAGCGCAGGCGCGCCTTCCGGCCCCGCACCCTGGTCATCACGGCCTGCGCGTGGCTCCTGGCCGCGATCTTCCTCGCGCCCTACCTGGAGATGATCGTCACCGCGCTCCGCCCCAAGGAGGAGCTCCGGGACCGCACTTACCTGCCCCAGAACCTGGAGTGGGCCAACTTCATCGACGTGTGGAAGGAGTCCGAGCTCGGCCAGAACCTCCAGGTCACCCTGCTCGTCGCGGGCGGCGCGACGCTGCTGGTCCTCCTCGTCTCCCTCCCCGCCGCCTACTACACGGCCCGCATGCGCTACCGAGGCCGCAAGCTCTTCCTGCTCCTCGTCCTCGTCACCCAGATGTTCCAGCCCACGGCGCTCCTGGTCGGCCTCTACCGCCAGTTCCACCAGCTGGACATGCTCAACTCGGTCTGGACGCTGATCCTCACCAACGCGGCGTTCAACCTCGCCTTCGCCGTGTGGATCCTGACGGCCTACATCAGCTCCATCCCGCCGGAGCTGGAGGAGGCCGCCATGGTCGACGGCACCAGCCGCTTCGGCGCCATGGTCAGGGTGACGCTGCCGCTCGCCCTGCCGGGCGTCGTCACGGCCGTGATCTTCACCTTCATCACGTCCTGGAACGAGTTCGTCATGGGCCTCACCCTGACCACCGAACCGGACAAACAGCCCCTGACGGTCGGCATCAACAACTTCATCGGCAACTACACGGTGCAGTGGAACTACCTCTTCGCCGCGTCCGTGGTGGCGATCGTGCCGGTCATCGTGCTGTTCGCGTTCATCGAGAGGCATGTGGTGTCGGGCCTCACAGCGGGGTCGGTGAAGTAGGCGTCCTTACGTGGAGTCAGAAAACGCAGGTCAGGGTCGCGATCAGGCTTGGCGGGCGTAGGACGCGAGGCGATCGGCGAGCGCGGTGACGAGGCCGCGCAGTTCATCGGGACGCTCGACGACGAACGGCCGGTCGAGTGAGGCGAGTACTGGCGGCAGCCAGTCGAGCCGCTCCGCCCGCAGCTCGACGCGCAGCCAGCGCTCGGTCGCCCGGTCCTGGCCTGCCGCGGGCTCGTACTCCTCCAGGCTCGCGACGCCGGCCGGAAGGCGGGCGCGGATCTGCTCGACCGTCCCGTGGATCCGCAAGGTCACCTCATGCCGGTACTCGGCCGTGGCGAACGCCGACAACACGCGCTGTGCCGGACCGGGACCCGCGGGCGCTTCGAACGAGCCGGGCAGGGTCCGCGCGTCCGCGATGCGATCGAGCCGGAAGGTTCGGTCCTCGCCGATCCGGGTGTCCTCGCCCGTGACGTACCACCGGCCCGCATGGGCGACGATCCCGTACGCGTGCAGCGTGCGTTCGCTGCGCCGTCCGTCGCGGTCGGTGTAGCGGATCGAGACCGGCCGGCGGTGGCGCACCGCATCGGCGATGGTGAGCAGGGTCCCGGCGTCCGGGGTGTCGAACTCGCCGGGCTGGTCCGTGAAGGCGAGAGCCTCCAGAAGCGTGTCGAGCCGACGGGCGATGTGCCGGGGCAGCACCCGCCGGATCTTCGCCGATGCCGTCTCGCTCGCCGTGTGCTCCGTCGTCGTCAGCCCTGCTCGGCGGCCGGCGACCAGGCCGAGCAGCACGGCCAGCGCCTCGTCGTCGCTGAGCATGAGCGGAGGCAGGCGGTACCCGGGAGCGAGCCGGTACCCGCCGTAGCGGCCGCGCACCGATTCCACGGGCACATCCAGGTCGATCAACTGGCCCACATACCGCCGCACGGTGCGCCCTTCCACGCCGAGCCGGTCGGCCAGTTCGGCCACGGTCCGGGTGCCGCCCGACTGCAGCAGCTCCAGGAGTGTCAGCACGCGGGCAGTGGGTCGGGGCATGTGCACAACCTAGTGCGAATACAGGACCGATTCTGTCCGCTATTTCTCCTAGCCTGCGCAGTGCACGCCTCCAGCACAGCCAAGGAGATCCCCATGGACTTCGTCTCGATCCGCATCATCACCAGCGACGTGGCGCGCCTCGTCGAGTTCTATGAGCGAGCCACAGGGGCACGGGCGACGTGGTTCACCGAAGACTTCGCCGAACTCAGCACCGGGGGCGCCACCCTCGCGATCGCCGGCACCCGTACCGTCCCGCTGTTCGCCCCGGGCTCTGCCCGCCCGGCGGCCAACCACAGCGTGATCACCGAGTTCCTCGTCGACGACGTGGACCGCGTCCACCAGAACCTGACCGGCTTCGTCACCGACTTCGTCACCGAGCCCACCACGATGCCCTGGGGCAACCGGTCGCTGCTGTTCCGTGACCCCGACGGCAACCTCGTCAACTTCTTCACCCCCGTCACCCCGGCGGCCATCGAAAAGTTCGCACGCTGACACCACGCAAAGCCGCTCACAACGTTCCGCCCGGCAGGAAACCAAGTGGAATCCCGCGGTCCCCGCGTGGTGATCTTGTCCTGGCCCAGACCCTGTGATGTCCAGGAGGACGCGACCATGAGCCGGCGGACGGAAGCACGAGCGGGAGCGATACCAGCGGCGGCGGCACCGGTGACGCGTGGTGATCCCGCGCCGCCGGACAAGGGGGTGGGCGGTCGCGTGCTCGCGGCCGCCTCCGTCACCGTGGTGCTGTGGGCGTCGTCGTTCATCTCGATCCGCAGCTCCGGCGAGCACTTCGGACCCGGCGCGCTCGCCTTCGGACGGCTGGCCGTGGCGTCCCTCGTGCTGGGCGCCATCCTGCTGGTCCGGCGGGAGGGGTTCCCGCCCCGGGAGGCCTGGCTCGGCATCGCCGCCTCGGGAGCCCTGTGGTTCGGCGCGTACATGGTCGCGCTGAACTGGGGCGAGCGGGAGGTGGACGCGGGTACGGCCTCGATGATCGTCAACGTGGGGCCGATCCTGATGGCGCTCCTCGGCGGCTGGCTCCTCAAGGAGGGGTTCCCGCCCAAGCTGATGGCCGGTATGACGGTCTCGTTCGCCGGAGCCGTGGTCGTCGGGCTCGCCACGTCGTCGGGCGACGGCGGGTCCTCGCTCCTCGGCGTGCTGCTGTGCCTGGTCGCGGCGGTGGTGTACGCGGTGGGCGTGGTGCTGCAGAAGCCGACGCTGAAGCACGCCACACCGCTGCAGGTGACCACGTTCGGCGCGCTCGTCGGGGCGGTGGCGTGCCTGCCGTTCGTCGGGCAGTTCGTGTCGGAGGTGGGCCGGGCCCCGGCGTCGGCGACGTTGCAGGTGGTGTATCTCGGCGTCTTCCCGACCGCCCTCGCGTTCAGTACGTGGGCCTACGCGATCTCCCACAGCACCGCGGGGAAGATGGGCACGACGACGTACGCGGTGCCGGTGCTCGTCATCCTCATGTCGTGGCTGTTCCTCGGCGAGGTGCCCGGTTGGCTCGCGCTCCTCGGCGGTCTGCTCTGCCTCTGCGGGGTCGCGGTGTCGCGCATGCGCGGGAAGCCGCGGGACCCGGTGTCCGCCGACTCCTGATCTCCGCCGACTCCTGATCTCCATCGACTCCCGATTTCTGTCAACGACTTGACTGCGGCAGCTCCTTCAGCGGAGTTTGGAGTTCACAACTTGTACATGGCCCGGTACCCGATTCAGAGACCGGCGTCACGGGGGACCACAGGTCGCCCGAAAGAGGACAAAGGGTGGATGAGTCAATGGAGACTCCGGGGTCGCAGTCGTCTCTGCACCGGGCCAATCTCGAGCGGGTCGTACGCGCCGTGCGGCTCGCGGGATCGCTCACGCAGGCGGAGATCGCGAGGACGACGGGCCTGTCGGCCGCGACGGTCTCCAACATCGTGCGGGAGCTGAAGGACGGCGGGACGGTCGAGGTCACGCCCACCTCGGCGGGCGGCAGGCGGGCCCGCAGCGTCTCGCTCAGCGGTGACGCGGGCATCGTCATCGGCGTCGACTTCGGCCATACGCACCTGCGCGTGGCGGTCGGCAACCTCGCCCACCAGGTGCTCGCCGAGGAGTCCGAGCCGCTGGACGTGGACGCGTCCGCCGCGCAGGGCTTCGACCGGGCGGAGCAGCTCGTCAGCAGGCTGATCGCGGCCACCGGCGTGGACCGCGAGAAGATCGCCGGGGTCGGGCTCGGCGTGCCGGGGCCCATCGACGTGGAGTCCGGCACCCTCGGCTCGACGTCGATCCTGCCGGGCTGGACCGGCACCAAGCCCGCCGACGAGCTGGCGGACCGCCTCGGCGTCCCCGTGCACGTCGACAACGACGCCAACCTCGGCGCGCTCGGCGAGCTGGTCTGGGGGAGCGGCCGTGGCGTCAAGGACCTCGCGTACATCAAGGTCGCGAGCGGTGTGGGCGCCGGGCTCGTGATCAGCGGGCGGATCTACCGGGGGCCCGGCGGCACCGCGGGCGAGATCGGGCACATCACGCTCGACGAGTCGGGCCCGGTCTGCCGCTGCGGCAACCGCGGCTGCCTGGAGACCTTCACCGCCGCCCGTTATGTCCTGCCGCTCCTCCAGTCGAGCCACGGCACCGACCTGACCATGGAGCGGGTGGTCGGCCTCGCGCGCGACGGCGACCCCGGCTGCCGGCGCGTGATCGCCGACGTCGGGAGGCACATCGGCAGCGGCGTCGCGAACCTCTGCAACCTCCTCAACCCGTCCCGTGTCGTGCTCGGCGGCGACCTCGCCGAGGCCGGTGAGCTGGTGCTCGGGCCCATCAGGGAGTCGGTCGGGCGGTACGCGATCCCGAGCGCCGCGCGTCAGCTGTCGGTCCTGCCCGGGGCGCTCGGCGGCCGGGCCGAGGTGCTCGGCGCGCTGGCCCTCGCGCTCAGCGAGATGGGCGATTCAACCCTTTTGGACGGAACGCTGCCCGCGGGCGCACCTGCCTTCACTTAGATAACGCATGGCACCGTTGTCATCTCGTTAAGGATTTACTCCTTGACGCTGGTGTGGCGGCCGAGTTGACTTCGAGCCACCTCGGCCGCAACGACGCGGCCTCGTCAGGGAGGCACCCCACCATGAACGCAATGACGCGTCGCGTCGTCATAGGCACGGCCGCGGTTTCGATGGCACTCGCCATGACCGCCTGTGGCAAGGCCGGAGACGGCGACGAAGACAAGAGCAGCGGCGGCGACGGCAAGACCATCGGTCTGCTGCTCCCCGAGAACAAGACCACGCGCTACGAGACCTTCGACCGCCCCATCATGGAGGCGAAGATCAAGGAACTCTGCTCGGACTGCAAGGTCAAGTACAACAACGCAGCTCAGGACATCGAGAACCAGAAGAAGCAGTTCGACGCCCTCGTCACCCAGGGCGTCAAGGTGATCATCCTGGACGCGGTCGACTACAAGTCGACCAAGTCGTGGGTCAAGCAGGCCGAGAAGCAGGGCGTCAAGGTCGTCGCGTACGACCGCCTCGCCGAGGGCCCGCTCGCCGCCTACGTCTCGTACGACAACGAGAAGATCGGCCGCCTGCAGGGCGGGGCCATGGTCAAGGCGCTCGGCTCCGACGCCAAGGACGCCAACGTCGTCATGATCAACGGCTCGCCGACCGACCCGAACGCCCCCTTCTTCAAGAAGGGCGCCCACTCGGTGCTCGACAAGAAGGTCAAGAAGATCGCGTACGAGCAGGACATCCCGGACTGGTCGCCGGACGAGGCGAACAAGAAGATGTCCTCCGCGATCGACAAGCTCGGCAAGGACGGCATCCAGGGCGTCTACGCCGCCAACGACGGCATGGCCGGCGGCGTGATCACGGCACTCAAGCAGCGCGGCATCAAGGTCCCGGTCGGCGGCCAGGACGCCGAACTCGCGGGCGTGCAGCGCCTGTTGAGCGGCGACCAGGACTACACGATCTACAAGCAGATCCGGCCGGAGGCCGAGACCACCGCCGAGATCGCCGTGAACCTGCTCAAGGACAAGAGCATCGACACCCTCACCGACCGCAAGGTCGACTCGCTGAGCGGCGACTTCAAGGGCATCCCCGCCAAGCTGTACGACGCGCAGGCGATCACCAAGGACGAGGTCGCGGACACCATCGTCAAGGACAAGGTGTACAAGGTCAGCGAGATCTGCACGGCCCAGTACAAGAAGGCGTGCGACGCCGCGGGTATCAAGTAACTCCCGCTTGCGGTAAATCCGTTCGTACGAGATGCGGTCCCCGGACCGCACGAGACGCGGCCCGCGGGCGCGCGAGAGCGCTCCCGAGCGGCCCCCGTACGGGACGGCATTCCAGTACCGGTCCGGTGCTCGCCCCATTCACTCCGCCCCGCAAACGGGGGGCGGGCACCGGACTTGCCCTTGCTGCACCACCATTCCCCGCCGGTCAGGCGGCGAAGGAGATGATTCACGTGTCCGCTACGCCCGTGCTGGCGTTGCGCGGGGTCTCCAAGCGGTTCGGCGCCGTCCAGGCGCTCACGGACGTAGACCTCGAAATCCACACCGGTGAGGTGGTCGCCCTGGTCGGCGACAACGGCGCCGGCAAGTCCACCCTCGTCAAGACGATCTCGGGCGTCCACCCGATCGACGACGGCACCATCGAGTGGGAGGGCAGCCCGGTCCGCATCGGCCGCCCGCACGACGCCCAGAACCTCGGCGTCGCCACCGTCTACCAGGACCTCGCCCTCTGCGACAACCTCGACGTCGTCGCCAACCTGTTCCTCGGCAGCGAGCTGAAGACGGCCTCCGTCCTCGACGAGATCAAGATGGAGAAGCGGGCCAAGGAGCTCCTCGACACCCTCTCCATCCGCATCCCCAGCGTCCGCATCCCGGTCGCGGCGCTCTCCGGCGGCCAGCGCCAGGTCGTCGCCATCGCCCGCGCGCTCGTCGGCGACCCCAAGGTCGTCATCCTCGACGAGCCCACCGCGGCCCTCGGCGTCGAGCAGACCGCCCAGGTCCTCGACCTCGTCGAGCGGCTGCGCGAGCGCGGCCACGGAGTGATCCTCATCAGCCACAACATGGCCGACGTGAAGGCCGTCGCGGACCGCGTCGCCGTGCTGCGGCTCGGCCGCAACAACGGCACGTTCTCCGTCGCCGACACCACCAACGAAGAGATCATCGCCGCCATCACCGGCGCGACGGACAACGCCGTCACCCGCCGCAGGGCGCGTACGGCCACGGCGACGAAGGAGGACGCGAAGTGAGCGACCTCGCCAAGACCCCCAAGGCCCCCACGGGCACCCCGTCCGACGCCCCGGCCTCCGCCGCACCCGTCCCCGCGGTCGACCCGCGCCTCCTCGTCCGCGAGGAGGGCCTGGCCGGCTACTGGACCGAGTTCAAGCGCAAGATGCGCGGCGGTGAGCTCGGCTCGCTGCCCGTCGTCATCGGCCTGATCGCCATCGCGATCATCTTCCAGCTGAAGAACGACCACTTCCTGGACGCGAGCAGCCTCGCGAACATCGCGGTCTTCACCTCCGGCCTCGGCATCATGGCCGTCGGCATCGTCTTCGTCCTGCTGCTCGGCGAGATCGACCTCTCGGTCGGCTCGGTGGCCGGCATGGGTGCGGCCGTCTGGGCCGTGCTGAGCGTCACGCACGAGCTGAACGACTGGCTCTCGGTGCTCATCGCCGTCCTGTCCGGCCTGGTCATCGGCGCCCTGCACGGCTTCTTCTTCGCCAAGGTCGGCGTGCCCGCCTTCGTGGTCACCCTCGCCGGCTTCCTCGGCTGGAGCGGTCTGCAGATCTGGCTGATGGGCGGCGAGGGCAGCATCAACACGCCCGAGGGCAGCGTCGTCGAGGACCTCACCGGGCACTTCTTCGCCGAGAAGGGCGCCGCCTACGGCCTCGCGGCCGTCGCGATCATCGCGTACGCGGGCTCCCTGCTCCTCGACAGCCGGCGCCGCAAGGCCGCCGGGCTCCCGTCGCGGCCGGTCAGCGAGATCGTGCTGCGCACGGTCGTCGTCGCCGTCCTCGCGGGCGGCGCCGCGTACGAGCTGAACGAGCCGTCCGGCGCCCGCGGCCTGCCGCTGGCCCTCGTGCTCTTCCTCGCCGTCCTGGTGATCGCCGACTTCGTGGCGCGCCGCACCACCTTCGGCCGCCAGGTCTTCGCGGTCGGCGGCAACGCGGAGGCCGCGCGGCGGGCCGGCATCAACGTCGACCGCATCCGCATCACGGTCTTCGCCATCTCCGGCATGCTCGCCGCGTTCGGTGGCCTCTTCATCGCCAGCCTCTCCGGCGGCGCGACGAAGAGCCTCGGCGGCGGCAACACGCTGATGATGGTCATCGCCGCGGCCGTCATCGGCGGCACGAGCCTCTTCGGCGGGCGCGGCAAGGTGTGGTCCGCGCTGCTCGGCATGCTCGTGATCCAGTCGATCCAGCAGGGGCTGAACATGCTCGGCATGGCGAGCGAGATTCAGTTCATGATCACGGGGGCGGTGCTGCTCGCCGCGGTGGTCATTGACTCTGTTTCGAGGCGTACGCAGAAGTCTGCCGGGCGCGCGTAGCGTTCCCCTGGGCAGTTTTCCGGCTGCGGGTCCGTCGTGGCTGGTCGCGCCCACGCGGCGGAGCCGCAAATGTCACAGCCCCGCGCCCCTATTAAGGGGCGCGGGGTCTTCCGTTTGGCTGGAGAAGTTGCCTCCCGGACGCGGCGGCCAGTCGCGGAACATTAGACTCGACAGACCCGGCAACGCTCGAACAGCACATCTCAGCTCTACTGCAAGGAGGCACGGGTGCCGCTGCTGACCCGCATCACGGGACCGCGCGATCTGGACCGTCTCAGCCCGGAGGAGCTGAACCAGCTGGCCGGAGAGATCCGCGGCTTCCTCGTCGAAGCAGTCTCCAAGACCGGCGGCCACCTCGGCCCCAACCTGGGCGTGGTAGAGCTCACCATCGCCCTGCACCGCGTCTTCGAGTCCCCCAAGGACAAGGTCCTCTTCGACACCGGCCACCAGAGCTATGTGCACAAGCTGCTCACCGGCCGCCAGGACTTCGACAAGCTGCGCAACAAGGGCGGCCTGTCCGGCTACCCCTCGCGCGCCGAGTCCGACCACGACGTGATCGAGAACAGCCACGCCTCCACGGTCCTCGGCTGGGCCGACGGCCTCGCGAAGGCCAACGAGGTGCGCGGCAAGGACGACCACGTCGTCGCCGTCATCGGTGACGGCGCGCTCACGGGCGGTATGGCCTGGGAGGCGCTGAACAACATCGCGGCCGCCAAGGACCGCCCGCTCGTCATCGTCGTCAACGACAACGAACGTTCGTACGCCCCCACGATCGGCGGTCTCGCCAATCACCTGGCGACGCTGCGGACCACTGACGGCTACGAGCGGTTCCTGGCCCGTGGGAAGGACATCCTGGAGCGCACGCCCGTCGTGGGCAGGCCGCTCTACGAGACCCTGCACGGCGCCAAGAAGGGCCTGAAGGACTTCATCGCCCCGCAGGGCATGTTCGAGGACCTGGGGCTCAAGTACGTCGGGCCGATCGACGGCCACGACATCGAGGCCCTGGAGTCCGCGCTCCAGCGCGCCAAGCGCTTCGGCGGCCCGGTCATCGTGCACTGCCTCACCGAGAAGGGCCGCGGCTACAAGCCCGCGGAGGAGGACGAGGCCGACCACTTCCACGGCATCGGCCCGATCCACCCCGACACCGGTCTTCCCATCGCCGCGGGCGGCATGGACTGGACGTCTGTCTTCGGCGAGGAGATGGTCAAGCTCGGCCACGAGCGCGAGGACATCGTCGCCATCACGGCGGCCATGCTCCAGCCCGTCGGCCTGGCGAAGTTCGCCAAGGCGTTCCCCGACCGCGTCTACGACGTGGGCATCGCCGAGCAGCACGCGGCCGTCTCGGCGGCGGGCCTGGCCACCGGCGGCCTGCACCCCGTATTCGCCGTCTACGCGACCTTCCTCAACCGCGCCTTCGACCAGCTCCTGATGGACGTGGCCCTGCACAAGTGCGGTGTCACCTTCGTCCTGGACCGGGCGGGCGTCACCGGCACGGACGGCGCGTCGCACAACGGCATGTGGGACATGTCGATCCTGCAGTGCGTGCCCACCGTGCGGATCGCCGCGCCGCGCGACGCCGACCAGGTCCGCCTCCAACTGCGCGAGGCCGTCGAGGTCGACGACGCGCCGACCGTCGTGCGCTACTCGAAGGGCGCCGTCGGACCCGCGGTCAAGGCCGTCCGCAAAATCAACAACATGGACGTGCTGCGCGAGCCGGGCAGCGACCGCCCGGACGTGCTGCTCGTCTCCGTCGGCGCGCTCGCGCCCATGTGCCTGGAGATCGCCGGCCTGCTCGACAAGCAGGGCATCACCACGACCGTCGTCGACCCGCGCTGGGTCAAGCCGGTCGACGAGGCCATGGCGCCCCTCGCGGAGCAGCACCGCGTCGTCGTCACCGTCGAGGACAACTCGCGCGCGGGCGGCGTCGGCTCGGCGATCGCCCAGGCCCTGCGCGACGCGGGCGTCGACGTGCCGCTGCGCGACTTCGGCATCCCGCCGCGCTTCCTCGACCACGCGTCCCGCAAGGAGATCATGGCCGAGATCGGCCTGACCGCCCCGGACATCGCCCGTCAGGTGACGGGTCTGGTCGCCAAGCTGGACGGCCGGTTCGAGCGCGGCGCCGCCGCGACCGTGGAGCCCGCCCGCGACTGAGAGCCCCTGCTCCGGCGTCAACGCGCGCCGCCGAAGGGCCGGTCCCAGCACCCTGTACGGGTGGTGGGACCGGCCCATTCGCGTGAATGGGCCCGCGCCGGGGCGTACCGGGAACCCGCTCTCTCGATCATGTCGGGGACGACAAGCGTGGGAGGTACGCCCGTGAGCAGCACCCTCTTCAGGACGAAGAGCGTCGAGCAGTCCATCAAGGACACCGAGGAACCGGAGCACGCGCTCAAGAAGTCGCTGTCCGCCCTCGACCTCACGGTCTTCGGTGTCGGCGTCATCATCGGCACCGGCATCTTCGTACTGACCGGAAAGATCGCCAAGGAGACGGCGGGGCCCTCGGTGGCGCTGGCCTTCGTCGTCGCCGGGCTCGTGTGCGGGCTCGCCGCGCTCTGTTACGCCGAGTTCGCGTCGACGGTGCCGGTGGCCGGGTCGGCGTACACCTTCTCGTACGCCTCTCTCGGGGAGTTCCCCGCCTGGATCATCGGCTGGGACCTGATCCTGGAGCTGGCGCTCGGCTGCGCGGTGGTCGCGGTCGGCTGGTCCGGGTATCTGCGGTCGCTGCTCGACACCGCGGGCATGCATCTGCCGCAGTCGCTGAGCGGGACGCACGAGGGGACCTTCGGCTTCGACCTGCTCGCCTGCCTCCTGGTGCTCGCGCTGACCGGCATCCTGGTCCTCGGCATGAAGCTCTCGTCGCGCGTGACCAGCGTCATCGTCGCCGTCAAGGTGACCGTGGTGCTTCTGGTGATCATCGTCGGCGCGTTCTTCATCACCGGCTCCAACTACGACCCGTTCGTCCCGCCGAGCGAGCACAGCGAGGGCGCCGGGGGCGTCGCCGCGCCGCTGGTCCAGCTCATCTTCGGGTTCACGCCGTCGAACTTCGGCGTGATGGGCATCTTCACCGCGGCCGCCGTCGTCTTCTTCGCGTTCATCGGCTTCGACATCGTCGCGACCGCCGCGGAGGAGACCCACAACCCGCAGCGCGACGTGCCCCGCGGCATCCTCGGCTCCCTCTTCATCTGCACGATCCTGTACGTCGCCGTGTCGGTGGTCGTCACCGGCATGCAGAAGTACAGCGAGCTCTCCACGGACGCGCCGCTCGCCGACGCCTTCAAGTCCGTCGGGCACCCCTTCTGGGCGGGCCTGATCAGCTTCGGCGCGGCCGTCGGCCTCACCTCCGTCTGCATGATCCTGCTGCTCGGCCAGACCCGGGTGTTCTTCGCGATGAGCCGCGACGGACTGCTGCCCCTCACGTTCTCCAAGGTCCACCCCAAGTACGGCACCCCGTACCGCTCGACGGTCCTGCTCGGCGTGATCGTCGCGATCGTCGCGGGCTTCACCTCCATCGACGAGCTCGCCGAACTGGTCAACATCGGCACGCTGTTCGCCTTCGTCGTCGTCGCCCTCGGCGTCATCCTGCTCCGCAGGCAGCGTCCCGACCTGCCGCGCGCCTTCCGCACCCCGCTGGTGCCGCTCGTCCCGGTCCTGTCCGTGCTCGCCTCGCTCTGGCTGATGCTGAACCTGCCGGCGGAGACCTGGATCCGGTTCGGCGTCTGGATGGTGCTCGGCGTCGTCATCTACTTCGCGTACGGGCGTTCGCACAGCCGCCTGCACGTCCGGGACCGGCACGCCGGCGACAACGTACGGTAGCCGCGCCTCTCCGTGCCCCGTATGCCCGCGCCGCCCTCCGCATCACTCCGCTCCGTACGCACGCTCCGGGTGCCGGGCCCGCGCAAGGAGTACGTCCCCGAGGGCGGTGCGCGCGGCTCCTACTGGATCCGGCTGCTCCCGCTGCTCGCCGCCCTGGCCTGCGTGACCCGGCTGCCGTCCTTCCGGTGGCCGCTGTGGAACCCCGACGAGGGCTATCTCGCCGTCCAGGCACGGATACTGGCGGACGGCGGGACGCTCTACGAAACGGTCGTCGACCGCAAACCGCCGCTCGTCCCCTGGCTCTACGCGGGCTCCTTCGCGCTCTTCGGCGACGGCACCCTCCTCCCGCTGAAGGTCCTCGCGGTCGCCGCGCAGCTCCTCACGGCGGTGCTCCTGGTCTCGCTGGCCCGGCGCCGCTGGGGCGACGGCGCGGGCCGCACGGCGGGCGTCCTGTACCTCCTGATCTCCATCGGCCTGCACCCGGAGGACACCCAGGCGGCCGCCTTCGAGGTCTTCATGCTGCCGTGCACGGCGGCCGCCATGTGGTGCGCCGACCGCCGCAGATGGGGAGCCGCGGGCGCCGCGGTCGCCTGCGCCTTCCTCGCCAAGCAGACCGGGGGAGCGGTGCTGCTGCCGGTCGGCTGGCTGCTGTGGCGGGGCGGCGCGCCCCGCCGGGACACGGCCCGCCTGGCGGTAGGCCTCGGCGCCCCCGTCCTCGCCGCGGCCCTCCTGACGACCCCCTCGGGCTTCGTCTTCTGGACGGTGACGGGATCGGGCGCGTACGCCTCCTTCACCGGCTCCGAACTCCACGTACTCGGTAGGGGATTGGTGAACGCGGCGGTCCTCGCGGCGGCCTGCGCCGGAATCCTCCCCCCGGTCATCCGCGTCCTGCGCATCGCCCGCACCGGGGCGGCGGAACTCTGGCTCTGGCTCGCCTCGTCGTCCGCCGCGGTCCTGCTCGGCTTCCACTTCTTCGGCCACTACTACCTGCAACTCATGCCGCCCCTTGCCCTGTTGGGCGCGGCCTCCCTGCACATCCTCCCCCTCGAACGGACGGTACGGGCGATCACCGTCTCCGGCTGCGCCTGCGCGGTCTTCCTGGCCTGGGGCCTGCTCACCCCCCGCCCCGAACTGGCCCACGCCACCCGCCTCGCGGACACGGTCAGGGCACGCACCGCCCCGGACGACCGGGTCCTGTTCTGGGGCATACACCCGGAAACGTACTGGCTGGCCGACCGCACCCCCGCCAGCCGCTACCTCACGGCCGGCCTGCTCACCAACTACAGCGGCGGCAGGAACGGCCCACAGGTCGGCGAGAAATACGCGGTCGACGGCGCCTGGCCGACCTTCCGCACCGAACTCCGCACCCACCCCCCGACCCTCGTGATCGACGACTCCCGCGGCAAGCCGTACGCCCCCGAACGCGTCCCGTCCCTGCGCAGGGTCCTCGCTGTGGGGTATGAGCCGGTGATGCGGGTGGGGGGTGCGGTGGTGTATGTGCGGGTGGTCCCCCGAGGCCCCGTGGCGGGTGCGCCGTAGAGTGTGGCGCCTGTTCGCCTAGGGGGTTGGCCGGTGCAGGGGATACGTCGTTGGGCAGCGATCGTCGCGGTGCCGCTGGTACTGGCAGTGGTGGGTGGCTACAGCTGGTACCGGTTGAGCGACACGGGTAAGCGGTGGCGCTACGAGGACAAGCTCGCGTCGTACTGCGGCGGTGTGCTGCCGTACGAGGAGACGGTGGCCCTCACCGGCCTCCCGGCCGACCCGGACAAGCAACTGCCCCATGACATGGAGAAGGGCACTCCCCGGCTGGGGTACGACTTCTGCTGGATCGGGCACTCGGACGTTTTCGTCACTGCCGCACGTGTCCCGTCCGGATCACAGACGTACGACCTCAAGTTCCACGTCCCGCGGGAATCAGCCAAGGCACGTCCAACGCCTTTGGGTGGTGGCTGGCGGGGGTTCACCGACGGCGTGAACACCACGGTCGTCCTGCCGTGCACCAACCGGGCCAGCGCGGTCGTCGTCACCGCGAACCGCTCGGCGCGGCACGCCGAGCCGAGCGGTCAGAGGCAGGTGACCGAACTCGTCACGGCGACCGCCACCAAGGCCGCCGAGCGATGGGGGTGCGAAAGCAAGCGGGGCACGCGCGTGCCGGAGGTCACCCCGGCCACTGGTCACACAAGCCTTGCCGAGGCGAAGGGCACCTGCGCCGGGCTGTCTCCGGCACGGAAGAGGTTTGACGAGGTGGCGGAGTCGACCGCCGAGGGGCTCGCGCCGTTCGAAGTGTGTGAGTTGGTGGACTCAGCAGAGGAGTACGGATACAGCCTTACGGCCTCCTACGGCCCCTACGCCCAACGAATGCGCGGGCAGGAGAGCCGGGACGTGGCGATGCGCGTGAAGCCGGCGGGCAAGGAGGAGGGCCTCAGCGATTCATTCTGGGCGAGCGCCCAGTGCCCGGGCGACGGTTCCCGTGCCCTGTTCCGGATCCAGCCGTACGGGATGACGGGCTATGGTCCGGCATTCGCCCGGGCCGCGCTCGCCGCGTTCGCCGAGCGGTCCGCCGACCGGCACGGCTGCACCGACCTCCGCTTGCCTGCGGGCCCTCAGGGGTGGCCGCAGCCCTAGGAGCCGTGCCGGGGCTCCCGCTGCCAGCTGCGCGTGAGGTCCGTCAGCGCCCCCACCGCCTCCCGCGCATGATCGCGGTCCTCGCGGATCTTCGGGCCGAATTCGATGTGGAGGAACGGGACGTCGTGGGCGGTGGCGGTGCGGCCCTGGATGTTGGTGCGGCCTGCCAGGGGGCAGGAGCGGGCCCAGGCGCGGCAGACGTCGTAGCCCTGTTTGCGGAGGGCGTCTGCGAGGTCGCGGCCCTCGGATATCGCTTCCCTGCCGCGGCCCGTGGAGGCGACCACGTCGTGCCTCGGAGCCGAGTCGTCCGCCATTCCGTGCAGCTGCACGCCGGGGAGTCCGCGGCGCACCAGCAGGTCGCAGACGGCGTGGAAGACGGTGTCCCGGCGGTGTGCCACGTCCGCCTCTTTGCCGCGTCCGGCTTTGCGATGTGCTCCTGCGATGACGAGTATGCCGCCGGGCGCGCGGTTCATGAGCTCCGCGCCGAGCCGTTCGGTGTACCGGTCGGCGACGGGGTGCGGTATCTGGACCGACCAGCGGACGGGGGAGCCGAGGTCGATGTAGACGCGCCCCCAGCCGCGGGGGGCCGCGCCGCCCTCGGAACGGTCGGCGATCTCCGCGTACCGGCGCCCGGTGGCCGTGTCGGTGAGTGTGCGGACCGCGAAGTCCACGTCCGACAGGTGGCGTTCGGCTTCTTTGCGGCGGCCGTCCAGGAGCAGTCCGACGCCTTCGGCGACCGTCTGCCGGTCGGTGCGCGAGGGCGGGCGGTATCCGCTGTCCTCGCCGAAGGCGGCGGTGTAGTCGGTGATCGTCTGTTCCAGGCCGTCGCCGACGCCCTCTCCGGGGGGTGCGGTGGAGGGGCTCCCGCGCTCTCCCGAGGGTTTTCCGTCCTCCCGGGAGGAGCCGGACCCGCACTGGGAGAGGGTGAGGACGCAGGCGGTCACGGCGGCGACCACCCCGAGCTTCTTTGCTACTGCTACCGGCCGAGTGCGGGAGTTCATCATGGTTGTATAAAGATAGCCCTGTGATGACACGTCCCTCCCGCAGGCATCTCGTGACCTGTGCGGCCTCCGCGCTCCTGCTGCTCGCCACTGCCGCCTGCGGCCCCTTCGGCGACGACGAAAAAGCCGCCGACGGCGGTCCCTCGTTCACCGTCGCCGCCGCGGGCGACATCCTGATCCACCCGCAACTGACCGACCAGGCCCGCAAGGACGCCAAGGTCTCGGGCAAGGGCGAGAAGGGCATCGACTTCCGGCCGATGATGGCCGGGGTCAAGCCGGTCATCAGCAAGGCCGACCTGGGCATCTGCCACTTCGAGCCGGTGGTGGGCAAGCCCGGCGGCCCCTTCCAGAGCTACCCCGACTTCCTCGTGCCGCCGCAGATCACGACGGCCATCAAGGACGTCGGCTACGACCAGTGCTCGTCCGCCTCCAACCACACCCTCGACCACGGCCCGGCCGGTGTCACCCGCACCTTGAACGCGCTGGACAAGGCGGGCCTGCGGCACACCGGTTCGGCACGCAGCAAGGCAGAGGCGGACAAACCGCTCATCACCGAGGTGAAGGGCGTCAAGGTCGGACAGATATCCTTCGCCTTCGGCTTCAACGGCCGCGAGGTCCCCAAGGACAAGCCGTGGATCGTCAACCAGAACCGCTTCGACGCGATCGCCGCCGCCGAGAAGAAGGCCCGCGCGGCGGGCGCCGAGGTCGTGATCCTCAGCATCCACTGGGGCCGTGAGAACCAGCCCAACGCCAGTGCTTCGCAGCTCAAGCTGGCCCGCAGGATCGCCAAGGAGACCGGCATCAACCTCGTCCTCGGCCACCACGCGCACGTCGTCCAGCCGATGGAGAAGGTCGACGGCACCTGGATCGCGTACGGCCTCGGCAACCAGATCGCCCGGCACGACGTGCCCAGCGGACTGACCGAGGAGGGCGTCATCGGCTGGTTCGAGTTCGTCAAGCGTGACGGGGAGTGGGACGTCGACGCCAAGTACGTGCCCACGTTCGTGGACATTCCGCCGGACCCGGACGAGACCGGCGCCCTGCCCAAGGGCGCGGTCAAGGACCACCGGCTCCTCGACGTCGCCGCCGCGCTGCGGGACGGCGAGAACCTCAGCGACCAGCAGCGCTCCCGCTACCGCCTCGCCTTCGAGCGCACCCAGGGCACGCTCCTCAACCGGGGCGCGAGCCAGGACGGCCTCGAACCGCTGGAGGAACTGCCCGCGGACTGACCGCCTCCGCGTCGGCCGGGCAAGCCAAACCCCCGATCGACGCGATCTAGCTCACATTCGGCTTACTTCGTACATCCCTCCGGGGGTATCGCGGGTCAAAGCCTTCCGGAACGCATCACTGTGCGCTTCCACGCCCCGCGTCACTCCATGAGAGGAGCACCCCTTGGCCGCTTCGCGTTCGAAGCGGCGGCACAAGGTCCGCCGAAGGACCGACATGTCCCTGCTGGGTGGCATACGTCCCCCCATCGCCGTGCTGTCGGTCCTGCTCCTCGCCCTCGCGGGCATCACCGCCCTCACCTTGGGCCGCGCGGGACAGGAGGCCGTCCCCAAGGCGGTCAAACTGTCCCAGCAGCACTTCGCCGAGGACGGCGCCATCGCGCTGCGCGCCTCCATCGATGAGTCCGTCACCGACCTGAACCGGACCGCCGAGCTCTTCAGCGCGGGCGACCCGGTGCCCGCCGACGCCGTCCTCGACAAGATCGGCAGCGTCTACCAGAAGTGGATGGGCACCGCTGTCGTCGAGATCTCCTCGGGCAAGCTCCTCGCCGCCCGGGGCGAGAACCTGCCGCTGACCGCCATCGACCGCGGCAAGCTCGCGGACAAGGACGGTCTCGCGCCGCGCATGGTGCGGCTGGAGAACGGCGAGACCCGGCTGCTCTCCTTCGCCCTGCTCACCTGGAAGGGCCAGCCGCAGCAGCTCCTGGTCGCCTCCAGCAGCCTGCGCTTCCCCGGCATCAGCCTCGGCAAGTTCCGCTCCATCGCCGTCGTCGGCCAGGACGGGCACGTCCTGAGCACCGACGGCATCCCCGAGCCCGAGCAGGTCCTCACCGACCTGCAGCGCGAGGAAGTCAAGCAGTCCAACAAGCAGCTCAAGTCGTTCGCCGAGTCCGCCGCGAAGAAGGCCCGCACCCATCCGCTCATGTCGAAGGAGCCGGGTTCGGGCGGCTTCCTCGGCGTCAGCGGTCACCTCACCGGCGAGCGCTACCTCGGTGAGCGGGCCGTCGCCGGATACGCGGGCCTCGCCGGGCCCGAGGCGGGCGAGGCCACCGTCGCCACCCGGCTCGGCCTCACCGTCGTCGCGATGGTCCCGGTCGCCGAGGACCCCACCGCCACCAGCAGCTCCGCCTTCGGACTGCTCGCCGCGGCCGCCCTGCTCGGCATCGGCGGCGTCACGATCTTCCTGCTCCTGCGGACCGTGCAGCGCCCGCTGATCCGGCTCTTCCTGGAGGGCCGCCGCCTGAGCCGCGGCGACCTCGAACGGCCGGTGTTCGTACCGAAGTCCGGCGAGGCCGCCCGCATCGGCGCCGCCCTCGAACGGCTGCGCCGCCAGCTCCTCGGCGCGCCCGCCGAACCGGCGCAGAGCCCCGCCCGCCGCCGCAGGTTCGGCAGCCGCACCCTCATCGCGGTCTGCGCCGTCCTGCTGCTCGCCTGGTCCGCACCGCTCATGCTGCTGCTCAACCGCGCCGGCGACACCGTCGTCGTACCGCAGCAGATCGTCAACGACCAGCGCGAGCGCACCGACACCCTCACCGACCGGGTCCGCCGCGCCCTCAACGAAGGCCACGCCGACCTCACCTCGGTCGCCTCCCTCATGGGCGACCGCACCGAGCCGTCGGACATGACCAGGGTCCTCGAAAGCACCCTGAACCAGCACGCCCGCTACCAGTCCCTGTACGTCCTGGACGCCAAGGGCAAGATCGTCGCCGAGGCGGGCGACGACCCCCGCAGCCCGTCCGGCAAGGGCCCCTCCGACAAGCCGATCCGCGTCCTCGACGAGGGCGGCAAGGAGCCCGTCATCCTCGGCACCGCCGAGGTGCCGGGCCGCGAGGGCGCCGCGGTCGTGGGCGAGTTCCGTATCGACTTCCTCAACTCGCTGCTCAAGCGCCCCGGCCTCGGCGAGGTCCGCGTCGTCGACGACGAGCGCAAGGTGATCGGCGCCAACACCGGCTACCGCGAGTTCGAGGGGCTGCCCAGCGGCCGCCTCGACGCGCTCGCCGAGGGCACCGGACAGAAGGTCGGCCTCAGCCCGCGCCCCAGCGGTGTCCTCTACCGCGACGGCGACGACATCCAGATCGCGGCCGCGGCACCGTTCGTCGGCGGTGGCGCCGCCGGATCGCTCGGCTGGTCCGTGCTCAGCTGGCAGCCCGCGTCGGGCCTCGCCATCCCCGAGTACACGTACCAGAACCGCACGGTCCTCGCGGGCATGCTCGGCATCACGGCGGCCGCCGCCTGCCTCGGCTGGCTGCACATCGTCGTCATCCGACCGCTGCGGCACCTCGCCGACCAGGCCGAGGCGCTGGCCGACGGGGACCGCAAGACCGTCCTCTACCCGCGCCACCACGACGAGGTCGGCGCCGTCACCCGCAGCCTGGAACTCATCAGGCAGCAGCTGCCGACGGGCACCCAGCGCAAACGGGACGGCGTCACGGCCGGCCTCGCCGGAAGGAACTGAACCCCCGTGCTCTTCCTCTACACCGTGCTCGTGGTGTGCGGTGCCATCCTGCTGGCGGCCGGCGTCGTCGAACAGCGGCGGCACTTCGCCAGCCTGGAGCACATACCCTCGCGGGTCCTCGTCAACGGCATCCGCGGCAAGTCCTCCATCACCCGCCTCTGCGCGGGCGCGCTGCGCGGCGGCGGGCTCACCACGGTCGCCAAGACCACCGGCACCGCGGCCCGGTTCATCCACCCGGACGCCACCGAGGAGCCCGTCTACCGCAAGTTCGGCATCGCCAACGTCGTCGAGCAGATCGGCATCGTGCGGCGCGCCGCCGCGTACGACCCGGACGCCCTGGTCATCGAGTGCATGGCGGTCATGCCCGCCCTCCAGGAGATCAACCAGTCCAAGCTGATCCGCTCCACCATCGGCGTGCTCTGCAACGTCCGTGAGGACCACCTCGCCGAGATGGGCCCCACCCTCGACGACGTGGCGCGCTCGCTGTCCCGCTCCATGCCGGAGGGCGGCATCTGCGTCACCGCGGAACAGGACCGCTTCGACATCCTCAAGGAGGAGGCCGACGCGCGTAACTGCCAGCTGATCTACGCCGACCCGGAGACGGTCACCGACGACGAGCTGCGCGGCTTCAGCTGGTTCACCTTCAAGGAGAACGTGGCGATCGCGCTGAAGGTCGCCGAGCTGCTCGGCGTCGGCCGCGAGGTCGCCCTCCAGGGCATGTACGACGCCCCGCCGGACCCCGGTGTCCTCTCCGTCGAGCGGTACGCCACCGAGGACGGCAAGAAGCTCCGCTTCGCCAACGTCTTCGCCGCGAACGACCCCGAGTCGACGCTGATGAACATCAACCAGCTGCTCGACCTCGGCGCCATCCACCGCCCGCTCAACGTCGTCATCAACTGCCGCCCCGACCGCGTCGAGCGCAACGGCCAGATGGGCGAGATCATCCCGGACCTGAAGCCGGACAAGGTCTTCGTCATCGGCCACCCCGCCAAGTCCGCCATCGACGCGATCCCCGCCGAGTGGCGCTCCCGCGCCGTCGACCTCGGCGGCGACCGGCGCGACCCCGAGGAATTCATGCGCGAGATGCTCGCGCAGCTCGGCGCCGACTCCTCACTCGTCGCGATCGGCAACATCCACGGCCAGGGCGAGCTGCTCCTCGAACACCTCGCGGAGCTCCCGCCCGACGAGAGCGAGGAGCAGGCCCCCGAGGAGCCCGCCCCGTTCTACGAGCCGCACGTCGACCCGTACCAGCACTACCCGGAGGCGTACGAGACGCGGTACGCGCCCCAGCACGCCCCGGTCCAGCACGCCCCGGTCCAGCAGTACGAGGCGTACGCGCCCCACCAGGAGTACGTACAGCACCAGGAGTACGTGCCCCAGGAGACGTACGGGTCGTACGCGCCGCAGGAAACCTATGCGCCGCAGGAGACGTACGCGCCGCAGGAGACCTACGCGCCGCAGCAGCCGTACATCCCCCAGCAGCCCCACGTCCCCACGCAGCCCCCCGCCCCCCGCGGCCTGTTCGAGCCGCGGGTGCCGCCCGCACCGCCCGCCGCAGACGACACCCAGCAGTGGCACAGCCCAGGAGAGCACCGTTGATTCCCTCCGTCCTCACCCCCGAGATCGCCGCGGTCGGCATCGCGCTCGGGCTGCTCTTCTCGCTGGTCTGCTATCTGACGACCAACCTCTCGCCCGGCGGCATGATCACCCCGGGCTGGCTGGCGCTCACCCTCGTCGAGGACCTCCAGCGCGCCGCCATGGTGGTCGGCGTGACCGTGCTGACGTACGCCGGCACGCTGCTCATGCAGAAGTTCGTGATCCTCTACGGCAAGCGGCTCTTCGCCGCGGTCGTGCTGCTCGGCGTGACGCTGCAGGCGACCGTCATGATCATCCTGTCGATCGAGTTCCCGCTCATGTACGCGAACCAGACCCTCGGCTTCATCGTGCCGGGCCTGATCGCCTACCAGCTGGTGCGCCAGCCCAAGGGCCCTACCCTCCTCGCCACGGGCTCGGTGACGCTCATGGCCTACGTCGTCCTCACCGCCGGGATCCTCCTCGGCTTCATGCCGTCCGCCTGATTCCAGGAGCCATTCATGCCGCCCAAGAAGAAGCGCCCCGTCCTGCACGCGGCGACCGTGCTCGCCCTCCTCGCCGGCAGCGCGTACCTGACCGTCGAGCTGCGCAAGGACGAAGAGGCCAAGGCGCCCAAGGTGCAGGCCGTCACCGACACGCCGGGAGGGCTGCACAGCAGCACCGGCCAGGAATCGGGCGGCAAGCAGAAGTGGGAGCGCCTGAAGAACCCCGAGCGCTCCGTCCTTCGCACCGACGGCGGCAAGGTCCTCGCCACCTTCACGGACGGCGCCCGCACCGCGACCCTCACCGGCCCCAGCCGCACCTTCACCGAGCCCGCCAACACCAAGTCGCGGGTCGTGACCAACGACTGGGTGCGGCTGATGCCGGAGATCTGGCGCGAGGGCGCGGAGAAGGAGAAGTGGTTCAAGGACTGGTACAAGGAGTTCTCCGGCAGCGAGGAGGACGACATCTTCGCGATGGCCTTCCAGTACGTCGAGGGCGCCCCGGTCAAGAAGGACGACGAGGGCATCGCCTACGCCGGTGACGCCAACTTCGGGCCGCTCAACCCGGACGGCAGCGCGGGCAACGACCTGCGCCTCGAACAGTCCGACTTCTTCGACTACCTCGGCATCCCGTACACCTTCCGCAACGGCACCACCCTCCAGCCGGAGAAGGCGCGCGCCCGCTCCATGGACTGCTCCGGCTTCATCCGCACGGTCTTCGGCTACCGCGCCCGCTACCCCCTGATGGCCGCCGACGGCGCCGGCGACGGCCTGCCCCGCACCGCCAACGGCATGGCGCGCGGCAAGGTCGGCACGGACGTCATCGAGCTGAAGGGCGTCAGCGCGGCCGACCGCCCGAAGTCCATCGACGTCGTCCAGCCGGGCGACCTGGTCTTCTTCAAGCTCGACGCCCGCACCAAGCAGCGCCTGGACCACGTCGGCATCTTCCTCGGCCACGACGCCGACGGCCACAAGATCTTCGTCTCCAGCCGCGAAGAGGTCAACGGGCCGACGATCGGTGACAAGGGCGGTACGTCCCGCCTCGACGGCAACGGCTATTACGCGTCGACGCTACGCAGCGCGAAGCGGCTGTAGCGCTTCGGCGGGTTATTCGTAACCTGCGGGCCGGAGGGGGCTTGTCGCGCAGTTCCCCGCGCCCCTTACGGGGCGCGGACCGTCCTCGGGCCCGCGCATTCCGCGCCCAGCTCGCCCACCCTGTGGCGCAGTTCGCGGTCGGCCGTGATCACCAGGCACGGCCGGCCCGCCGCCTCGGCGGCCAGTTCCACGATGTGGTCGTCGCCGCTGCCGGGCGCGCTCTCCACGCGCACACCCGGCACGGACTCCACACCCCGGGCCGCCCCCTCGACGACGAGGACGATCTCCACCGGCCCCGGACGCCCCGCGACACCTTCTTGTGCGTACGCGACGAGCGCGTCCCGCAGCCGTTCCGCGGCCCCGCGGCGGTCCTTCCACCACCCGTCGGGCACGGATCCGACGACGTTCGCGGCATCGACGACGACGAGAGTTCTCATGCGGCAAACGTAAACTAATAGGCAAAACGCTGTGCGTCCGTGAAGTGGAAGGGTTGGCGCCGAGTCATGCCGTCGAGGTCCACCAGCACCGGTGCCCCGGAGACCGCCCGGTGGCTGCTGCGCGGCCACGACGGCCGCCTCACCGCCTACGCCCGCGCCGAGGGCGGCCTCCTGCGCTGGACGGAGACGAGGTCCGGCGGACCGGAGTGGAGCGGCCCCGACTTCTTCGAGGCGCCCGACCTCACCTATCTCACCCTCGCCCAGGGCGTCGACGGATACGTGCACTTCGTGGGGAAGCGGGAGCGGCCCGGCGACGACGGCAAGGCCGTCGTCGACATCGTGCACTCCATCCAGTACCAGTCGGGCCGCCCGCTCATGGACTGGCGCTCGCTCGGCAACCCGCACACCAAGCTCGTCGAGCGCGCCCCGCACCTCGGCGCGCCCGCCGCCGCGGTGGACGCGGCGGGCACCGTCCACGTCTTCGTGCGGGACGCGGTGGGCAGCGTACGGATGCGCCGCGAGGGCAAGGGCGGCAAGTGGGAGGGGTGGAAGGACCTCAAGGTCCGCGACACCCTGGACGGGACGGTCGCGCTCGCCACGACGACGGGCCGCATCGAGGTCCTCGCCCCCGCGGGCAAGGCCACCCTGCGCTGGGCCCAGGAGAAGCAGGGCGGCGAGCTGGAGCGTGCCGAGGACGTCCCGCTCGTCCCCGCGCCCGGCTCCGGCACCGTCCTGGAGACCGCGCCCGACCGTCTGACGTACTACGCGGCCGACGCGCTCGGCGAAGGCGTCCTCGCGCACCGCCCGGAGAGCGGCGGCCCGGCACTGCCCCTCGGCGGCACCCCCGGCCCCGGCCCCACGGCGGCGCTCCGGGCGACCATAGACGGCCACGACTGCACGGTCCTGGCCCACCGCACGACCACCGGCCGCCCCGCGCTCGCCGCGTTCCCCACGGAGGACGAGGGTGCTGGCCTGTGGTGGGCCGAGACCGGCGAACCGTGCCTGGGCGCCCCGGCGTTGGCGCTCGACGCGCGCGGCCGCGTGGTCATGGCGGCGATCGGCCTCGACGGCACGCTGCGGATCGCGCGCCAGAAGGCGGAGCCGGGCCTGGCGCTGGCGGCGTGGACGCGGGTGTGAGCCGGGTATAGCAGCAACGGCGGTGGGCCGTACGGAACAACTCCCGTACGGCCCACCTTCGTTGCTGTATGCGTTACGCGTTATGCGTTACGCCGGGACGCTCGCCACGCCCTGCGCCAGGAACCGCTTCCCGTTCACGCGCTCGCTGACGCCCTCACGGTCCAGGTACGGCGTGATGCCGCCCAGGTGGAAGGGCCAGCCCGCACCGGTGATCAGGCAGAGGTCGATGTCCTGCGCCTCGGCGACGACGCCCTCGTCGAGCATGAGCCCGATCTCCTGCGCCACCGCGTCGAGCACGCGGTCCCGCACCTGCTCCTCGGTCAGGACCTTGTCGCCCTGCTTGAGGAGCGCGGCGACCTCGGGGTCGAGCTCCGGCTTCCCGCTGTCGTACACGTAGAAGCCGCGCTTGCCCGCCTTGACGACGGCCGCGAGGTTCGGCGAGACGGTGAAGCGCTCCGGGAAGGCGCGGTTCAGGGTCTCGGAGACGTGCAGGCCGATGGCCGGACCGACCAGCTCCAGGAGGACCAGCGGCGACATCGGCAGACCGAGCGGCTCGACGGCCTTCTCGGCGACGGCGACCGGGGTGCCCTCGTCGATGACGTTCTGGATCTCGCCCATGAAGCGGGTGAGGATGCGGTTCACGACGAACGCCGGGGCGTCCTTCACGAGCACCGCGGTCTTCTTCAGCTTCTTGGCGACACCGAAGGCCGTGGCCAGCGACGCGTCGTCCGTGCGCTCGCCGCGCACGATCTCCAGGAGCGGCAGGATCGCGACCGGGTTGAAGAAGTGGAAACCGACGACCCGCTCGGGGTGCTTCAGCTTCGACGCCATCTCGGTGACCGACAGCGAGGAGGTGTTGGTGGCGAGGATCGCGTGCGCCGGGGCGACCGCCTCGACCTCGGCGAACACCTGCTGCTTGACGCCGATCTCCTCGAAGACGGCCTCGATGATGAAGTCGGCGTCGGAGAAGCCCTCGGCCTTGTCCAGGACACCGGAGACGAGCGCCTTCAGGCGGTTCGCCTTGTCCTGGTTGACGCGGCCCTTGAGGAGCAGCTTGTCGATCTCCTCCTTGACGTACGACACGCCCTTGTCGACGCGCTCCTGGTCGATGTCGGTCAGCACGACCGGCACCTCCAGGCGGCGCAGGAAGAGCAGCGCGAGCTGCGAGGCCATCAGACCGGCGCCGACGACGCCGACCTTGGTGACCGGGCGCGCCAGGTTCTTGTCCGGGGCGCCCGCGGGGCGCTTGGCGCGCTTCTGCACGAGGTTGAACGAGTAGATGCCCGCGCGCAGTTCACCGCCCATGATGAGGTCGGCGAGCGCGGTGTCCTCGGCGTCGAAGCCCTGCTGCAGGTCGCCGTCCTTGGCGGCCGCGATGATCTCCAGGGCGCGGTAGGCGGCCGGAGCGGCGCCGTGCACCTTGGAGTCGGCGATGGCGCGGCCGCGGGCGACGGCCGCGTCCCAGCCGTCGCCGCGGTCGATCTCGGGGCGGACCACCTCGACCGAACCGTTGAGGACGGAGGCCGTCCAGATCAGCGACTGCTCCAGGAAGTCCGCGCCCTCGAAGAGCGCGTCGGCGATGCCGAGCTCGAAGACCTGCTTGCCCTTGAGCTGACGGTTCTGGTTCAGCGAGTTCTCGATGATGACCGAGACGGCCTTGTCGGCGCCGATCAGGTTCGGGAGCAGCGCGCAGCCGCCCCAGCCCGGGACCAGGCCGAGGAAGACCTCGGGCAGCGAGAAGGCGGGCAGCGCCTTGGAGACGGTGCGGTAGGAGCAGTGCAGACCGACCTCGACGCCGCCGCCCATCGCGGCGCCGTTGTAGTACGCGAAGGTCGGCACGGCGAGCCCGGAGAGCCGCTTGAAGACCTCGTGGCCGCCCTTGCCGATGGCGAGCGCGTCGTCGTGCTTCTTCAGCAGCTCGACGCCCTTGAGGTCGGCGCCGACGGCGAAGATGAACGGCTTGCCGGTGATGCCGACGCCGACGATCGCGCCCTCGGCCGCCTCCTTCTCGACCTGGTCGATCGCCGTGTTCAGGTTGGCGAGGGACTGCGGGCCGAAGGTGGTCGGCTTGGTGTGGTCGAAGCCGTTGTCGAGGGTGATGAGCGCGAAGCGGCCCGCACCCTGCGGCAGGTCGAGGTGGCGTACGTGCGCCTGCGTGACGACCTCGTTCGGGAACAGCTCGGCCGCACCCTTCAGAAGCTCAGTGGTCGTGGTGCTCACTTGTCGCCTCCGGCGTCCTTGTGGTTCGGGTTCTCCCAGATGACCGTCGCGCCCATGCCGAAGCCGACGCACATGGTCGTGAGGCCGTAACGCACCTCGGGCTGCTCCTCGAACTGCCGCGCCAGCTGCGTCATCAGGCGTACGCCGGAGGAGGCGAGCGGGTGGCCGAACGCGATGGCGCCGCCGTACTGGTTGACGCGGGCGTCGTCGTCCGCGATGCCGTAGTGCTCGAGGAAGGCGAGCACCTGCACGGCGAAGGCCTCGTTGATCTCGAAGAGACCCATGTCGGAGATGGAGAGGCCCGCCTTGGCGAGGGCCTTCTCCGTGGCCGGGATCGGGCCGTAGCCCATGACCTCGGGCTCGACACCTGCGAAGGCGTAGGACACGAGCCGCATCTTGACGGGCAGCCCGTTCTCCCGCGCGAACTCCTCGGACGCGATGAGGGAGGCGGTGGCGCCGTCGTTGAGACCGGCGGCGTTGCCCGCGGTGACGCGGCCGTGCGTACGGAACGGCGTCTTCAGGCCCGCGAGGTTCTCCAGGGTGGTCCCCGGGCGCATCGGCTCGTCGGCGGTGGCGAGGCCCCAGCCTGTCTCACCGGCCTCCGCGTTCGTCCGGCGTACGGAGATCGGCACCAGGTCGGCCTGGATCTTGCCGTCGGCGTACGCCTTGGCGGCCTTCTCCTGCGAGCGCACGGCGTATTCGTCGGCGCGCAGCTTGGTGATGCTCGGGTAGCGGTCGTGCAGGTTCTCCGCGGTCATGCCCATGAACAGGGCCGACTCGTCGACGAGCTTCTCGCTCACGAACCGCGGGTTCGGGTCGACGCCCTCGCCCATGGGGTGGCGGCCCATGTGCTCGACACCGCCGGCGACGGCGATGTCGTACGCACCGAAGGCGACGCTGCCCGCGACCGAGGTCACGGCGGTCAGGGCGCCCGCGCACATGCGGTCGATGGAGTAGCCGGGCACGGACTGCGGCAGCCCGGCGAGGATGCCGGCGGTGCGGCCGATCGTCAGGCCCTGGTCGCCGATCTGCGTGGTCGCCGCGATGGCGACCTCGTCGATCTTGGCGGGGTCGAGGTCCGGGTTGCGGCGCAGCAGCTCCCGGATGGCCTTCACGACGAGGTCATCGGCACGGGTCTCGTGGTAGATGCCCTTCGGACCCGCCTTGCCGAACGGGGTGCGGACGCCGTCCACGAAGACGACGTCCCTGACGGTACGAGGCACGATGGCTCTCCTCCAGGGTGCGGGGCGCCTGCGCGGCGCGTTTCCTACTCCACCCTACTTGTCGGTAACTATGCGGCCAAGGGCGGTCTCGGGGTTGCGAAGGTCACACTTGGCCGCGGGCCTCTTGTACGTCTGCCTGCGCGTCCCGCACGTACCGGTCCGGCAGGAGCAGACCCGCCGCTCCGCGGCGGATACCTCCCACCCACCCACCCGTGCACCCCGCACCGCCCAGTGGCCGCGGCGGCCGGATGGGGCGCGCGCCCCATCCGGCCCCTACCTCGCCCACTCGGTGCGGGGCAAACGGGTGGGCGGGTGGGGACATTCCGCCGCGCAGCGGCGGACCTGCTCCTACCGAGCCTCGCGGTGCGGGGCAAACGGGTGGGCGGGTGGGAGGTATCCGCCGCGCAGCGGCGGGACAGGGGCAGGGCAGGTGGCCCGCAGGCGAACGCAAGCACCCACCCGCCCCGTCCGCCGTGCGGTGGGGTGAGTGGGTGGGTGGGGCGAGGAGGGGCGGGGGCTCAGGACAGGGCGGTGACCAGGGCCGGGGTCACCTGGGTGATCTGCCAGCGCCTCGCGCCGTAGCCGGCGAGGGCCGCCGCCACGGTGTCCTCGTTCACCTGGGCCGGAGGCTCCCAGCAGACGCGCCGGACCGTGTCCGGAGTGATCAGGTTCTCCTGGGGCATGTTCAGCTGCTCGGCGAGGGTGGAGATCGCCGCGCGGGCGGCGGAGAGGCGCGCCGCCGCGGCGGGGTCCCGGTCGGCCCAGGAGCGCGGCGGCGGCGGACCGCTCACCGTCTGACCGGGCTGCGGCAGCTCGGAGTCGGGCAGCGCCTTCGCGCGGTCGACCGCGGCCTGCCACTGCTCCAGCTGGCGCCGCCCCATGCGGTGCCCGAAGCCGGTCAGGCCCGCGAGCGCGTGCACGTTGGGCGGCAGCCCGAGCGCCGCTTCGACGATCGCTCCGTCGCTGAGCACCTTGCCCGGTGACACGTCGCGCCGCTGGGCCACCTTGTCGCGTGCGGTCCAGAGTTCCCGTACGACCGCCATCTGGCGGCGTCGGCGCACCTTGTGCATGCCGGACGTGCGGCGCCAGGGGTCCTTGCGGGGCGGTGCGGGCGGTGCGGAGGCGATGGCGTCGAACTCCTCGCGGGCCCACTCCAGCTTGCCCTGCCGGTCGAGCTCCTTCTCCAGGGCGTCGCGGAGGTCGACGAGGAGCTCCACGTCGAGCGCCGCGTACCGCAGCCAGGGCTCGGGGAGCGGCCGTGTCGACCAGTCGACGGCGGAGTGGCCCTTCTCCAGGACGTAACCGAGCACGCTCTCGACCATCGCGCCGAGGCCGACCCGCGGGAACCCGGCGAGCCGGCCCGCGAGCTCCGTGTCGAAGAGGCTCGACGGGATCATGCCTATCTCCCGCAGGCACGGCAGGTCCTGGGTGGCGGCGTGCAGCACCCACTCGGTGTCGCCGAGGGCCTCGCCGAGGCCGGAGAGGTCGGGGCAGGCGACGGGGTCGACGAGCGCGGTGCCCGCTCCCTCGCGGCGGAGCTGGACGAGATAGGCCCGCTGGCCGTACCGGTAGCCGGACGCGCGCTCGGCGTCGACGGCGACGGGTCCGGTGCCCGCGGCGAAGGCGGCGACGGTCGCGGCGAGGGTCTCCTCGTCCTCGACCACCGGCGGGATGCCGTCACGCGGCTCCAGCAGGGGGATCGGCAGCCCTTCGGGTGCGAGGCCGTCGTCGTCCGGAGGGCCGCCTCCGGTGGTTCGCAGTGAGCTGTCTGCTGCGGTCTCTTGGGCGTCGGTCACCTGTCAAGGGTATCTGTGTATGGACAGCGCCCGTCGACGGAACGTTCCGTCGACGGGCGCGCGAGGGGTGTAAATCAGTCAGTGGATGATGCCGGTGCGCAGGGCGACCGCCACCATCCCGGCCCGGTCACCCGTGCCGAGCTTGCGGGCGATCCGGGCGAGGTGGCTCTTCACGGTCAGGGCGGACAGGCCCATCGAGACGCCGATGGCCTTGTTGGACTGGCCCTCCGCGACCAGGCGGAGCACCTCGACCTCACGGCCGGACAGCTCGCGGTAGCCGCCGGGGTGGCTCGGGGTGCCCGGAGGGCGGCGGTGCATACGGGCGGCGGCCGAGCCGATGGGGGCCGCGCCGGGGCGGGTGGGGAGTCCGACGTTCGTACGGGTGCCGGTGACGACGTAGCCCTTGACGCCGCCCGCGAGGGCGTTGCGCACGGCGCCGATGTCGTCGGCGGCGGAGAGGGCGAGGCCGTTGGGCCAGCCCGCGGCACGGGTTTCGGAGAGGAGCGTCAGGCCGGAGCCGTCGGGGAGGTGGACGTCTGCGACGCAGATGTCCCGGGGGTTGCCGATGCGGGGACGAGCCTCCGCGATGGACGAGGCTTCGATCACGTCGCGTACGCCGAGCGCCCACAGGTGGCGGGTGACGGTGGAACGGACGCGGGGGTCGGCCACGACGACCATGGCGGTCGGCTTGTTCGGGCGGTAGGCGACCAGGCTTGCGGGCTGCTCGAGGAGAACGGACACCAGGCCTCCTGGGGTGGCGGGACGGGGCCGGCTCGGGGAGTAAGCCGGGACGAATCCGTGCTTTCAAGGTCACAAACCTCTTCGGCACCAATCCCTGCCGCCTTTAGGGGATGATCACGATTTGGTGAGCAATAATTCGGGCAATTCGGACATGCGCTCGATCATCCGAAGATCAAACCGAACGCGCCCCCTTCTGGGTGACCCCGGCAACGCAAACCCCCGCGGCGCGGGGCCGCGGGGGGAATGGGCGTTCGGCGGTGCGGAAAGCGTTCGGCCGTCGGTCAAACCGTCGGTCAAGGGGAGAGCGGGCCGCGCCGTTGCGGCAGCGACACCACGGACCCGTCCCCCGCCCCGGCGGGCGGCAGCCCCGCGACCTGGCAGAGCAGATCGCACCAGGCCGCGAGGTGCGCCGCCGTGTCCGGCACCCCGCCGGTGCCCTCCCGCGGGGTCCACGACGCCCGGATCTCGATCTGCGAGGCAGGGGGGCGCTCGGAGAGGCCCCCGAAGTAGTGCGAGCCCGCGCGCGTCACCGTGCCGCTCGCCTCGCCCGCCGTGAGCCCCCGCGCCTGCAGCGCCCCGGTCAGCCACGACCAGCACACCTCGGGCAGCAGCGGATCCGCCGCCATCTCCGGTTCGAGCTCCGCCCGTACGAGCGTGACGAGCCGGAAGGTGCCCTGCCACGCGTCGTGCCCGGACGGGTCGTGGAGAAGGACGAGCCGCCCGTCCGCGAGGTCCTCATCGCCGTCCACGACCGCCGCCTCCAACGCGTACGCGTAGGGCGCGAGCCGCTGCGGCGGCCGCGTCGGGTCGATCTCGATCTCCGGCCGCAGCCGTGCCTCCCGCAGCGCGTCGACCGCCGCGCGGAAGGGCAACGGAGCCGAATCCGCCACCTTCC
Source organism: Streptomyces sp. NPDC029674 (assembly GCF_044903205.1). Taxonomy (NCBI): domain Bacteria; kingdom Bacillati; phylum Actinomycetota; class Actinomycetes; order Kitasatosporales; family Streptomycetaceae; genus Streptomyces; species Streptomyces sp. NPDC029674. Next base: position 675,599 of record NZ_JBJDPY010000002.1, read on the forward strand.
CCTCCGAACTCTCCATCTCGCCAGCGCCGTCCGACCGTTGTCCCTGAGCCGCAGCCATGCGGGGAAGGTTAAGGGGAACGGCGCCTTCGCGCAGGGAGAGACACCCGTGAGGGGGTTCCCGGTCAACGTGCGAGACTTTCCGCGTGAGTGCCAATGACAGCCGTCGCCCCGAGGGCCGGCAGAACGCAGCGACGTACGACTCCCCGTTCATGAAGGCGTGCAGGCGCGAGGCCGTGCCGCACACGCCGGTCTGGTTCATGCGGCAGGCGGGGCGCTCACTTCCCGAGTACCGCAAGGTGCGCGAGGGCACGGCCATGCTGGAGTCCTGCATGCGCCCCGACCTCGTCACCGAGATCACGCTGCAGCCCGTGCGCCGCCACCGCGTCGACGCGGCGATCTACTTCAGCGACATCGTCGTCCCGCTCAAGGCGATCGGCGTCGACCTCGACATCAAGCCGGGCGTCGGACCCGTCGTCGAGAACCCCATCCGCTCGCGCGCCGACCTCGCGCAGCTGCGGGACCTCACGCCCGACGACGTCCACTACGTCACCGAGGCGATCGGAATGCTGACGGCCGAGCTCGGCCCGACGCCGCTCATCGGCTTCGCGGGCGCGCCTTTCACCCTCGCGAGTTACCTCGTGGAGGGCGGTCCGAGCCGCAACCACGAGCACACCAAGGCGCTCATGTACGGCGACCCGCAGCTCTGGGCCGACCTCCTCGACCGGCTCGCGGAGATCACGAGCGCCTTCCTGAAGGTGCAGATCGAGGCGGGCGCCAGCGCCGTGCAGCTCTTCGACTCGTGGGTGGGCGCCCTGTCGCCCGCCGACTACCGCCGCTCGGTGATGCCCGCGTCGGCGAAGGTCTTCGACGCCGTCGCCTCGTACGGCGTGCCCCGCATCCACTTCGGCGTCGGCACGGGCGAGCTGCTCGGGGCGATGGGCGAGGCGGGCGCGGACGTCGTCGGCGCCGACTGGCGGGTGCCGGTGGACGAGGCCGCGCGCCGCGTCGGCCCCGGCAAGGCGATCCAGGGCAACCTCGACCCGGCCGTCCTCTTCTCCACCCGTGAGGCCGTGGAGGCGAAGACCGACGAGGTGCTCGCCGCCGCGAAGGGCCTGGAGGGCCACATCTTCAACCTCGGGCACGGCGTCCTGCCGACCACGGACCCCGAGGCGCTGACCCGCCTCGTGGAGTACGTGCACACGCGCACGGCCGTCTGAACGGATTCGGTCCGGACGGCGAACGTCTGAAAGATGTCTGAAAAGGGTCCCTGTCCGGTCGGGCAGGGGCCCTCTTCCGTACGCGTTCAGCAGGGTCTGCGCCACTCGTCCAGGTTCAGCCTCTTGCGCATGGAGGAGAGGCCGAGGCGGCGGGCCTGACCGCAGAACTTCTCGTTCGGCACCGCGTACTCGACGTGCAGCACCGCCTTCCCCGCCTCGACGAACGGGGTGAGCGAGGCGCATTCCCCGTACTGCGCGCACTCCTCGTTGACGGCGAAGTCGAAGTCGTCGACCAGCTGGGGAATCTGCGGCAGGTCGTTCTTCAGGCCGACGGACAGGCCGCGGTCGTGCGCGAGGCGGGCGACCAGCCGGTTGAAGGCCAGCTGGTGGCGGGCGGTCAGCGGGAAACCGGTGCGGTTGAGGTAGCCGTCGAGGAGGTCCGGCTCGACGGCGTCGAACCCCTTGCGGCGGCACATGTCGAAGCGCGCCGCGAGGAGCGGTTCGAGTACGTCGAGACGCCGGATGTCGAGCCAGCGTTCCCCTTTCCAGCCGTTGGGGCGGCCGAGCACGGCGGCCGGGAAGTCGCCGCTGTCCGGACGGAACGACTCCCAGGCACCGGCGTTGACGTAACAGATGACGTGGCGCCCCGCGCGGTGCAGCCGTGCCACGTCGGACCGCTGGTTCTCGAACCCGTCGATGTCGTAGACCGGCACGTCCACGCGCGGGTCGACGCGGCCGTCGAGCTGCCACTGCCAGGTGGTGCCCGGCCGCGGCCGCCAGGGTTCGGGGGAGTCGTCGCCGTCCTGCCGTGCCGCCGACGTGCAGCCGGCGAGGAGCAGGACGGCCACCAGGAGCGGCAGCAGGCGGCGGCCGTGCGTCACGGCGCGTCCTCGGTCCCGTCGGAGGGCGGCTCCATCCATGGGTTGGGGCCCGCGCCCGGCACCGCGCAGTGCACCCCGGCGCCGCGCCGCGCGGCGGTGCGCGCGGCGAGGCGGGACAGCGCGGGCGGCACGCCGTAGACGAGGTGGCAGAAGTGCTCGGGGGAGTGCCGGGCCGTCCAGGGCGGGGCTTCGAACGAGCGCAGATACGTCGACCAGTGGCCCTCGAAGGTGACGAGCAGGTCGGCGGCGCGGGCGTACCCGGGCGCCGGGTGCACGCCCGGGTTGAGCACCACCGTCCGCGCGCCCCGGCCGCGCGCCGAGCGGACGAACCGCCGGCACTGCCGCAGCTCGCGGCGGCCGGAGGTGACCCGGTCGAAGAAGCAGCCGTCCACCTCGTACCAGGCGCGGTGCCGCTCCAGGTCGTCGGTGACGGCGTCCAGGGGCCGCTCCCCGTACGCCGTGTCGACGTACCCGAGGACCCGCACCCCCGCCGCGCGCAGCTCCCGCGCGGCGTCGGCGAAGGCCGGGTCGGGGGCCGTGCCCGGGCCGTCGGCGGCGTTCAGGACGACGCCGTACAGCCGGGGCGCGGCCGCCACGAGCGCCCGCCAGGCCGCGGGGTCCACGACCGGGTGGACGTACAGCGGCACCAGCAGCGTCATCGAGGCTCTCCGGCGGCCGGCACGGGGTGCGGGGCGCCGTCCGCCGCCCAGAGCGCGGCGAGCGACTCCCGCAGCGTGAACCGCGGCCGCCAGCCCAGCTCCCGTTCCGCGGCGGTGACGTCGGCGCACTGCCAGGGCACCGCCGTCGAGCGCCCCACCTTGCCGAGGGCCTCCTCGACGCGCCCGGTGAAGCCCGCCGCGCCGACCAGCCCGTGCGCCAGGTCGCGTGCGGGCACCGCCCGGCCGCTGCCGATGTTGAGCAGCCGCGGCAGCCGTCCGGGCAGGGTGAGCGCAAGCGCCACGGCCCGCGCCACATCGCGGGTGTCGACGAAGTCCCGGTGCGCGGAGAGGTCGCCGACCCGGACCGTGCCGTGCGGGGTCCGGGCGACCGCACGGGCCAGCTCGGCGGTGAGCCGGCCCGGCAGACCGGCCGGGGACGCCCCGGGACCCACCGGGTTCGTCACCCGCAGCACCGTCGCGTCGAGCCCGGCGCCGACGACGGCCAGCGTGCCGGCGAGCTTCGTGGCCCCGTACGGCGCTACCGGGCGGGCGGGGGCGGTCTCCGGGGTCCGCTCGCCGACGCCGGTCGGCCCGTACTCGGCCGCCGAGCCGAGGTGCACCAGGCGGGCCGTCGGCGCGGCCGCGCCCAGGGCGTCGCAGAGCACGGCGGGGCCGCGGGCGTTGACCTCGGCGAGGGTCACCGTGCTGCCGCCGACCGCGCCCGCGCAGTTGACGACGGCGTCGGGCTCGGCCCGCGCCAGCTGTTCGGCGAGCACGCCGGGGGTGACGGTGGCGAGGTCGATCCGGAGGTCGTCCACGGGGGCGCGGCCGCCGCGGAGCAGCCGCGCGCCCGGCAGGGCGCGCAGCCGCTCCGTGATGTGTCCGCCCAGGTATCCGGTGGAGCCCAGGACGAGGATGCGCACGGCCGCGTCACGCTCCCTTGAGGAGCAGCGAGCGGTGCGTGGTGAACTCCGCGTTCGCGCGGTCGTAGTCGTCCGGGCGGCCGATGTCGAGCCAGTAGCCGTCGAACTCGTAGGCGTGCGGCGGCGTCTCGGACTTGAGGAGGTCGAGCACGAGCTCGTCGAAGCCGAGCGGCAGGCCCGGCGTGTAGGAGGCGAGGGTGTCGCGCGACACGCCGTACACGCCCATCGAGACGCGGTAGTCGATGCTCGGCTTCTCGGTGAACGCGACCACGCGCTGCGATTCGGTGGTGAGCACGCCGAAGTCGATGCGCACCTCGCGCGCGTACGTCGCTATGGTCAGCGGCGCCCCCGAGCCGCTGTGGGTGGTGAGGACGTCCGCGTAGTCGAGGTCGGTGAGGACGTCGCCGTTCATCACGAGGAAGTGCTCGGGCAGCCGGTCCATCATCGTCAGGAGCGGGCCCATGGTGCCGAGCGGGCTGTCCTCGGTGGAGTAGCCGACGCGCAGGCCCCAGCGGGAGCCGTTGCCGACGTAGGCGCGGATGATGTGGCCGAGGTGGCCGATGGCGATGGTGCAGCTGGTGAAGCCGGCGGTCGCCAGCTGGCGCAGCACGATCTCCAGGATGGCGTGCTGGTCGCCGATCGGGACGAGCGGCTTGGGCAGCGCGGTGGTGTACGGGCGGAGCCGGACGCCCTTGCCGCCGGCGAGGATGACTGCGTGCATGGCAGAACTCCCTTGTGTAAGGAGGGGGGTGGCGAGGTGTCGGGGCGTCAGATGTTGTAGATGTCGGTCTTGTAGCGGGCCAGGTTGGCCGGGTCGCGGAAGAAGTCGACGGTGCGGGCCAGGCCCTGCTCCAGGTCGTGGCCGGGCGCCCAGCCGGTGGCCGCGCGCAGCCGGGACGCGTCGGCGACCAGGCGCATCACCTCGGAGGCGGCGGGCCGGATGCGCCGCTTGTCCTCGCGCACGTCGAGGTCGGCCTCCATCACCTTGCCGATGAGCCGCACCAGGTCGCCCACCGAGATCTCGCCGCCGGTGCCCGCGTTGAAGGTGCGGCCGACGACGGCCTCGGCGGGCGCGGTGCCGACGGCGAGGAAGGCCTGCGCGGTGTCCGCGACGAAGGTGAAGTCGCGGGTCGGCCGCAGGTCGCCGAGGGTGATCTCGCGTGATCCGGCGGCGACCTGGCCGATGACGGTGGGGATGACGGCACGCATCGACTGGCGAGGGCCGAAGGTGTTGAAGGGGCGCAGGGTGACCACGGGGGTCTCGAAGCTCGCGTGGTAGCTGTCGGCCAGCCGGTCGCCGCCCGCCTTCGAAGCGGCGTACGGGGACTGGGTGTTGATGGGGTGGTCCTCGGTGATCGGCACGGTCTGCGCGGTGCCGTACGTCTCGCTGGTGGAGGTGTGCACCAGGCGGGGGATCTCCAGGTGGCGGACGGCTTCGAGGACGTTGAGGGTGCCCGTCACGTTCGTGTCCACGTAGCTGTGCGGGGCCTGGTACGAGTAGGGGATCGCGATGAGGGCGGCCAGGTGGTAGACCGCCTCGGCGCCTTCGACGAGGCCGCGCACCGAGCCGGGGTCGCGGACGTCGCCGAGGACGATGTCCACCTCGGCGAGCACGTCAGGGCTGAGGGTCTCCAGCCAGCCGTAGGAGGAGAAGGAGTTGTACTGCGCCATCGCGCGGACCCGGTGCCCCGCGGCGACCAGGGCCTCGGTGAGGTGCGAGCCGATGAAGCCCTCGGCTCCGGTGACGGCGACGAGTGGTGCGGATGTCATGGTTCCTCCTGGTGCGGGGACGGCGTGGAGCGGTGGTGCGGTGAGGGGTGGTGCGCGGGGGCAGGGGTTTCAGGCGTGCGCCGTCGGCCTGCCCAGGTGGTGGACGGCGACGGCCGCGAGCGCGAGGGCGGCGGCCGTGCAGCCGGTGAGCAGGGCGGTGGGCGCGGACAGGGCACCGGTCAGGGGCAGTGCCGTGGCGGTGGCCGCTGCGGCCAGGCAGGGCACGGCGGACGGCCAGCCCACGCCGAACGCCTGAAGCAGCAGGGCGAGCCACAGCACCGCGCCGAGCAGCAGGAGTTGCGTCATGTCGGCGCCGACGAGCACGGCGCCCAGGGCGAGCGGGACGAGATGGGCCGTGCCGCACACGGCCAGCGCCCGCGAGACGCGCAGCCGGAATCCTCGCGGCGTGGCCGAGGCGTGCAGGGCGGTCACGGCGAGCCCGCGGAAGCGGTACAGGAGCCACTCGGCGGGCCCCATGCTCAGTGTCAACGCCACGACGGCGTACGGCTCCTGGCGTCCCGCCATCAGAGTGAGCAGGCCGGCCGCGAGACCGAACAGGCCGTACGGGACCGAAACCGCCGCACTCGGCCCGGGCCCCTGCGCCGGGGCGGCCCGCAGCGCCGCACGCAGCGCGTGGCCCGCGGCGGCCACCGCGAGCAGGACGGTGAGCAGCGGCAGCCCGGTGCGCAGCAAGCCCGGAGGCTCCCACCACGGCAGCGCCGCGGCGCCCGCCGCCACCGGGAGCAGCGCGGCGGCCAGCACTTTCTCGCGGCCGAGCACCAGCAGCACCCCGGCCGCCGCCAGATAGCAGGACTGCCCGACGGCGAACAGCGCGGCGGCCCCGGGCCCCGCGGCGAGCAGCCCCGCCCCGGAGGCGGCCACGGCACCCGCGGGCGCGCCGGCCAGCAGCGTGCGCCCGGCCCCGTGCCGCCCGGCGGCGAGCCGCACGTACGCCCGGTGGCTCAGCGCCTGCGACCAGGCCCAGGACACCAGGGCGGCGGCGATGAGCCCGCGCAGCCCGGCGCCCGTCTGCCAGTCGCCCGCGACCAGCAGGTACGCCGCGCCGGGCAGCGCGAAGAGCAGGCCGCGCAGCGCACAGCGCAGATGGTCGGGGCGCCACATGTCCGGCGGCGCCGGCGGCCGCGGACGGCTGCGCGGCACCCGCTGGAAGACGTCGTCGGCCAGCGAGAACAGATCGGGGTGTCCGTACGTCTCCTGGATCCGGTCGCCGGTCATGCCCTGGGACTCCAGGAGCGCCGCGACCTCGTAGGGGTGCACGGCCGCCCCCGCGTCCTCCGCGAGCTCGGCGGCGAGCAGGTCGACGGGGTCGTCGGCCCTGGCGGGGCGGAGCGCACCGCGCGAGCGCAGCCGTGACCGCCCTTCGCCCGCGGCGGGGCGTGGCGGGCGGGCCAGGCGCAGGGCGAGGGTGTCGTCGGCGCTGTGGGGCTCGGGTGCGCGCGGGTGCAGGTGGAGGGGGCCGCTCATCCCGCCACCTCGCTCCGGGCGGCGGGCCGCACGCGGGGCGCGGCGAGCTCCTCGTATATCGAGCGGAAGGCGTCCACCGTCTGGCGGAGCGTGAACTGCTCGATCACGCGGAGCCGTGCCGCCTCGCCCATCGCCGCGCGGCGCCCCGGGTCGCGGAGCAGTTCGAGCACGGCCCGCGCCATGGCGTCCGGCGCGCGCGGCGGCACCACGAGCCCGGTCGGCCCCACCGCCTCCCGCACCCCGCCGACGTCCGTGGAGACCGTGGCCCGGCCGCAGGACATCGCCTCGATGAGGGTGAAGGGGAAGCCCTCGCTGATGCTGGACAGCATGACGACGCTGCCCGCCGCGTAGGCGTCCTTGATGTGTTCGACGCGGCCCTCGAAGACCACCGCGTCACCGTGTCCGAGCTCGGCGGCGAGCGCCTCGCAGCGCTCGCGGTAGGCCTCGCCGCCGCGCGGTGTGCCGCCGAACAGGCGGAGCCTCGCGTCCGGCACCTCCTGGCGGACCCGGGCGAAGCAACGTATCAGCGTCTCCAGGTCCTTGATCGGGTCGACCCGGCCCGCCCAGCTGAGGGTGGGGGTCGCCGGTTCGGGGCCCGCGGGCGGGAACGCCGTGGGGTCCACGCCGTTGTAGACGGTGCGGATGAGGGCGGGGTCGGCGCCGCCGCGCTCCTCCCAGAGGCGGTTGTAGCGGTTGCCGGGGGTGATGAGGGCGGCGCTGCGGTACGTCTCCTCGGCGAGCAGCCGGAAGAAGCCGAGCAGCACGGCCTTGACCGGCCAGCTGTACGGACCGGTGCGGTAGCCGAGGTAGCGCTCACGCAGATAGACGCCGTGTTCGGTCAAGAGCAACGGCACACCGTGCAGTTGACGGGCTATCAGGCCTGGCAGCGCCGCGATGCCGCCGCTGACCGCGTGGCTGACGCCGTGCTCGGGCGGCCGGGCGGCGAGCGGGCGCAGGGCGTGTTCGAGCAGACCCGTCGCGGTGACGGCGTCGTGCATCGTCGGGCGGGCGCCGGCGGTGGCGAGCCCGGGCGTGTTCCACACGGAGGACAGGACCCGCACCGCGCGGTCGGAGCGCAGGGCCGGGCTCAGGGCGCCGTCGCGGGCGTGCCGGGCGAGGTCGTGCAGGGCGGGCGCGAAGCCGTCCTCGGCGGCCGGGTCGAGCAGGGCGGTGAGGAACCGCTCGTAGGAGGCGAGGAGTTGGCGCCGGCGGCGGCCGCGCGGGACGGCGCCGGCCGGCGGCGGACCCCACATGGGCAGGCACACGGGCTCGTCGACGTGCGGCGGCAGCTCCCATACGAGCTCCTCGGCACCGGTGCCGGTGACGGCGAGCACGCCGAAGTCCACGTCGGGCATGCCGCGCACGAGCTGGTCGCACCAGACGCTGACGCCGCCGTGGCTGTGCGGGTAGGTGCCTTCGGTCAGCAGGGTGACGCGGGGGCGTGCGGACAGTGGGCCGGGTGGGGGTGCCGGGAGCGGCACGGGTATGGGCGAGTGGGGCATGTTGGGGCTCCGCGGGTGGGATGCGAGCGGCGCGGGGGCGCGGGGCTTGGGGCCGGCTGCGCGTACGGGCGCACACCCCCACGCCCCCTCCGGTTCCGAGGGTCTCTGGCCACCGGTGGGGCGTGCGGGGTGGTGCGGGGTGCTGTGGAGGGCTGTGGGGAAGCGTCAGCCGTGCGTCGGCAGGGAGTCCGGGGTGTGACCGGCCGTGCCCGGTTTCACGTGGCGGGTCGCGCCGGACGGCACCGGCGGCTTCTTCGCGGGCGTGGTGAGGGCGGGGGCCCCGTCCCGCGTGGCCGCTGCCGGAGCGCTCGGCAGGGTGAGCGTGACCCGGTCCTGGAGCAGGCCCGGCGAGGCCCACCCGGAGGTCGTGCCCGCGTACGCCGTGCCGAACGGGTCGGCGCCGATGAGCTGTCGCTGTACCGTGCCGGCCGGCATGGTCGCCCGGACGGCCACCCCGGAGGGCGCCTGCACCGTCACGGTGTCGCCGATCCGGTACGCGGTCACGCGGCCCGCCCGGACGGCCGTGTCCCAGGCCGCACGGGAGCGGAGCTCGCCGCCGATGTCGGACATCCGCAGGTTGACCAGGGGCGTGTTGTCCGCGTACAGCGCGTCGTACGTGTCGAGGACGCGGTTCAGCACGGGGTACGCGATGCGGTCCTCGGCGAGGTTCGACTGGTGGATGAAGTGCGGCCGCGGGTCGTTCGACAGGGCGTGGCCCAGCGCGATCGTCGACTCCACCGGCACGATGTGGTCCTCGTAGCCGGTGGTGAGGTCGAGGGGCTCCGGCAGGCAGGTGGCGACGGCGGAGTTCTCGCAGACGCCGCTGCCGCCGTCGGCCTTGCGGGTGTAGATCCAGTTGTACTCGTCGACCTGCTCGGCGGTGCGGCCCGCGTTGTAGAAGACGTTCATCGGGAAGCGCGGCACGGTCAGGGCGGGGCCCACCTGGCGCTGGTTCCTGTCCCGGGAGCTGTCGGAGCCGAGCCGGTCGACGCCGTTGTCGCGCAGGGCCGGGCCGAGGTTCGGGTTGTCGTCGGGCTGCTGCGGCAGCACCTTCAGGCCCGAGTGCTCGCCGGTGACCAACTCGCCTCGCTGCGTGGGGAGTCCGGCACGCTGGCCCCAGCCGCGGTTGTCGGAGATCTGCTGCGAGATGTCGGCGCGCGAGACGTACCGCGTACTGCCGTCCGCGTTCTTCGCGCACGTCCACGGCACGGTGGCGACGTCCTGGACGCAGCCGAGGAAGGGGTGGTTGTACGTGTGGTTGATCCAGCGGTGGTCGTCCCGGTCGGCGATGAGCCGGTCGGCGAGGGGGTCCGCGCCGCCGTTCTCCTCGCGGTACAGCTCGCTGCCGCCGCCGTTGAAGGCCATGTCGAGCGGGAAGCGGCGGCCCTTGGACCACTGGGCCGCGTACGCCGCGTCGTCCGCCGTCATCCGGATCGGGTCGGGCGTGCCCTCGCCCGGCGCGCAGTCCACGTCGCCCGGCGTGCAGTTCAGCTCGCTGTCCCAGCGGTCGTCGGCGCCGAAGACGTCGTCGACGTGCACGGCGAAGTAGTTGCGGGACGAGCCCAGCTGGACGCCCTGGGTCAGCCAGTCGACGATGCCGCGGGCGAGCAGCCGGAACTGCTGCTGGTGCTGGTTGTAGACGAAGGTGACCACCAGCTCGCGGCGCCCGTCGTGGCGGTACTCGCCGACGAGCGAGCCGCGCCCGGTACCGCCGGGGACCGGTGCGTCCACGTAGCTGGTGAAGTCCGCGCCGGGCGCGGGATCGGCGAGGAAGCCGTAACTCTCCCCGATGTCCGGCGAGTTGTCCTCGAAGGGCACCCGGTCCGTGAGGTAACCGAACGGGCCTCCCCTGCCCGCCTCGGTCACCTGCGCCTGCACGCCGTCGAGCGATCCGCTGAACTTCGGTGCCGCGAGGCCCGCCTCGGGCCGGGCGTAGGTGTACGCGTCCACCTGCGGGACGGCGTACGTCCGCTCGTACGAGGCCAGGGCGGCGGACTCCGCCGAACCGGCGCCGAACGGGTTGTCGTTGGGCAGTACGACGGCCTGGAACTTGGCCCGCGGCCGGCCGTTCACCGTGTCCGCGAGGAACGCCCCGTCGATCACGGGACGTTCGCTGCGGCGCAGGTCGACGGTGGTGTACGGCGTGCCCTGGGCGTCCAGTTCGGCGGCGATCGCGGCGGTGGCCGGGCCACCGTCGGTCACCACCAGGACGCGCAGGTCCACGCGGGGCGCCTCGGCGGCCGCGGCGGGTGAGGCGCCGGGCAGCGAGAGCGCGAGAAGCAGAGCGCCGGCTCCGAGAGCCGCCGCTCGTGCGGTGTGGTTCATGCGGTGTGTGGTCCCCTCCACGGTCGGGCCGCGGGGGTGTGTCCACCCCAAGGCCCGCCCCCCAAACGGCACGTCACACGTCGCGGTGTGTATCCGTGCAGCTCTGACGCGTCACATAGTGCGGCCCACCTGTGGGATCTGTGCCGGTTCTGTGAAAGCTGGCGGAAAAAAGACGGCGCTCCGCTAGAGGTGCGGGAGGAGGGAAGCTGGAAGCGCGGTGCGCCCGGGAGGCGGGTGCTCCGGGAGGCCCTGGCCGCTCAGAGGGGGTGCGGGGTTCTGAGCCGCTGTTGGATGCCCGGTACATATGTCGGTCGTGGGCGCGCTCCCGGGGAGTGTGAATCCCGAACGGCCCCAACCGCTTGATCCGGCCAGCCCGGACGCACCGTGGCGCCCCCCTCTCTCCCGTAGCAAGCGCGTTCTGACCTGCACGGCAAGTGCGTTCAGGGCCGGTAGTGGGGGCGTGAAAGGGGGCGCATTCGGGGCGCGTTCACGCCCCCCTGTCCGCCCGCACCGCCGCCACCGCCTTGCGCGCCGCGACCAGAACCGGGTCCCACACCGGGGAGAACGGCGGCGCGTACCCCAGATCGAGCGCCGTCATCTGCTCCACCGTCATCTGCGCCGTCAGCGCGACGGCGGCGATGTCGACGCGCTTGCCCGCGCCCTCCCGGCCGACGATCTGCACGCCGAGGAGCCGCCCGGTGCGCCGCTCGGCGAGCATCTTCACCGTCATCGGGGCCGCGCCCGGGTAGTACCCCGCCCTGCTCGTCGACTCGATGGTCACCGTCACGAACCGGAACCCGGCGGCCCGCGCGTCCTTCTCGCGCAGGCCCGTACGGGCGATCTCCAGGTCGCAGACCTTGCTGACGGCCGTGCCGACGACGCCGGGGAACGTGGCGTAGCCACCGCCCGCGTTCGCGCCGATGACCTGCCCGTGCTTGTTCGCGTGCGTGCCGAGCGGGATGTGCCGCTCACGCCCCGACACCAGGTCGAGGACCTCCACGCAGTCCCCGCCCGCCCACACGTTGTCGTGTCCGCGCACCCGCATCGCCAGGTCGGTCAGCAGCCCGCCGTGCTCGCCCAGCGGCAGCCCGGCCTCGCGGGCCAGCGTGGTCTCGGGGCGCACGCCGAGACCGAGCACCACCACGTCCGCCGGGTACTCGGCGTCCTCCGTGGCCACCGCCGCGACCCGCCCGTCGTCCCCCGTGAGGATCTTGGTGACCTCGGCGTCGTTCACCATCCTGATGCCCAGACCGGTCATCGCGTCGTGCACGAGGCAGCCCATGTCGGGGTCGAGGGTCGACATCGGCTCCTTGCCCCGGTTGACGACCGTCACCTCGTGGCCCCGGTCGACCAGCGCCTCGGCCATCTCCACGCCGATGTAGCCCGCGCCGATCACCACGGCCCGGCGGCCCGGCGTCCCCGTCAGCGTGTCGAGCAGGGCCTGCCCGTCGTCCAGGGTCTGCACGCCGTGCACCCCGGGGGCGTCGATGCCGGGCAGCGGCGGGCGGACGGGCGTGGCACCGGTGGCGATGACGAGCTTGTCGTACGACGTCCAGTACTCCTCGCCCGCCGTCAGGTCCCGGGCGAGCACGCGGCGGCCCGGGACGTCGAGCCGCACCACCTCCGTGCGCATCCGCAGGTCGATCGCGCGCTCCCGGTGCTGCTCCGGCGAGCGCGCGATCAGCTCGTCCCGCTCCCCGACGGCGCCGCCCACCCAGTAGGGGATGCCGCAGGCGGAGTACGAGGTGAAGTGGCCGCGCTCGAACGCGACGATCTCCAGCTCGTCCGGGCCCTTGAGCCTGCGCGCCTGCGACGCCGCCGACATGCCGGCCGCGTCGCCCCCGATGACCACAAGTCGCTCTCGTGTGCTGCTCATGGGGACACGCTACGGCCACCGCACGCTCAGTCGCCGTCCCCCTGGGGCGCCGGCTGACGCCGCGTCCGGGAGCGCACGACCCGCAGCCACAGCACGAGGAGCAGCGCGGCCACCGCCGCGAACGGCAGCACCGCGGCGAGGACCACCCCGACCCAGCGCAGCGCCGTCACGAACGCGTCCCAGCCGCCCGCGAGCGCGTCCCCGAACGAGGGGTCGCCGTCGTCCTCCGGAGCGGCCTTCTCCCGGCTCTCGGTGAGCGAGACCGTGATCGTCGCCATGCTCGTCCGGTCCTTCAGGGAGGCCTGCTGGGCGAGCAGCGCCTCCAGGTCGGACTGGCGGGTGGACAACTCCCCCTCCAGGGTGACCACATCGCTCAGCTTCGTCGCCCTGTCCATCAGCTCCCGCACGCGCGCCACGCTCGCCCGCTGCGACTTGACGCGGCTCTCCACGTCGACGACCTGATCGGTGACGTCCTGCGCCTTCGCGTCCCGGCCGATGAGCTTGCCGGTGCCTTCGAGCGCGGTGAGGACGTCCGCGTACTCGTCCTGCGGCACCCGCAGCACGACACGCGAGCGCTCGCGCCCCTCGCCGTCGCGTGAGGTGTTCTCGTTCCCCACGACGCCGCCCGCGTCCTCGGTGATCCGCCGCGCCTCGTCGAGCGCTTCGGGCACGTCCTTGACCCGGACGGTGAGCTTCGCGGTGCGGATGACGTGGGTGTCGGCCGGCTTGGGCGGCTTGCGCTTGCCGGCGTCACCGGCGCGGCTGTCCTCGGAGTTCCCCGACTGGTCCGCCCCGCCGCCGACACCCTTCTGGTTCCCCTCGGGCGCGATGTCCGCGGCCTTGCCGTCACCGCCGCTGTCACTGTCGCCGCCGCCGCCCGCGGTGCACCCCGTGAGCGCGAGCGCGACCGCCAGCAGAACGCCCGAGAGAGCCCGGACCGTGCGATGAGTGGATGTACTGGACGCGTGCATCGGCGTACCCCCCGGGGACGGTGACTGATGCTCCTACGACGGCGGGGAGGGGCACAGCGGTGGTTGCCTACCGGTTGCGATGCGGTCACGGTCGGGACTCGTCGGTCTGAGAGAGTGGAGCCATGCGCGAAACGGACACACGTACGGGGAACGGCCACGTGGTGGTCATCGGAGGCGGCATCGCGGGGCTGGCCGCCGCGCACCGACTGCTCAGCGCCGCCCCCGGTCGGCGGGTGACCGTCCTGGAGGCCTCCGGCAGGCTCGGCGGCAAGCTGCACGCGGCCGACATCGCCGGAATGCGCGTCGACCTCGGCGCCGAGTCGCTGCTCGCCCGCCGCCCCGAGGCCGTCGCCCTCGCCCGCGAGGTGGGCCTCGCAGACCACCTCCAGCCGCCCGCCACCGCGACCGCCGCCCTCTGGACCCGCGGCGCCCTGCGCCCCATGCCCAAGGGCCACGTCATGGGCGTGCCCGGCGACGCCTCCGCCCTCGCGGGAGTCCTCTCCGAAGAGGGCCTGCGCCGCATCGGGCGGGACCGCGAGCTGCCGCCCACCGAGGTGGGCGACGACGTCGCGGTCGGCGAGTACGTCGCCGCGCGCCTGGGCCGCGAGGTCGTCGACCGGCTCGTCGAACCGCTGCTCGGCGGCGTGTACGCGGGGGACGCGTACCGCATCTCGATGCGCTCGGCCGTCCCGCAGCTCTTCCAGGCGGCCCGCACCCACACCTCCCTCACCGAGGGCGTCCGCGACCTCCAGGCGCGCGCCGCGCGGAACCAGCAGACCGGCCCCGTCTTCATGGGCATCGACGGCGGCGTCGGCAGGCTCCCGCTCGCCGTCGCCGAGTCGGTACGCGCGCGTGGCGCCGAGATCCTGACGGACACGCCGGTCACCGAGCTGCGACGGACGGCCGACGGCTGGCGCGTGGGCACCGAAAGCGGTGCCTACGAAGCGGACGCCGTCGTCGTCGCGCTCCCCGCACCCGCCGCCGCCAAGCTCCTGGACGCCGAGTCGCCCGCCGCGGCCGCCGAGCTGCGCACCGTCGAGTACGCCTCCATGGCGCTCACGACCCTCGTCTACCGCCGGAGCGAGACCGACCTCCCCGAAGGCAGCGGTTTCCTCGTGCCGCCCGTCGACGGGCACACGATCAAGGCGTCCACCTTCGCCAGCCGCAAGTGGGGCTGGATCGACCGGCAGGACCCGGAGCTGCTGGTCCTCCGCACCTCGGTGGGACGGTACGGCGAGACGGCGGTCCTGGAGCGGGACGACGCGGAGCTCGTCGACGTGTCCCGGCACGACCTGCGCGAGGCCACCGGCCTGACCGCCACGCCCGTCGCGGCCCGCGTCACCCGCTGGGACGACGGCCTCCCGCAGTACCCGGTGGGCCACCACGCGCGCGTGGCCCGCATCCGCGCCCACGTCGCCGCCCTGCCCGGCCTCGCCCTCTGCGGGGCGGCGTACGACGGCGTCGGCGTCCCGGCCTGCGTCGCGAGCGCCAACGCCGCCGTCGACCAGCTGGCCGGTGATCTGGCCGGTGTGGAGGAGCTCACCAGGAACCCGGTGCAGAGCCTGCACGGCGGCGGAGGAGAATAGCCGCATGAGTGACGCTCCCGCCGAAGTCATCGGCAAGACCCCGAACGCCGGCAAGAAGGCGAAGGACCTCAACGAGGTCATCCGCTACACGCTGTGGTCCGTCTTCAAGCTGCGCGACGTGCTCCCCGAGAACCGCGCGGGCTACGCCGAAGAGGTCCAGGACCTGTTCGACCAGCTCGCCGCCAAGGACGTCACCGTCCGCGGCACCTACGACGTCTCGGGGCTCCGCGCCGACGCCGACGTCATGATCTGGTGGCACGCCGAAACGGCCGACGAGCTGCAGGAGGCGTACAACCTCTTCCGCCGCACCAAGCTGGGCCGCAACCTGGACCCGGTCTGGTCGAACATGGCGCTGCACCGCCCCGCCGAGTTCAACAAGTCGCACATCCCGGCGTTCCTCGCCGACGAGACGCCGCGCAACTACGTCAGCGTCTACCCCTTCGTGCGCTCCTACGACTGGTACCTGCTGCCCGACGAGGACCGCCGCCGCATGCTCGCGGACCACGGCAAGATGGCCCGCGGCTACCCCGACGTGCGCGCCAACACGGTCGCCTCGTTCTCCCTCGGCGACTACGAGTGGCTGCTCGCCTTCGAGGCCGACGAGCTCTACCGCATCGTCGACCTCATGCGTCACCTGCGCGCCTCCGAGGCCCGCATGCACGTCCGCGAAGAGGTCCCGTTCTTCACCGGCCGCCGCAAGTCCGTGGCGGAGCTCGTGGCGGGCCTCGCCTAGTAATTGGGTTGTGGCGCCCACCGGGCGCGGGTTTTCATCGAGAGGCCGGGCCGACGGGGCCCGGCCTCTCGTGCGTGACCGTGCGTGTACGTGCGTGAACCCCTACGTGGACAGAAAGCCGGTGTTGTATGCCCAGGGCCCTGCGGAACAGCTCGACGTCAGTTACTTCCGCATCGCTCCTCAGGAGTCACACCAGCCATGTCCCGCAACAACTCCAGGCGGGCGCGCACTGAAGCACGCGCCCAGTCCTTCCGCTGCCTGCACTGCGGCCTCGACGTACCGATGGCCGCACCCGGCACCGACCACCGCAACCACTGCCCCACCTGCCTGTGGAGCCGTCACCTCGACGACACCCCCGGCGACCGGGCGGCGGAGTGCGGCGCCCGGATGGAACCTCTCGCCATCTCCGTCAGAGGAGACGGCGAGTGGGTTCTCGTCCACCGCTGCACGCACTGCGGCGTCCTGCACGCCAACCGCACGGCGGGCGACGACAACGCGCTGCCGCTGACCCGGCTCGCCGTGCGCCCGCTCGCCCAGCCGCCGTTCCCGCTGGAGCGGCTCGGCGCGCTGTGACCGGCGATTCCTAGCGTTCCCTGGGCAGATCCACCGCCCGCACCGCGGACGCCGGCCGGGGCTCCTCGCGCGGTGCGCACGCCGCGTTCCGCTCGGGGAGCCTGCCCTCCAGGAGGTACGCGTCGAGGTGCGCGTTGACGCACTTGTTGGGGCCGCCCCCGATGCCGTGCGTGCCCGCGCCCTCCTCGGTCACCAGGACCGACCCGGACAGCCTGCGGTGCAGCTCCTTGGCGCCCTCGTACGGCGTCGCCGCGTCACGCTCGGCGGCCAGGATCAGCGTCGGGGCCAGCATGCCGGGGGCCGCGCCCACATCGACGGGCTGCTGTCGCGGCGCACGCCAGTAGGCGCACGGCAGGTTCATCCAGGCGTTGTCCCAGGTCTCGAAGGGCGCCACGCGCGCGAGCTGCGTGTTGTCGCGGTCCCAGGTCTCGAAGTCGGTGGGCCAGGGCGCGTCGTTGCACTCGACGGCGGTGTAGACGGCGTTGCCGTTCTCGTTCTCGGCGGCCGCCGCCGGTTCGGGAGCGGCCTGCTCGATCAGCGGCTTCGGGTCGCCCTTCAGATACGCGGAGAGCGCCGCCGCGCGCGACGGCCAGTAGTCGTCGTAGTAGCCGGCCTGGAGGAACGCGCTCTGCAGCTGCCCCGGGCCGACCTTGCCGCCCGCGGGCTTGCGGGCCAGTTCGGCGCTCACCTTCTGGTAGCTGCGCTCGACCGCTTCGGGCGTCGTGCCGAGGCGGTACGCCTTGTCGTGCTTGGCCGTCCAGGTGCGGAAGTCCGCCCACCGCCGCTCGAAGGCCAGCGACTGTTCGAGGTTGTTGCCGTACCAGACCTGCGTCGGGTCGGGGTTGACCGCCGAGTCGAAGACCATGCGGCGCACGTGCGTCGGGAACAGCGTCGCGTAGACGGCCCCGAAGTAGGTGCCGTACGAGGCGCCCATGAACGTCAGCTTCCGCTCGCCGAGCGCCGCCCGCAGCACCTCCAGGTCACGGGCGTTGTTCAGCGTCGTGTAGTGCCGAAGCCCGGGGTTGCGGTCCGCGCACCCCCGCGCGTACGCCTTCGCCCGCGCGATGCGCTTCTGCTTGTACGCGGCGTCGGGGTGCGTCGGCGACTGCGAGGGAGCCTTGCCGAACCGCTTCGGGTCCTGGCAGGACAGCGGCGCCGAGCGGCCGACGCCGCGCGGGGCGTAGCCGACCAGGTCGTACGCCGCCGCGATGCGCTTCCACTCCGGCAGGGTGCCCGCCAGCGGGAAGAACGTGCCGGACGCGCCGGGCCCACCCGGGTTGTAGACCAGCGCGCCCTGCCGCTCGACCGCCTTCTTCGCCGCCTTCTTGGTGGCCTTGACGCGGCTGACGGTCAGTTTGATCTGCTTGCCGTCGGGGCGGGCGTAGTCGAGCGGTACGGAGACGGTGCCGCACCGGACGGACGGCGGGAGGCCCTCGGACTTGGCGCAGGTGCCCCAGTGGATTCCTGCGGCCTCGGCGCGCTGGGCCGCGACGGTGGTGCCGGACATCTCGGGGTAGGGCGGGGCACCGCTCGCGCTTCCCGCGGGGGCGGCGACGAGGGCGGTCAGGACCAGGGATCCGACGGTTCCGTAGCGGGCGGCTGCTGCTCTCATCGCGCTCTTTACCTCTTTTGTCCGGCCGTGCGTTCCGGGTGGTGCTCGAACAAAAGTGATGATTCGTGTGGTATTTGGCGAAGTAAAGCACCGGCCTGCCGGTGTCGACCTCAATGACCCCGTTGCGTCGTTTCGCGGTGCGGCCGGCGGGAGAGGGCGGCCCGCAGCCCCGGATCGCCCACGGCGCGCACCCCGCGCACGGCGACGGCGGTGAGCTCCCCGCCGCGCACCGGCAGCGCGCCGAGCAGCCGCTGGCCCGCGGGGGACGCCCACCGTGTGTACGGATGGACCTCGACGCGGGCGATGAGCAGGCAGGCGGTGCACAGCACCAGCGGCAGCGCGAACCAGACCGCGACCGGCACCTGCCCGGCGGACCCCCGCTCCTGCCCCGGCATCAGCACCGCGACGGCACCGAGGCCGAGGACCGCCACCGTCGCGGCCCGCACCTGGCCCACCGCCGCCGCGACCCCCGCGCCGACACCGTCGGGGACGGCGAGGCCCGCCGCGACGAGCCGGTCCGCGAGCGCCCGCACGGGGTCGGCGGCGGCCGCGCCCCGGCGTATCGGAGCGATCCGCGACTGCCCCGCGGGGCCGATCGCGCCGAGCACCGAACGCTCCATGTCGTCGCGGCCCACCGGGTCGACGACGGTCGCCCAGCCGGTGTGCGCGATCAGCAGCCGGCGCGCCCCGGCCATCGCGACGAGCGTCACGTCGGCGACGCGCGACGGACCGCCGGAGAGGAACGCCGCCTCGTACAGCGTGAGTTCGTGCCCCGGGGCCACGGCCTGCTCCTGCGCGGCGGCGCGGCTCGCGGCGAGGCAGAGCCGGCCGCAGGAGAGGCCGGCCGCGGCCCAGGCGAGGAGGAGCAGGGGTACCCAGAACATGGCGGTTTTCTATGCGACGGCGCCGCGTGGCGCCACGGCTTATCCACTATCTGGACAGTGAGTGAAGGGCCGGCGACGTTCCGCTCACCTCTCACGGGGCTTCGGGCGGGAGGCCGCCGGGGGCAGCGGGAACGTGGGCGACGGGGTGACCGGGGTGGCCGAGCCGGGGGAGTCCGTGGGGCCGGGCGGGGCCGGTGTGCCGGTCGCCGGGCCCGCGGGGCCGGTCGTCGCCGCGTCCTCGGCGAGGCCGTCGAAGTCGACGAGACCGGTGCCCTCCAGGACCTTGATGTGGTCGAGGACGGTCGTGTTCGCGTCGTCGGCCAGGGTGCGCACCAGGGAGTTGCGGGTGTTCGCGCGCACCTCGGCCACCACGGAGAAGACCTTGCCGTGGGCCCGGCGCAGGATGTTCGCGAACTTCTGGTTGTACGCCTCGCCGCGCGCGCCGCTCAACTCGGCCAGCCAGTCGCGCTGCTGGCCGCTCGGCTGGCTGGGCAGTTCCAGCCCGAGCCGGGTCGCGACCTCGCGTACGCGCGCGTCCAGGAACGTGTGGCCCTCGACGAGGTGCTCGCCCGCGGTCCGCACGGCCGCGGTGGTGCCGCGCTCCTCGGCCTGCTGTCCGGCGGGCAGCTCCCACAGGCCCGCGAGGCGCACCTTGGTGATGAAGTCCCGGTCCAGCGCGGAGAGCGGCCCGAAGTCGGTGGAGACGGTGTCGGCCCGGAGTCTGTCGAGGGCGGTGCCCGAGCGGTCCTCGTAGGACCAGAGGGGGAAGATCAGCGCGGCCAGGGTCGCGACGAGGGCCGCGACGATGAGGCCGGTGCCGTTGACGGTTCGCAATCGCATGGCGCCTCCTGTAGCGCCACCGCACGTTAGTGCGCACCGGCAGGTGCGCGGCCCGATACGGCCGGGAGTACGTCACCTGCCGTACCGGGACCATGGGCCGACCGTCGCGGCGCGCGCTGTCAGAGGGCGGAGAGCCGACTGCTCAACATGACCCGCCGCCCCCGCCACCGCCGCAGGAGGAGCCACCGCCCCCGCCACCGCAGGACGACCCGCCTCCGCCGCTGCAGGACGAGCTTCCGCCGCCGCCGGAGCAGGACGACCCGCCGCCCCCGCCCGAGCAGCAGAAGCCGCCGCCCCCGCCGCTGTCGCCCGACCCGCACCACGCGGGCGTGCCGCTCCCCGAGTTCCACGAGGTCGAGTTCGTGTACGGCGCGGCGTACGGGCCGGGGGGAGGCGCCGCCGGAACCCGGACGCGGGCGGCGCTGATCAGCTGGGACCGCAGATCGGGGTGGGCCCACGCGAGGCCGCGCGTCGCCACCAGGTGCGCCGCCCCCGTGAGGTGGCGCGACGAGGCGACGTACTGCCGCAGCGCGTGCCGCCCCGCGACGGTCAGCTGCTTCGAAGTGACCGAGAGGCAGACGATGCCGCTGACCGTGCCGAAGACGGCGGCGGGCAGCAGCGCCAGGATGTCGACGAGCGGTGAGTCGGTGCTTCCCGGCTCCAGATAGCTGTTGGCGTGCCGCACCAGGGTCACGACGGCGCACACGATGAACCCGAGGAAGGTCAGGAAGGCCTGCGCCCCGGCCCAGCGGCGCCACTTGCGCTGCCGCCCCGGCCGCACGAGGAGGCCGCGCCGGGCGAGCGCCTCACCCGTCTCCTGTACCGGCCCGCTCCGCATCACGGCCACCCGCAGCCAGTGCAGGGCACCGCTGGGCGCCGCGGTGTGGGCGTCGAGGACCGCCTGCTCACCGGCGTTCCTGGCCTCCGGGCGGGGAATGCCGACGACACCGGGCCCCGCGACGACCAGCCGGCCGTCCTCGTGCAGGCCCGCGATCAGCGAGTCCGCGGCGCGGGCGGGGCCGCCCGAGAGGAACGCGGCCTCCAGGGTGCCCCGGACGTAGACGCCGTGCTCGGCGTCGAGCGGCTGCCGCCCCTGGTACGGGGAGCGGGTGCGGCGGGCCGCCACCACGCCCCGGATCAGCTCGGCGGCGGCGAGCGAGACGACGACCGTGTACACCATGGCGATGACGCTCATGGCTTCACCGCCTCAGCAGGACGCGGCGGGTGGCGTGCAGCAGTCTGGCGGCGGGCCGCCGCGACAGCGGCGCCGGGCCCGACCGCTCCAGCCACCAGTCGCTCAACCGCCGCCGGGCGTCGGCCTGTTCGGGGCGCCCGGCGAGCAGCAGGTGCTCGGCGAAGTCCAGCGCGTCGTGCCGGTAGCCGCCGGTCATCGGCCGGGCCCTGGCGTACGTGAGGAACTCGGCGCGGTACGCCGCGCCGAGGATGTCCGGCAGTTCCGGCGCGACCTTCGCGACGACGTCGGCCCGCTTGGCGGCGAGCGCGTGGCTCTGCACCCGCAGGCGCGCGTGGTCGAAGCCCTCGGGCGCCGGGGTGCCCGCGACGAGCGCGGAGAGCAGGGCGACCTGGGCGACGGCGGTGCGCTGCCGGGCGGCGGCGGAGGCGGCCGGGACCTCGCGGCGGTCGGTGGTGTCCTCGGCGGGCAGCTCGCCGGACGCCTTCACGGTGGCCCGAATGGCGTCCAACTCCCTTTCCAGCTCAGCTGGTTCAGGGAAGTTCTCGTCCCGCTCCAGGAGGACCCCGGGCGGGGACACGCGCGACGCGAGGTCGGCGAGGACGGCGAGGACGGGCTCCGGCACCGGGTGCGCGTGGCTGTCGTGCCAGACGCCGTCCCGCTCGAAGCCGCCCGCCACATGGACGTACGCGATGGCCTCGACGGGCAGCTCGTCGAGGGCCTTTGCCGGGTCCTCGCCGCGGTTGACGTGGTTGGTGTGCAGGTTGGCGACGTCGATGAGGAGCCGGACGCCCGTGCGGTCGGCCAGCTCGTAGAGGAACTGCCCCTCCGTCATCTCCTCGCCGGGCCACGCGACGAGCGCCGCGATGTTCTCCACGGCGAGCGGCACGGGCAGCGCGTCCTGCGCGATGCGGACGTTCTCGCAGAGCACGTCGAGCGCGTCGCGAGTGCGCGGCACCGGCAGCAGGTGCCCGGCCTCCAGCGGCTGCGTGGCGGTGAGGGCGCCCCCGGCCCGTACGTACGCGATGTGCTCGGTGACCAGCGGCGCGCCGAGGGCCTCGGCCCGCTCGGCGAGCGCGGTGAGACGCCCCTCGTCGGGCCGGTCCGCGCCGCCGAGGCCGAGCGAGACGCCGTGCGGCACGACGGTCACACCGCGCTCGCGCAGCCGCACCAGGGAGTCCGGCAGATGCCCCGGACAGACGTTCTCCGCGACGGCCTCGACCCAGTCGATGCCGGGCATCGCCTCCACGGCGTCCGCTATCTCGGGACGCCAGCCGATCCCGACCCCCAGCCGCCCCCGCTCCGCCACACGCTCCATGTCGCTCCCCCTTCGTCCCCCTGCGTCCCCAGGTCATGACCCTGCCGGGAGCGGGCGAACCCTCGGGTGAGGACGTTCAGAGCTACATTTGAGGTTCCGGCCGGCCGGTGTTGATCTCCCCGGGCGGTCCGGGCGAGGGCCTCGACGTGGCGGAGACGTCGCCGCTCGGCCCGGCGGGCGCGGGCTCCGGGGGAGCGGCCCCGGAGGGCGCGGGAGGCCCGGTGGGACTGGCGGTCGCGGTCGACGCGGCGCCGTTCGCGATCCCGTCGAAGTCGACGAGCCCGGTGGCCTCCAGCATCGTGATGTGGTCGAGGACGGTCTGGTTGGCGTCCGTGGCGAGCTGCCGGATCAGGGAGTTGCGGGTGCTGTCGCGCACCTGCGCGACGACGCTGAAGACCTTCCCGTGCGCGACGCGCAGCAGGTTCGCGAACTTCCGCTGATACGTCTCACCGCTCGCCGCGGACAGCTCCTCCAGCCACCCCTGCTGCTGCTCGGTCGGCTGGTTGGGCAGCTCCACGCCGAGCTGCGCGGCGACGGTCCTGGCCCGCTGGTCGAGGTCGGTGTGCCCGACGATGAGGTGGTCGCCCGCCTCCTTGATCGCCTCGGTCGGCGCCCGCTCGACGGCCTGCTGGCCCGCGGGTATCTCCCACAGCCCGGCGAGCCGCACCTTCACGAGCAGATCCCGGTCGGCCGCGGAGAGCGGCCCCCACTGGGTCGCCACGGAACCGGCGGCCAGATTGGCAGGACCGGTGCTGGAGCGGTCGGCGTACGACCACACGGGGAACGCGATCGCCCCCAGCGTGGCGACGAGTGCCGCGATGATCAGAGCCGTGCCGTTGACGCGCCGCAAGGTGCCTCCCGAGGTGCTCCCGTGTCGCCGGTGGTACCGGGGAGTACGGAAGATACGGGCGGGGCGTTCAACCGCGCGAGATGTCGGACGAGGCGGAGTCGCCTTCCGGCGCGTGGTTCAAAGACAGGCTTTCAGCGGCGCAGGGCCGGGTGGTCGGCCACCACGGTGCAGGAGCCCGGGGCGATCTCGGTGAAGCCCGCGTCGCGGACCACCGGGAGGCCGCTCGTGGTGAGGGTGCGCCAGTGCCCGGCCTCGGGGGTGCGGACGGAGAGGGGGAAACCGGCCTCGCGCCAGTTCGTGCGCTCCTCGGCCGACAGCTCCCACCAGGCCAGCTGCGCGCCGTGCCCCGCCTGCGCCATCGCCTTGCCCGCCGACATGTCGACCTCGGGGCTCATCCACAGGACCGGGTGCGTCGGGTCGGCGCCGGCCGGAGGCTCCGGGTCGTCCAGGTCCGTGCCGGACACCTGGAGGCGCGCCAGGTCCTTGGGCCAGCCGTCCAGCGGGACCGGCGGGAAGACCCGGACCTCCGCCGACTTGCCGGTGACCGTGATGCCGGGCAGCGCCTCCGCCCTGCGCCACTCCGCGCCGCGCGCCCTGCGCACCACCTTGCGGATACGGGCGTCCTGCCAGTCGCGCATCGCCTGCGCCCACTCCCCGTCACCGAGGGACCGCTCGTCGCTCAGCATCACCAGGACGGCGCGGGCCGCGGTCTCCAGGGCATCCGTGCGGGCCGGGGGAGCGTCGCGCTCGATGCGGGCGACGAGCGGCAGTACGTACTGCGGGGCGTCGTCGCGGTGGGTACTTTCGTGGCGGAACGGGCTGTCCCCGACGTTGTCGCTGTTCACGACCGCCAGTCTGCCAGCCGGGCGCCGGTGCGCGTGCGCGAGGATGACCTCATGGAACGTGATCTCGCGGTGCGGCTCGACGGGGTGGGCCGCCGCTACGGCATGGGCGGCGCGTGGGTGCTGCGCGATGTCGACCTGGGCATACGGACAGGCTCGCTGGTGCGCGTAGAAGGCGCCAACGGCACGGGAAAGTCGACCCTGTTGAGGCTGCTCGCCGGTATCGACGCGCCCTCCGAGGGGCGGGTCACCGGTCGTCCGCGCACGGCGTTCGTCCCCGAACGGTTCCCGGCCGCCCTGCCGTTCACGGCCGTCGGCTACCTCACGCACCTGGGCCGCGTGCACGGTCTCACGCGCGGTACGGCACGGCGGCGCGCGACGGAGTGGCTCGAGCGGTTCGGCGCCGCCGGGTACGCGCGGACGCCGCTGTCGGAGCTCTCCAAGGGCAGCAGCCAGAAGGTCGCCGTGGCGCAGGCGCTGCTGGCCGAGCCCGACCTGCTGATCCTCGACGAGGCGTGGACGGGCCTGGACGCGCCCGCCCGCGCCACACTCGACCGCGCGGTGGCCGCCCGTACGGCGGCGGGCGGCTCCGTGGTCTTCGTCGACCACGACCCGCGCCGGCTGCTGGGCCTCGCCGACGAGACGTACGCGGTGACCGGCTCCACCCTGAACCGCCGTACGGCACACGACACTTCAGGGGAGCGGCGGCAGCTCCCGACGGTCCTCATCGAGGCGCAGGGCCCCCAGGGCGCGGAGCTCCCGCCCTCCGTGACGGAGACGGCGGTGGAGACAGCCCCCCGGACCTCCGACGGCACCGCACACCTCACGGTCCCGCGGCCCCACTCCGACCGGGTCCTGCGGGAACTCCTGACGGCACGGCCGCCGTGGCACGTGGTGAGGGTGAGCGCCACGACCGGGGAAGAGCGCAAGCACGAAGTGTGTGGTGAGGAGCTGTGATGTCCGCTCTGCTGCGCTACCAGACCGCCCTGCTCGTCCGCTCCCAGCGCTGGCTGCCGCCCGTGATCCTCTACGCCGTGTTCCTCGGCATCGGCGTGCAGGGCGGCCAGCCGATCCTGGACTCGCTGGCGTACGCGGCCGGGGCGCTGCTCCCGGTGTCGGCCTGGCTGGTACGGATCTGCGTGACCAACGAGCCGCCCGCCGCACGGAGTTGCGCGGCCGCCGCCGCGGGGCCCGGGCGGGCCCACCTCGCCTCGCTGCTCGCCGCGTTCCTCGCGGCGGCCGCGCTGGGCGGGGCGGCGACCCTCGTCGTGACAGCCATCAGCGACGCGGTGAGCACCAACGCGCGGGTGCCGGTGCCGCGGATCGCCGCGGGGGCGGCGGGCCTGGTCGCGATGCTGATCACCGCGCTGCTCGGCACGGCGCTCGGGGCGCTCGCCAACTGGCCGCTACTGCGCTCCGCGGGCCGGGCCGTCCCCACGATGCTGCTCGGCGCGCTGCTCCTGCTCGTCACCACGGGCTCCCCCGCGAAGTCGGCCCTCACCGACCTGACCACGGGGTCGCGGGAGGGCACCGTACCGGTGATGGTGGGCGCCTCGGCGGGGGCGATCGCTGTCGCCGCGGGGGCGGTGTGGGTGGCTTGTGCGCTCTGTTCGCGGCGGGGGTGAGGAGGGGTAAGGGACGGGTGGGTCGAACCTCACCCCGAGCACGCCGACCGCTGCGCCTCCAGCCACTCGCACGCCGGGCACAGCGTGCTGCCCCTGTGGGATTCCGGGTACTCCGTGAGCTCGCGGCA
Source organism: Streptomyces sp. NPDC029674 (assembly GCF_044903205.1). Lineage (NCBI taxonomy): Bacteria > Bacillati > Actinomycetota > Actinomycetes > Kitasatosporales > Streptomycetaceae > Streptomyces > Streptomyces sp. NPDC029674. The sequence continues at coordinate 701,391 of NZ_JBJDPY010000002.1, forward strand.
CAGGACGCATTCGGCGACCGGTTCGGCCGGTACCGAGTGTGCCGTCTCCGGCGCGGAGCGCCCCGCACCGGCCGACTCGCGGTAGTCCTCGCAGTCCTCATCCGTCGCCATACGGATCACCCTAGCCCCGGGCCCCCGCCGCCCCCGCCGCCGTCCCGATCTGCTCCGACACCCGGACGAACCGGAAGCCCCGCTCCCGCAGCTTCGGGACGATCGTGCGCAGGGCGCGCTCCGTCGCGGGCGCCGCGCTGCGCGTGCAGTGCATGACGACGACCGAGCCGGGCCGCACCCCGTCCACCACCTGCCGGGCCACCGCCGAGGCGTCCGTCGCGAAGGCGTCGCCGCTGACCACGTCCCACTGCACCGCGGTGACGCCGCCCGGCGCGAGCGCGCGCAGGGCCCGCCGGTCGTAACACCCGCCAGGGAAACGGAAGTACGGCACCGGGCGCTCGACGCCCGCCGCGCGGAAGGCGGCGAAGGCGCGTTCCATGTCGGCGCGCATGCGGGCCGCGGGCACGGCGGGCAGGCCGTAGCAGCTGCCGGTGAAGGCGTGGTGGCTGTACGAGTGGTTGGCGACCTCGAAGAGCGGGTCGCGCCCGATGTCCTTGGCCTGGTCCGGGTACTCCTCGGCCCACCGCCCCGTCATGAAGAACGTCGCGGGCACCTTCAGCCGCCGCAACGTGGCGACCAGCTCCGGATTGTCGAACCGCTCACCGGCCGCCGCGCGCGGCCCCTGGTTCGCCGTCATGTCGGCGTCGAAGGTGAGGGCGACGGTCCGGCCGCGCGTCCGGGACCCGTTGGTGAACACGGGGGTGAGGCCGGAGGGCCCCGGCGCGAGGGTGGGCGGGGCGGTCACCGGGGGCCGGGTGGGGTGCCCCGGGTGACCGGGTGCGGCGGTGTCGCCGGCGCATCCGGCGAGGACGGCGGTCAGGGTGCCGAGGGCGCAGAGCGCGGCGCATCTCCGTACGAGAGTGATCACCCGCTGACAATATAGGTGGATAGTCGGTAAATCGGGTAAATCGGACGCGTCGCCTACTGGAGTGAGGCCCTCAGACCCAGCCCTCCAGCGACGCCATGAACCCGTCGAAGTCGTCCCGGTGGATCGTGTGCCCGGCCCCCCGAACCGTCCGCACCTCGAATCCCCGCCGCGCCAGCTCCTCCTTGAGCGGGTCCCGGACGACGATGCTGGGGTCGGCGACCTGCACGAGCGAGGGCACGACCGGCGCCGCCGGGGTGCGGTCGACCGCACCCGCGCCGGACAGCGACAGCGCGGTGTCCGGGTCCCAGACGGCCAGCGTGGCGACTTCGATGTCCACGTCGGCCGCCTCCCAGCGCGGGTTGAACTTCGCTATGACCTCGCGCGGTATCCGCTGGAACTCCACGAACGTCGCGGGATCGACCGCGCCCTCGGTGCCGAGCGCCCACGCCGGGTCGGAGTAGACGGCCCGCGCCGGCGCGAGCCGCTCGACCGCGAGGGCGAGCGCGAGAGCGCCGAGCGAGTGCCCGAGCGCGAGCTCCGCGCCGGCCGGCAGCGTGTCGACGAGGTCGTCCGCGAAGACCTCCGCGCCGTACGCGCCACGCCCGCTCGCGCCGTGCCCGCGCAGATCGACGCCGATCACGCGGTAGCCCCGGTCGGCGAGAGCGGGACCCACGCGGCGCCAGGTCCGGTGGTCCGACATGATCCCGTGGACCAGGAGGGCCACGCGGTCGCCGGTGCCCCACTCGTGGGTGTGCAGCTTCATCGTGAGGATGCCTTTCGGTACGAGGGCAGGGCGGTACGTCTGGATCTTCCGCATCCCGCCGGATCCTCCGCCAGATCTTGTGACGCACGCGACAGAGGGGCGGCCCCCGGCCGACTCCCGCTCGCGCGCGGTGACGCGGGGGTTCCGCATATCCTCGTCTCCGGTACGTCCAGCACTTCCAGGGCGTCCCATACATCCGGTACGTCGGTACGTGCGGTGGGCCCCGGGGTCTCCCGCGTCGCAGCGCTCTTCGTGCCCCAGCGCCCCGCGACCACGAGGAGTCCTTGATGTCCCGCATCGAGTGGACCGAGAACGAGACCGAGACCGACAGCGCGCGGTGGCACTCCGAGAGCGGTGCCGCCGCGCCCCGCCGCGTCGTCGTCGCCGACGACCGGACGAAGGCCGCCGACGCCTACCGGCTCGTCTGCGAGGGCACCGCGCTGCTGTGGCGAGGCGACTTCCACGGCGCCCGGCAGCTCCTGAGCGCCCTCGGCCGCCGGGTGGACCGGAAGGCGTCCGCACCGGGCAAGAGATCCGCGCCGGGCAAGACCCCCGCACCCGGCGCCACCGTCGCCGACTCCTTCCACCTGCACCGCCGCGCCCGCGGCCACCGCGCCCGCGTGCTCGGCATGCTGCTGGTGCGGTTGGAGGACGACTACGGCCTCGCCCTGCGCCGGGCGCCCGACGTCCGCGCCGCCTGCCACGAGGCGTACGGGCCGCCCGACGGGCCGGTGGTGGTCTCCCTGCGCGAACTCCTCGGCGTGATCGGCGCCCACGAGTGGCGGTCCAAGGGCGTGCACGTGCCTGCTCTCGACGCCCGGATCCACCCGCACTACGGCGTGTTCTCGCCGGTCAGGGGCGAGTACGTCGACCTGGTCGGCCAAGTGCCGCTGCCCGGCGCGGCGGTGGGGGGCGCGCCCCCGCGGCGTACGGCGTTCGACATCGGCACCGGAACCGGCGTGCTCGCGGCCGTCCTCGCCCGCCGGGGCGTCGACCGGGTGGTGGCCACCGACATCAACCCGCGCGCCGTCGCCTGCGCACGGGACAACGTCGAACGGCTCGGGCTCGAAGGGTGGGTCGAGGTCGTCGAGACGGGGCTCTTCCCGGCGGGCCGCGCCGCGCTCGTCGTGTGCAACCCGCCGTGGCTGCCCGCCCGGCCGACCTCCGCCGTCGAGCAGGGCGTGTACGACCCGGGCGGCTCGATGCTGCACGGCTTCCTGGACGGGCTCACCGGGCATCTGGAACCCGCGGGGGAGGGCTGGCTCATCCTCTCCGACCTGGCCGAGCACCTCGGACTCCGGTCGCGGGACGAGCTGTTGGCGGCCTTCGACGCGGCGGGGCTGCGGGTGGTGGACCGCCACGACATCGCGCCGCGCCATCCGCGCGCCGCGGACGCCACCGACCCCCTGCACGCCGCCCGCGCGGCCGAGGTCACGTCACTGTGGCGGCTGACGCCCGCCTGACCGGCCGGATCGCGGCCGGACCGTTTTGAAGTGACCGATTCAGAACCGTGTTAGCGTTCCTCTTCGTCAGTTCTGAAGCGCTTGCTCCAAAAGGGGGTCGCCGCCATGCCGCTTGCGGTGTACGTCATCGGGTTCGGCATCTTCACCCAGGGAACCTCGGAGTTCATGCTGTCCGGCCTGCTGCCGGGCATGGCCGACGACTTGGGCGTCTCCGTCCCCGACGCCGGGCTGCTCATCTCGGCCTTCGCGGTCGGCATGGTCGTCGGCGCGCCGCTGCTCGCCGTCGCGACCCTGAGCTGGCCCCGCCGCACGGCGCTCGTGTCGCTGCAGGCGGCCTTCGTCGTCGCCCACGTCGTCGGCGCCCTCGCGCCCGGCTACACCGTCCTGTTCGTGACGCGCGTGATCAGCGCCCTCGCCTACGCCGGATACTGGGGCGTCGCCGTGGCCGCGGCGGTGGCGCTCGTACCGGCGGACGCCAAGGCGCGGGCGGTCGCCGTGGTCGCGGGCGGGCTCACGCTCGCCACCATTGTCGGCGTCCCCGCGGGCACGGTGCTCAGTCAGTTCTCCGGCTGGCGCGCCGCGTTCTGGGCCGTCGCCGCCGCCACCGTGGTGAGCCTGGCCGGCACGCTGCTCGCCGTCCCCGGCGGCCGCGGCGAGGAGGCCCGCCCCTCCGTCCGGGCCGAACTGCGGGCCATGGCACGCCCGCAGCTGTGGCTCTCGTACGCCGTCACCGCCTTCACCTTCGGCGCGGTCATCGTCACCTTCAGCTATCTGGGGGCGCTGCTCACCGAGGTGAGCGGGGTCTCCGAAGGGTGGGTGCCCGCGGTCCTCGCGCTGTTCGGCGTCGGCGGGATGGCGGGCATCGTGATCGGCGGGCGCACCGGCCAGACGCGTCCGCTCGGCACGCTCGGCCTGGGGCTCGGCGCGCTCGCCGTCCTCTCCGCGCTGCTCGCGTCGGCGGCGCACGTGACGGCCGTGGTGATCGTCCTCGTCTTCCTGCTCGGCCTCGCCGGCTACGTCACCAACCCCGCCCTGCAGTCCCGGGTGTTCAGCCTCGCGCCGGGTGCGCCGACGCTGGCCGGCGCGGTCAACACGGCCGCGTTCAACGTCGGCAACACCGTCGCCCCGCTCCTCGGCGGCCTGGCCATCGGAGCCGGGCACGGCTATGCCTCGGTGGCGTGGGTCGGCGCCGCGCTGGCCGCCGCGGGGGCGGTGGCCGTGCTGTGGGCGGCGCGGCTGCAACGGGCCGGACGGACCCGGCCGCCACTGGCCGGGCAGCGTACGACCGTGACCGCACACGACACGGCGAAGGCGGAGGTGTGACCATTTTGTATGAGCGTTCCAAAACGGTTACCGTAGGCCCATGGCCAGACCCCGGGAGTTCAACGAGGACCGCGTCGTCACCGCCGCCATGGAGACGTTCTGGCGCCACGGGTACGAGGGCACCTCGACGCGCGACCTGTGCGACAGCACGGGCCTCGGCCCTTCCAGCCTCTACAACACCTTCGGCGGCAAGCGGCAGCTCTATCTCCGCGCCCTCCAGCGCTACCACGACACCGCCACCGCCGAGCAGGTCGAGATCCTGCGCGGGGACGGTCCCGCGAAGGAGCGGCTGCGCGCCATGATGATCCACGCCGTCGACGCGGACCTCGAAGAGACGGGTGCGCGCGGCTGCTTCGCGATCAACGCGGCCATCGAGGCCGCCGCGCTCGACCCCGAGGTCAGGGAAGCGGTGCGGCGCAGCTTCGACCGGGTCGAGGACGAGCTGTGCGCGGTCGTGGAGGAGGGGCGGCGCGCGGGCGAGATCCGCTCCACGGGAGACGCGCGGACGGTGGCCCGCCGGGTGCAGAGCACGTACTACGGCCTGCGGGTCCTCGGCCGCGTACAGGAGGACCGCGACATCCTGCTCGCCACGGTGGACGGGGCGCTCGCCGACCTGTGAGCCCGCGGCCCGCGCCGCGCTGACGTACCGCTGACGCGTGACGCGCGGCCGTTTATCGGACATTGATCGCCTGCGGCGACGCTCCTTCTCAGGTCCGTGCCCCGCATGGACCCACGGAACCGTCGACCGGAGGTACGCACATGAAGGTTGTCCGCTCCCTCAAGAAGAAGATCACCGGCGAGAAGAGCCTCAAGGCCTACGCCTGGTACCACTGGTACTAGGCCGAGCCGGTCACCGCGCATCCCGCGCGGATACGTATCCCGTAGGGACGTAATGCGCCGTTGAGACCCGCGCCCGGTGTGCCACCCCCAACAGGCCGCCGGGCGCGGGCCTCCCGCTCCTGGAGAGGCCCGATGTCCATATCCGGTACCGACCGGCTCGCGCGGACCACCGTCTTCACGCCGCGACTCCACGCCCTGCTGCGCGACCACCGCGGCCAGGACGTGTTCCGCCTGGACGCCGACACCGTCGGCGTCGCCGGGCCCGCCCTCACCGACCAGATCCTCGCCGCGCGCCCCGCTACCGAACGCGAACGCCCCACCTTCAAGCCGCTGCACGGACGCTCCATCCCGCGCACCGAGGCGTCCACCGTCATGCGGGCCATCGGCCGCGACGTGCGGGCGGCGCTCAAGAAGCCCGTGCCGGGCGGCCTCGACCTCACCGGGGAGTGGCCGCACGTCGGCCACGTCCACCTGCGCGACCTGATCCTCGGCGCCGACCCGTACCGGCTGCGCATCCTCATGGACCGCACCCTGGAGCTGACGCCCAAACTGACCTGGACGGTCATCGCCACCGGCGCCGCCCTGCCCGGCAGGCTCCGCCCCGGCGCCCCCGTCACGAGCATCGCGGGCCTGACGGCGGACGCCGCCACCTACAGCGACCGCCGCTACGCCATGGGCCTGTACCGGCGTGCCGCCGCCCCCGTCTGCTTCACCGTCTCCACGCTCGTCGCCAACGCGTACTGGCTCGGGGCGCCCTTCGACGACGGGACGCCGAACGAGCACATCCTGTACGAGTCCATGCGGCTGCTGCCGCCGTCCTGGAACATCCTGCGGAACGCGTCCCCCGAGTACCCCGCCCTCGACGACCGCATCGGCGCCGGCGACGACATCCTGCTCCTGCCGCTGCTCAGCCACCGCGACCCGGAGCTCTGGGACGACCCCGACACGTTCCGCCCCGGCCGCTGGGCCGCCCTCGACCCCGACGACCACCCCGGCTACCTCCCCTTCGGCCACGCCTCGGAACGCTGCTGGGGCCGGCACATGGTGATGCCGCTGGCCGGAATGCTGCTCGACATCCTGCGCGCCGACGACGTGACGGTCGACGCCCGCCAGACCACCGCGAAGGTCCCGCTCGCGGGCCTGCTCGGCGTCGACAAGGTGCGGATCGTCCGTGGCGGGCGGTAGCCGGAGGCTCCGAGGGGGCCAACCGGCGCTGTGGCGGGGCCAGTTGTTCACGCGACGTATCCCCAGAAGTAATCCCAGCTGCTTGGATGTTCGAGCGCCCGAACAAGGGCGGCATCCGTATCAGCCGTCACCGCGGCAACCACCCCCACACCCACAGGAGTCACCGTGTCGCACACAGCGCTGCGCAGGACCCGCGCCGCCGCGATCACCTCCGTGTTCGCCGCCGCCACGCTCGGCGCCGTCGCGCCGTCCGCGACGGCCGCCGACGCCTCCGCCGCTCCTCCCTCGCTCAAGGTGCTCACGTACAACGCCTTCCTGTTCAGCAAGTCGCTCTACCCGAACTGGGGCCAGGACCACCGCGCCAAGGCGATCCCGGCCGCCGGCTTCTTCCGGGGCCAGGACGTCGTCGTGCTCCAGGAGGCCTTCGACAACTCCTCGTCCGACGCGCTGAAGGCGAACGCGGCGGCCCAATACCCGCACCAGACACCGGTGATGGGCCGCGGCAAGGACGGCTGGGACGCCACCGGCGGCGCGTACTCCTCGGTGACGCCGGAGGACGGCGGCGTGACGGTGCTGAGCAAGTGGCCGGTCGTGCGCAAGGAGCAGTACGTCTACAAGGACGCGTGCGGCTCCGACGCCTACTCCAACAAGGGCTTCGTGTACGCCGTCCTCGACGTGAACGGCACGAGGACGCACGTCGTCGGCACGCACGCCCAGTCCACCGACCCCGGCTGCGGCAGCGGCGAGGCCGCGGCCACCCGCGCTAAGCAGTTCAAGGAGATGGACGCCTTCCTGGACGCCAAGAACATCCCCGCCGCCGAACAGGTCATCGTGGCGGGCGACTTCAACGTGGACTCGCGCAGCTCCGAGTACGCCTCGATGCTCGCCGACGGCGGCCTCGCCGCCGCCGACACCCGCACCGGCCACCCGTACTCCTTCGACACCCGGGACAACTCCATCGCCGCCGAGCGTTACCCTGACGACCCGCGCGAGGATCTCGACCACATCCTCCACCGCAAGGGCCACGCCCGGCCCGCCACCTGGCACAACAACGTGATCAAGGAGCAGAGCGCGCCCTGGACGGTCTCCAGCTGGGGCAAGGAGTACACGTACACGAACCTGTCGGACCACTACCCCGTAACGGCCTACTAGGGGTACTAGGGGAGGCGCGACCTGGATGGGCGCGGAGGACACCGCCGCGACACTGCGGGCGATCGGCGACGAACTGTCGGACCGCTTCTACGAGCGGGACGACGTGGTGCGGACCCTGCTGGCGACGCTGCTGGCCGGTCAGCACTCGCTGCTGCTCGGCCCACCGGGAACAGCCAAGTCCGAGCTGGCCCGGGAGCTCACGGGCAGGGTCGTGGGCGCGTCCTACTGGGAGATACTCCTCTCCAAGTTCACCGCGCCCACCAGGATGTTCGGCCCTGTCGACGTCGCCGCGCTGGCCAGGGGCGAGTACCGCCAGGTCTACGACGGCCGCGCCACGACCGCGCACATCGCGTTCATCGACGAGATCTTCAAGTGCTCCACGGCGGCGCTGAACGAGACGCTGGGCTACCTCAACGAGCGGATCTACCACCCCGAGAGCGGCGGCGAGCCCATCCGCTGCCCCCTCATCGGGGCCATCACGGCGAGCAATGAACTGCCCGAAGGGGACGGTACGGCCGCGATCTACGACCGGCTCCTCGTCCGCCTCGAAGTCGGATATCTGGAGGACCCGGCGAACTTCGCCGCGCTGGTCCGCTCCGCCGTCCGCCGCCCGCGGGCGGCGGCGCGGACCACGGTCGAGCTGGCCGATCTGCGGCACGCCGTGACCGAGGCCGTCCCGGCCGTGGAGGTCCCCGACGGGATCGTGGACGCGGTGTGCACGCTCCGGGCCGCCCTGCGCCGCAAGGAACTCATCGCCTCCGACCGGCGCTGGCGGCAGGCGGTGGGCCTGCTCCAGGCGTCCGCGTACCTGGCAGGGCGCCCGGCGGTCGCCGAGACCGACCTGTCGGTGCTGACCCATGTGCTGTGGGACTCGCCCGCCCAGCGCCCGACCGTCGAGCGTGAGGTGCTGCACCTGGTCAACCCCGACGCCAAGGAGGCGCTCGACCTGGCCGACACCATCGACGAGCTGGAGACCCAGCTCGACGCCATGGCCGGGCAGTCCCGCGAGGCGCTGAGCGAGTGGGTCATCACGAAGGCCCACGGCAAGCTCGCCCTGGCGGGCAAGCGGCTGGAGCGGCTGCGCGCGGAGGCGGCCGCCGCGGGCCGCTCCACCGCCACCGTCGAACGGGTCACGGGACGCCAGCGGGCCGTCCGCGCACGTGTCCTCACCGAGGCCCTGGGACTGGACGCGAGCACGGTGCGGGACCAGCTCGGCGGGCCGGGGGAGCCGGGGAGTGAGTGAGACACCGGGCACGCTCGACGAGCTCGCGAGCCGTGCCGGGACGTGGCCGGGCCCGGCCGCCGCCGTTCCCGAGCGGCACACCACGGCCGTGGTCGCGGACCGGTTCGACCGGATCACCTGGCGCGACACCTACGAGCAGTCGGCCGGACTGCGCGAGCTGGCCGACGAGTTGCACCAGCGCCACGGCCACACCGCCGACCTGCTGGCCGACGCGTTCCTCGCCGCCTACAAAGCCGCCCCGCGACTGCGCGAGCCCGCGGAGATGGACCCCTGCCGGCTGGTCCACCACCAGATCATCACCGCGCTGGTGGACTCACCCGACTTCGCCGGCCTGCGCCGCGAGACGGCCGGCGACCCCTACGCCGCCGCCGTGGCCGTACTCGCCCAGGCCACCGCGCTGCGCCAGATCCTCGAGCGCTCCCGGGACGCCCTGCGCCAGGCCGAACAGGCGAACAGTGCTCGGCAGGCCGCCGAAGCCGCGGCGACCGCCACCGCCGAAGCACTCCGGCAGGCCGCCGGACAGGCCGCGGAGGACGGCACCGTGCCCACCCCGGCCGTCGACGCCGTACAACAGGCGATCGCGGCCGCCGAGAGCGCGGAGGCCGACGCCCGGCGGGCCGCCCGGGGCGCCGCGCAGGCCCTCGCCGCGGCGGCCCCCGGCAACCGTGCCGCCGCGCGGAACGCGGTGGCGAAAGCGGCACGGGCGGCGCGACAGGAGGCCACGCTGACGCGGGCATGGGGGATCGGCCCCGGCGAGCTGGAGCGGATGCCCTACGAAGAACGCGCCCGGCTCGCCGAGCGGCTGCGCGCCGGCCGACTCGCCCGGTGGGCCGAACTCATCGGCCGCTTCCGGCAGATGGCCGACGGCGAACGCGCCCGCAAGGTGGAGAACGCCACCGGCGAACTCGTCGGCGTCACGCTCGGCGACGACCTCTCCCGCGTCGTCCCCTCCGAGCTGGCCAACCTCGGCCTGCCCGGACTGCGCGCCGTGTTCGCCGCGCGCTACGCCGCCGGGGAACTGATGCTGTACGACAGCCGGGGAGAGCAGGCCACCGGCCGGGGCGCGGTCGTCGCGTGCGTCGACACCTCGCACTCCATGTACATGGAAGGGCCCGGCGGAGTCACCCGGGAGGCCTGGGCCAAGGCGTGCGCCCTCGCCCTGCTGGACCAGGCCCGGCACGCCCGGCGGGACTTCGTCGGCATCCTCTTCTCCGCCGCCGACAAGATCCAGGTCTTCCGCTTCCCGGCCGACCGGCCCGCCGACATCGCCCGGGTGCTCGACTTCGCGGAGACCTTCCTCGGCGGCGGCACCAGCTACCAGACACCCCTCTCGGCGGCGGGCGACCTGCTGGCGGAGGAGTTCGACGACGCCGCCCGCAGGCGCGGCGACATCGTGCTGCTCACCGACGACGAATGCGGCGTGACCGAGGAGTGGACGCGCGGCTGGAACGACGCCAAACGCCGGCTGGGCTTCCGCGTCTTCGGCGTGGCCATCGGCGCCCCGCCCGCCGCCGAAGAGGGCTCGGTCCTGGACGCCCTCTGCGACAACCTGCGCTCCGTCGAGGATTTCACCGACGTCCGGGCCGCCGCCGACCTCTTCCGCCTGATCTGACCCGGCGCGGCCGTTGGCCGTCCGTCACTGGCCGACCCTGCCGTCGACGCACTCGCGCAGCAGGTCGGCGTGGCCGCAGTGCCTGGCGTACTCCTCGATGCGGTGCACCAGCAGCTCCCGGACCGAGGTCCTGTCCTTCCCCAGCCGCTCGCCCAAGTCGCAGTGGCCGGCGAGTGCGGCGTCGGTGGCCGCCTGTTCGCGTTCCAGGTCGGCGAAGGCGGCGTCGACCACGGCCTGTTCGGCGACGGCTCCGTCGAAGTCCGCGTCGCGCTCGCCGTACAGCTTGGGCACCGGGTCGCCGTCGCCGATCCAGTTGCGCCAGTCCCGCTCCACCTCGGCGAGGTGCCGGACCAGACCGAGGAGCGACATCGTCGAGGGCGGCACCGGCCGGCGGGCCAGCTGCTCCGGGTCCAGGCCCTCGCACTTCATGCGCAGGGTCATGCGGTAGTCCGTCAGGAAGTCGAGCAGGGTCGGCAGCTCGCCGTCCGGGCTGCCGCCCTCGCTGTCGCGGGGGTCGTCGTCCGGGTCGGCCCACATGTCGGGGTAGGTGGTCGCCCGGGTCCACCGCGCGGGTGGCCCGCTCAGGTCGCTCTCGCCGCTCTGGTCGCTCATGCGGGTCATGTTCGTCCGTGCGGAGCCCGGCCCGCCAGTGATTTGTCACCGCGGGCCGGGCAGCGCGGACCTTGGGACGCTACTTGTGCCAGGGCCCCGTCACCGCGAACGTCGTGCCGGGCGTATAGCAGTTCAGGTACATCGTGTCGTGGTCGGGGGAGAAGGCGGCGCCCGCGAACTCGCCCCACTCGGGCTTCTCGGGGGTGCCGATGTTCTGGCGGTTGCGGGCCATCGCGTAGACCTCGCCGCGCCGGGTGACGCCGTACACGTGCTGGGCGCCGTCGCCGTCCTCGCACACCATCAGGCCGCCGCTGGGCGCGAGGCAGATGTTGTCGGGGGACTCGCCCGGCAGCTGGATGTCGGTGCTCGGGCCGAACACGATGACGAGGGTGAGCCGTCGGGCGGCCGGGTCGTACCGCCAGACCTGGCCGAAGTGGTCGCCCGCCGAGCCGTCCCCGCTGCGTGCGAAGGACGACACGAAGTAGACGGACGAGCCGCCCCAGTAGCAGCCCTCCAGCTTCTGCGCGTGCGTGATGCCCTTCTTGCCGAAGTCCTGGTGCCTGATGGGGGTCTGGGCCGCCAGCGGGTCCGGGACGTCGACCCACTCGATGCCGTCGAAGCTCGCGCCTGTCTTCTGGATCGAGGACAGGTCGGGCACCCCGGGCACCCGCATGGCCTGCAGCTTGCCGCCCGCGCGCAGCGAACCGCGGCCGCCCCGGGGCTTCTCGGGCAGGAAGCGGTAGAAGAGGCCGAAGGGCTTCTCGAAGGCGTCCTCGGTCTCGTAGACGATGCCGCGCTTCGGGTCGACGGCGACGGCCTCGTGCTGGAAGCGGCCCATCGCGGTCAGCGGCACCGCGCCGGTGCGGCGCGGGTCCACCGGGTCGACCTCGAAGACGAAGCCGTGGTCCTTGGTGTAACCGTTCGTCCCGGCCTTGTCCTCGGTCTCCTCGCAGGTGAGCCAGGTGCCCCAAGGCGTGGGCCCGCCCGCGCAGTTGACGGCGGTGCCGGCGATCGCGACGCGTTCGTCGAGGACCTCGTCCCTCCGGTCGAGCGCGATCGCCGTACAGCCGCCCTTGGCCGCCGGGTCGTAGGTCAGGCCCCCGACGGTCGGCACGGCGATCCTGCCGGTGACGCGGTTCTCGTGGTTGCGCACGAGATGGACGCCGCCGTTCCGGCCCCGGAAGGCGGCCATGCCGTCGTGGTTGCCCGGCACCTTGCCCTCACCCGACCGCAGGGGCTCGCCCTCGCGCGAGAGGACCTTGTAGCGGAACCCCTTGGGCAGGTCGAGCAGGCCCTTGGGGTCGGGGACGAGAGGGCCGTATCCGGCCTTCCCGTGCGCGGCGGCGGTGCCCGCGAAGAGTTCCGAGAGAGCGCCGGTGAAGGCGATTCCGGCACCCACGGCACCGGTACGGGCGAGAACCTGACGTCGAGTGGCAGTCATGCTGGGCAACCTCCTGCTGGCGGACAGGAATATGACCGGATGTGTGTACCACGCGCCTTGGTGCACGGGAACCACACGCGTAGCTTCCGTTTCGCGTGCCGACTTCGCGCGCCGTCCCGTGTCCCCGCCGGAGCGGGGCTACTCGCCCACGAGTCCCTTCGCGTCCCGCGCGAGCGCCGTGAGCCGCGAGATGGCCCGGAAGTACTTCTTCCGGTATCCGCCGTTCAGCATGTCCTCACTGAAGAGCCGGTCGAAGGGCACACCGGAGGCGAGCACCGGTACCTCTCGGTCGTACAGCCGGTCGGCGAGCACCACAAGGCGCAGCGCGGTCGACTGGTCGGGCACCGGCGTCACGTCGGTGAGGCAGACGGCGGCGAGCCCGTCGGTCAGCGCGCCGTACCGGCTCGGGTGGACCTTGGCCAGGTGGGCGAGGAGGTGCGGGAAGTCGTCGAGCGAGGCGCCGTCGGTCGCGTACGCCGCCTTGGTGACCTGCTCCTCCGAGTACGGAGCGGGCGCCTCCGGCAAGCCGCGGTGGCGGTAGTCCTCGCCGTCGATCCGCAACGCCTTGAAGTGGGACGACAGGCCCTGGATCTCGCGCATGAAGTCCGTGGCCGCGAACCGGCCCTCGCCGAGCTTGCCCGGCAGCGTGTTCGAGGTCGCGGCGAGCGCCACGCCCTGCTCGACGAGCTTGGAGAGCAGCGAGGAGACCAGGACCGTGTCGCCCGGGTCGTCGAGCTCGAACTCGTCGATGCAGAGCAGCCGGTGCCCGCTGAGGGTGCGCACGGTCTGCTGGAAGCCGAGCGCGCCGACCAGGTTGGTGAGCTCGACGAAGGTGCCGAACGCCTTCTGCTCGGGCGCGGCGGGCGCCGCGTGCCAGAGGGAGGCGAGGAGGTGGGTCTTGCCGACGCCGTAGCCACCGTCCAGGTAGATGCCGCGCGGGCCCGTGGGGGCTGCGGCCTTCTTCTGGAACCAGCGCTTCCGGCCGGCTCCGGAGGCGTGCGCCCCGCCGAGCCCCGCCGCGAAGCCGCTGAGGACACGGACCGCCTCGGTCTGGCTCGGCTGGTTCGGGTCCGGAATGTACGTATCGAAGCGGACCGAGTCGAAGCGCGGCGGCGGCACCATCTCGGCGACCAGCCGGTCGGCCGGGACGTGGGGCTCACGGGCGCACAGGGACAGCGGAGCCACTTCGGCTATGGGGCGGTGCCCGGAGGCGGCGGAGGAGGACGACACGGTTCCCCAGCTTAAGGGGCGTGCAAGACTGCGGATATGCGACGCCTGTTCCCTGTGACCGACCAGACAGCAGACCGGACGGACGAGACGGCCGACCGGGAGTGGAGCCTCGACGAGCTCGCCGACGCCTACGCCTACCCCGAGGGGGAGACGACCTGGCTGCGGGCCAACATGGTGTCCACGCTCGACGGCGCGGCCCACCACGACGGCCGCGCCCACCCCATCTCCGGCGACACCGACATGCGGATCTTCGGCACCCTGCGCAGCCTCGCCGATGCCGTGGTCGTCGGCGCCGAGACCGTCCGCAAGGAGGGATACCGCCCGGCGAAAGCACGTGCGGTCTTCGAGCGGCAGCGGGCGGCGGCCGGGCAGTCGGCGGCGCCCGCCATCGCGGTCGTCAGCGCCGGTCTCGACCTGGACTTCTCGCTTCCGCTCTTCACCGAACCGGTGACGCCCACGCTCCTGGTGACCGGGGCCTCCGCGCCCGCCGACCGGATCGCCGCGGCGGAGAAGGCGGGCGCCGTCGTGGTGACCGCCGGTGAGGGCGCGACCGTGGAGCCGGAGCGGGTGGCGCCCGCCCTGGCCGAGCGCGGGCTGACCCGGCTGCTCACGGAGGGCGGGCCCCGTCTTCTCGGGCAGTTCGTGGCCGCCGGGGCGCTGGACGAGCTCTGCCTCACCGTGTCGCCGATGCTCACGGCGGGGGACGCGCAGCGGATCGCCGGCGGGTCCGCTCTGCCGGTGCCGGAACGATTCGTACTGGGGTCCGTACTGGAGGAGGCCGGGTTCCTCTTCACCCGATACCGTCGTACCTGACAATCGGCGGAATCAGCCGTTCCGTTTGGCTTCGGCTGGGCACACTAGATCTCGCAGACCCCGTGCGGCCACGGGGCAGGATGGTTTCCGCAAGGGCCTCAGGACGCGGGGCCCACGGATGAGAAGGGCGCCTGGCGTGTTCACAAGCGTATTGATGATCGAGAAGGCCCTGACCTCCGCCGACGTGGAGTTCGTCACCACCTTGCACGGGGACGAGCCGGTCGCCTTCCACGTGCTGCTCCAGCCGAGGGGCGATCAGGCGGACCGTCTGCTGCGGGCCATCGACGACGTCGCACTCGGCGAGCTGGACGAGGCGGCGCGCGAGGGCGAGACCCCGGAGGGCGACGAGGCGACGGGCCCCGGCGAGCAGGCGCTGCGGGTCTCGCTGACCGCACTGCGCGCGGCGGGCTGCGCGGCCCAGGGGAGGCTCATCGAGGACCACCCGCTGGACGCGCTCAAGACCCTGGTCGAGGACGCCGACGCCGACGAGGTGATCGTCCTGACCGACCCGCACTACGTGGAGGAGTTCTTCCACCGGGACTGGGCCTCGCGGGCGCGCCACAAGGTCGGCGTCCCGGTCCTGAAGCTGTTCTCGCACAGCCTGGCGGACGAGGCGTAGCAGCCGGGAGCCGGGTGCCTCGGGCGTCGTGGGCCGCGGCAGGCCATAGGCTGGGGCCTGCTCAGTCGTCGTACCACCAGTCGTAACACCAGGGGAGACACACGCATGGCACCCGGCCTGCCCCAGTCCATGGCCGACATGGACCGACCGCACTTCATCGGCATCGGCGGCGCCGGAATGTCGGGCATCGCGAAGATCCTGGCCCAGCGCGGCGCCGAGGTCGCGGGCAGCGACGCCCGCGAGTCCGCCACCGCCGAGGCGCTGCGCGCGCTCGGCGCCACGGTCCACATCGGGCACGACGCCGCGCACCTCGCGTCCGACGCGACGTGCGTCGTCGTCTCCTCCGCCATCCGTGCGGACAACCCCGAGCTGGCCCGCGCGGCCGAGCTGGGCATCCCGGTCGTGCACCGCTCGGACGCCCTGGCCGCCCTGATGAACGGCCGGCGCCCGATCGCGGTCGCGGGTACGCACGGCAAGACGACCACGACGTCGATGCTGGCCGTCACCCTCGCCACCCTCGGCCTCGCCCCGTCGTACGCGATCGGCGGCGACCTGGACGTGCCGGGGTCGAACGCGCTGCACGGCGAGGGCGACATCTTCGTCGCCGAGGCCGATGAAAGCGACCGCAGCTTCCACAAGTACGCGCCCGAGGTCGCCATCGTCCTCAACGTGGAGCTGGACCACCACGCCAACTACGCCTCGATGGACGAGATCTACGAATCCTTTGAGATCTTCGCCGGCAAGGTCGTCCCGGGCGGCACGCTGGTCATCTCGGCCGACCAGGCGGGCGCCGTCGAGCTGACCAAGCGCGTCCGGGACCTCGGAGAGCTCAAGGTCGTCACGTACGGCGAGTCCGAGGGTGCTGACCTGCGCATCCACAAGATCACCGCGCGCGGTCTGACCAGCGAGGTCACCGTCCTCCTGGACGGCAAGCTGCTCACCTTCACGGTCTCGGTGCCCGGCCGCCACTACGCGAACAACGCGGTCGCCGCGCTGGCGGCGGGCATCGCGCTCGGCATCCCGTCCCGGAACCTGGCCGGCGCGCTCAAGTCGTACACCGGCGTCAAGCGCCGCCTCCAGCTCAAGGGCGAGGCGGCGGGCGTCCAGGTCATCGACTCCTACGCCCACCACCCCACGGAGATGACGGCCGACCTGGAGGCGATGCGCTCCGCCGCGGGCGACTCCCGCATCCTCGTCCTCTTCCAGCCGCACCTCTTCTCGCGCACCCAGGAACTGGGCACCGAGATGGGCCAGGCCCTGGCGCTCGCCGACTCCTCCGTGGTCCTCGACATCTACCCGGCCCGCGAGGACCCCATCCCCGGCGTCACCAGCGCCCTGATCATCGACGCCGCCCGCGAGGCGGGCGCCGAGGTCACGGCCGCGGCGGACAAGGCGGAGGCCGTGCGGGCGGTCGCGGGAATGGCGAAGCCCGGTGATCTCGTTCTCACCATGGGAGCGGGCGACGTCACGGACCTCGGCCCGCAGATCCTGGCCGAGCTGTCGAAGTAGGAAGTAAGGGGTTCACGTCATGTCGTACGACGTCGAGAAGCCGGACGAGCAGTGGCGCGCGGAGCTGACCCCCTCGGAGTATGCGGTCCTGCGCCAGGCCGGCACCGAGCCCGCCTTCGTCGGTGAGTACACGGACACCAAGACGAAGGGCGTGTACTCCTGTCGCGCGTGCGGCGCGGAGCTGTTCACCTCGTCGGAGAAGTTCGAGTCGCACTGCGGCTGGCCGAGCTTCTTCGACCCCAAGGACACCGACGCGGTGGAGCTCGTCCAGGACACCTCGCACGGCATGGTGCGCACCGAGGTGCGATGCGCGCGCTGCGGATCGCACCTCGGGCACGTCTTCGAGGGGGAGGGGTATCCCACCCCGACGGATCAGCGGTACTGCATCAACAGCATCTCGCTGCGGCTGACGCCGGACGAGGGCTGAGCGTTCCCCGGCTGAGAGGTTCCCGGCCGAGCGTTTCCCGGCCGGGAGCTAGAACGTCAGCTTCCAGCTGTTGATGTACCCCGTGTCCTGGGAGGCGACGTCCTGCACCCGCAGCTTCCAGGCGCCGTTGGCCGGCTCGCTGGACGCGTCGACCGTGTACGTCGCGATGACGTTGTCCGCCGAGTCGTTGCCGCTGGAGTTCTTCAGACGGTACGCGGAGCCGTCGGGTGCGAGCAGGTCCACGACGACGTCGCCGCGCCAGGTGTGCCGGATGTCGACGTCGACCTTGAGCGCCGCGGGGGCGTTGCCGGTGCGGCCGGTCACGTCCACCGTGGAGGTGACCGCGGGGCCGTTGTCCGGGACGGCGACGTCCGTGGTGTTCTCGTAGACGTCGCCGGGCGGGACCGTGGTGCCCGCGCCGAGGGTCCAGACCGCGTGGGCGATGGCGTCGCTGTTGCGGTCCAGAGCGGTGTCGTTGATGTTCGACGTGGTGTCGCAGGACGAGTGGTAGCAGCGGTCGAAGGCCTGACCGGCCGTGCCGCCCCACTTCTGCGCCTGCGCGCTGGTCTTGGCGCGCTCGGCGCCGGTGAACAGGCCGCCGACCGGGATGCCGACGTTCATGAACGGGGCATGGTCCGAGCGGCCGTCGCCCTGCGTCTCGATCTCCGTGGGGACGTTCAGGCCCGCGTAGAAGTCCTTGAACGTCTTCTCGATCGTGGGGTCGTCGTCGTAGACGAAGTAGCCCGGGTTCGGTGAGCCGATCATGTCGAAGTTCAGATAGCCGCTGACCTTCGAACGGTCCGCGGCCGGCAGGTTGTTGACGTAGTAGCGCGAGCCGACCAGGCCGAGTTCCTCGGCGCCCCACCAGGCGAACCGCAGGTGCTTCGTGGGCTTGAGCTGCGCGCGGGACACGGCGAGCGCGGTCTCCAGGACACCGGCAGAGCCGGAGCCGTTGTCGTTGATGCCGGGGCCCGACGAGACGCTGTCGAGGTGCGCGCCCGCCATCAGGACCTGGTTCGCGTCGCCGCCCGGCCAGTCGGCGATCAGGTTGTAGCCGGTGCCGCCGCTGGCGGTGAACTGCTGGATGCGGGTGGTGAATCCGGCCGCGTCCAGCTTCGCCTTCACGTAGTCGAGGGAGGCCTTGTAGCCGGGGCGTCCGTGGGCGCGGTTGCCGCCGTTGGCCGAGGCTATGGACTGGAACTGGGAGAGGTGCGCCTTGACGTTGGCGAGCGGTATGTCGGGCGCCGCGAGCGTGGGCGCGGGCGCGGCGGGCCCGGCGACGGCGGGAGCGGCGGTGGCGAGCAGGCCGCCGATGGCCAGGGTGGCGGCACCGACGGCCGCACGTCTGAAGAGTTTCATGTGGGGCTCCGTATTCCGAACAGCGAGAGGGACGGAACGTGCGAGGCGCCCCGCGACGCGGGTGCCGCGGGGCGCCTTTGGAGCTGTGCGTTGCCTGATGTTGAAGGTGTGACGGGCCACCGTCAAGAGCGGAAACAGGTCACATTGCGGGCAGCGGCGTTCGTATAGCGGACGGCTCCTCGGTGGTCCACCGGACTCAGAAGAAGACCCCGCACGTCAACAGCACATTCGCGTACGGCCGCGCCTCGCCGGTACGGACCACCAGGCGGGCCGTGGCCGAGCGTCGCTTGAGTTCCTCGTGCGGGACGAGGCCGAGCGCGGGGAGACGCTCCCGCAGCAGCCGTGCCGCCGCCGGATTCGCCTTCCACACCTCGTCCGCCGCCGTCCCGCCCTCCACCACCAGCTCGTCGAGGAGGCCGTCGAGGACCTCCTCGAAGGACGGGACGCCGGCCCGGAACGCCAGGTCCACCACGCGTGGGCCGGCCGGGATCGGCATGCCCGCGTCGCAGACGAGCACGGTGTCGCCGTGTCCCAACTCGGCAAGGGCGCCCGCGAGATGGCGGTTCAGGATGCCCGACCTCTTCACCGGGAGGTGACCCCTTCGGCGGGGCCGGGAAGCTCCGAGGCCGTGGGGTAGGAGTCCTGCGCCCCCTTGCGGGTGACCGCCGCCGCGCCCACCCGTACCGCGTACGCGGCCGCCGTCGGCAGGTCCTCGCCGAGGCCGAGGCGCCAGCCGAGCGCCGCGGTGAAGGCGTCGCCCGCGCCCGTCGTGTCGACCGCGTCGACCTTCGGACTCGGGACCCGCACCACCTCGGAACCGTCCGAGGTCAGCGCGCCCTCTGCGCCCAGCGTGATCACCACCGAGCGGGGGCCGAGCGCGAGCAGCCCGCGCGCCCACTCCTCGGGGGACTCGCCCGCGTCCTCACCGAGGATGACGCGCGCCTCGTGCTCGTTCACCACCAGCGGGTCGCAGGCGGCCAGGACCTCGGCGGGCAGCGGGGCCGGAGGGGAGGGGTTCAGGACGAAGCGGGTTCCGGGGCGCAGCGTGCGGGTGACCTCTGCGACCGTGTCCAGGGGGATCTCCAGCTGGCTGGAGACGACCCGGGCCGCCGCGACCAGACTGCCCGCCGCGCGGATGTCCTCGGGGGTGAGGCGGGCGTTGGCGCCGGGGGACACCACGATGCTGTTGTCGCCCGACGGGTCGACCGTGATCAGCGCGACGCCGGTGGGCGCGCCGCCCACCAGGACGCCGACGGTGTCCACGCCGGCCGCCCGCTGCGCGTCGAGGAGCAGCACGCCGTGCGCGTCGTCGCCGACCCGGGCGAGGAGCGCGGTGCGGGCGCCGAGGCGGGCCGCGGCGACGGCCTGGTTGCCGCCCTTGCCGCCGGGGTGGACGGCCAGGTCGGAGCCGAGCACCGTCTCGCCGGGGGCGGGGCGCCGCTCCACGCCGACCACCAGGTCGGCGTTGGCGGAGCCCACGACCAGCAGCTCGTAGTCGTCGTTCATGTGTGCTTGTTCCTGCTTTCGTACGGTGAGGTGCAGCTGCGACGGTACTCGGAGCGGCGGACGGTCAGGAAAAGTCCTGCACGTTCTTCGACGTCACGACCTTCACCGGCACCTTCACCGTCTCCTGGACCTTCTTGCCCTGCGTGGCCCGCACCGCGTTGCGCACGGCGATCTTCCCGAGTTCCTTGGGCTGCTGGGCCACGGACGCGTACAGCGTGCCCGCCTCGACCGCCTTCAGGCCGTCGGGCGTGCCGTCGAAGCCGACCACGGGGACGGAGGTGCCCGCCTTGTCGCCGAGCGCCTTGACCGCGCCGAGCGCCATCTCGTCGTTCTCGGCGAAGACGCCGTTCACGCCCTTGTTGGACTGCAGGAGGTTCGTCATGACGTCCAGGCCCTTGGTGCGGTCGAAGTCCGCGGGCTGCTTGGCGACGACGTCGATGCCGGGGTACGCCTTGATGCCCTCGGCGAAGCCCTGCCCGCGCTCGCGGCTGGCGGAGGTGCCGGGCGTGCCCTGGAGGACGACGACCTTCCCCTTGCCGCCCAGCTTCTCGGCGAGCGTCTTCGCGGCCAGCCTGCCGCCCGCGACGTTGTCGGAGGCGACGAGCGTCGCGGTCTCCGCCTTGTTCACCCCGCGGTCGGCGGCGACCACCGGGATGTCCTGCTTGTTGGCGCCGCGCACGGCGGGGCCGACCGCGTCGGAGTCGACCGGGTTGACGATGATCGACTTCACGCCCTCGCCGGTGAAGTTCTGCAGCTGGTTGGTCTGCTGGGACGCGTCGTTCTGCGCGTCGGTGACCGTCAGGTCGATGCCCGCCTTCGCGGCCTCGGCCTGCGCGCCCTCCTTCATCTGGACGAAGAAGGGGTTGTTGAGGGTGGACAGCGACATGCCGATCTTCGTGTTCGTGCCCGATGAGCCCTGGTTGAAGAAGGAGACCGCGCCGACCACGGCCGCCACGACCACGGCGGCGACCGCGTACTTCACCGCCTGCGGCCCCTTGCCGCGGATGCCGCCGGACGCACCGGAGGAGGCACCCGGCGTCGCCCCGGCCCGCCGCCGCAGCGTGTCCAGGAGGACCGCGAGCGCGATGACGACACCGATCACGACCTGCTGCCAGAAGGCCGACACGGAGAGGAGGTTGAGGCCGTTGCGCAGCACCGCGAGGATCAGCGCGCCGATCAGCGTCCCGGACGCCTTGCCGACACCGCCCGCCAGGCTCGCGCCACCGATGACGACGGCGGCGATCGCGTCGAGCTCGTAACCCTGCGCGGCCTGGGGCTGCGCGGAGACGAGGCGGGAGGCGAGCACGATGCCCGCGACGGCCGCGAACAGACCGGAGAGCGCGTAGATCACGAGCTTCTGCCGCTTGACCCGGAGCCCGGAGAGGCGGGCCGCTTCTTCGTTGCCGCCGATCGCGTACATGGAGCGGCCGATGAACGTACGCCCGAGGACGAGCGCCGTGACCAGGCCCATCACGACCATCACGATCACCGGGACCGGCAGCCAGCCGCCGACCGTGTCACCGAGGTGCGACACCGAGTCGGGGAACGCGATCGGGCTGCCCTGCGAGATCACCAGGGAGAGGCCGCGGGCCACCGACAGCATCGCGAGCGTCGCGATGAACGGCGGCAGCTTCCCGTACGAGACGAGCAGACCGTTGACGAACCCGCAGGCCATGCCGGTCGCCACGGCGAAGACCACCGCGAGCCAGACCGGCAGCCCCTCCGAGGTCGCCGTCCAGGCGAGGACGGTGGCCGAGAGCGCGGCCACCGAGCCGACCGACAGGTCGATGCCCGCCGAGACGATCACGAAGGTGACGCCGAACGCGAGGATCGCGGTGACGGCCGCCTGCACGCCGACGTTGAGCAGGTTCTGCGTGGTGAGGAAGTCGCCGGAGAGCAGCGACATCGCCACGACCAGGACGATCAGTGCGCTCAGCGCGCCGTTGTCGAGCAGGACGCGGCGGAGCGAGGCCGCGCCACCCGCGTCGCGCTTCAGGGTTTCAGTGGCCACGGGAGCCCTCCGCTGTCGTGTCTTCCGCTTGCTGTACCGCCGCGGTGCTGACGGCGAGCGCCATCACCGCGTCCTGCGTGGCCTCTTCGGCCGTGAGCTCGCCGGCGATCCGGCCCTGCGCCATGACGAGGACGCGGTCGCTCATGCCGAGCACCTCGGGCAGATCGCTGGAGATCATCAGGACCGCGTGCCCGGCGGCCGTCAGTTCGTTGATGAGCTGGTAGATCTCGACCTTCGCGCCCACGTCGATGCCGCGGGTCGGCTCGTCGAGGATGAGGACCTTGATGTCGGCGAGCAGCCACTTGCCGATGACGACCTTCTGCTGGTTGCCGCCGGAGAGCGTGCGGACGTGCTGGCCGAGCCCGGCCATCCGCACCCCCAGCTGCTCGGCGATCCGCGCGGCGTCCCGCTGCTGCCGCTTGAGGTCCACGAGTCCGGCGCGGGTCGCCGAACGCAGCGTCACCAGACCGAGGTTCTCCCGCACCGACGCGTCGAGCAGGAGCCCCTGGCCCTTGCGGTCCTCGGGGACCAGGCCGATGCCCGCGCCCATCGCCGCGTTCACGTCGTGCCGGGGCAGCCGCTCACCGCGCACGGCGACGGAACCGCCGTCGTACGGATCGGCCCCGAACACGGCGCGCGCCACCTCGGTACGGCCCGCGCCCACCAGACCCGCGAGGCCGACGACCTCACCGGCCCGCACCTCGAAGCTGACGTCGTGGAAGACGCCGTCCCGGGTGAGGCCTTCGACGGAGAGCAACGGCGGCCCGGTGTCCGGGCGTTCGCGCGGATACTGCTGCTCGATGCTGCGGCCCACCATGAGGCGTACGAGCTCGTCCTCGTCGGTCGACGCGGGCACCTGGTCGACGCTGCGGCCGTCGCGCAGGACGGTGACGCGGTCGCCGAGTGCCGCGATCTCCTCCAGGTGGTGGGTGATGAAGACGATGCCGACGCCGTCCTCGCGCAGCGTGCGCACGATCCGGAAGAGCTTGTCGACCTCCTCGGAGGTGAGCACCGCGGTCGGCTCGTCCATGATGAGCACGCGCGCGTCCAGGCTCAGCGCCTTGGCGATCTCCACCATCTGCAGCCGGGCGATGCCCAGTTCACGCACCTTGGCGCGCGGCGACACCTGGACGCCGACCCGCCGGAGCAGCTCCTCGGCGTCGGCCTCCATCCTCTTCCTGTCGACGAGGCCGAACCGGCGCGGCTGCCGCCCGAGGAAGATGTTCTCGGCGACGGTCAGATCGGGGACGAGGTTGAACTCCTGGTAGATGGTGGCGATGCCGAGCCGCTCGGCGTCCTGCGCGCCGTTGATCCGCACCTCGCGCCCCTCGGCGAAGATGCGTCCGCTGTCGGGGCGGTAGGCGCCGGAGAGCATCTTGATGAGGGTGCTCTTGCCCGCGCCGTTCTCGCCGAGCAGGACGTGCACCTCGCCGCGCCGCAGATCGAAGTCGACTGAGTCCAGCGCGACGACGCCGGGGAACGTCTTGCGGATGCCTTCGATGCGCAGCAACTCGCTCTGTTCACTCACGCGTTGCTCCTTCATGCCGGGGTGTCCTCACCGCAGGAGCGGCGGACGACGAGGCGGGCGGGCAGGGTCACGGACCGCGGGCTCCTGCCCTCGATGCGGTCGATCAGCGCGTGCACGGCGGCCCGCCCCAGATCGGCGGTCGGCTGGGCGATCGCGGTGACCGGCGGGTCGGTGTGCACGAACCACGGGATGTCGTCGAAGGCCGCGAGCCCGATGTCGTGCGGGACGCGCAGGCCGTGCGCCCGGATCGCGTCGAGGGCGCCGAGCGCCATCAGGTTGTCGGCGGCGAAGACGACGTCGGGCGGCTCGGGCAGCGCGAGGAAGCGCTCGGTGGCGCGCCGTCCGCTGGCGGCCTGGAAGTCGCCCTGCCCGATGTACGCGTCGGGCAGCGCCGTGCCGTGCTCGCGCAGCGCGTCCCGGAAGGCCTCGACGCGCTCGCTGCCGGTGGTGGTGGCGGCCGGGCCCGCGATGATCGCGAGCCTGCGGTGGCCGAGCCCGTGCAGGTGGGCGACGAGGTCGCGGACGGCCTGCCGCCCGTCGGAGCGGACGACGGGGACGTCCACGCCGGGGATCCACCGGTCCACGAAGACCATCGGAGTGCCGGCCCGCGCGGCATCGAGCATCAGCGGCGAGCCGCCGTCGGTGGGCGACACGAGCAGCCCGTCGATCCGCCGGTCGAGCAGGGTCCGTACGTGGTGGTCCTGGAGCTCGGGGCGTTCGTCGGCGTTGCCGATGATCACGCTGTAGCCGAGCGCGCGGGCCGCCTCCTCGACGGACCGGGCCAGCTCCGTGAAGTACGGGTTGAGCACGTCGCTGATGACCAGGCCGAGGGTGCGGGTCTGGTCGGTGCGCAGGGAGCGGGCGACGGCGTTCGGCCGGTACCCGAGGGCCTCGACGGCGGCGACGACCCGGGCGCGGGACGCGGGGCTGACGGAGGGGTGACTGTTCAGGACGCGCGACACGGTGGCAACGGACACGCCGGCCTCGGCCGCGACGTCCTTGATGCTCACCGAACTCGGGGTCATCGCCGGTCCACCTCCTCGTGGAATCGCTGTGGAATCGATTACATGGGGGATTGGAAACGATTACACGGGCGCGTGGCAAGGGGTGGAAGGCGGCTGAGGGGCGAGTGAGACCTGATCGTGATGGTTGCCGGGTGGTGGCTGTGGAGCCCTCAGGGCATCGCGGGCAGTTCCACCGTGACGAGGAGCCCCCCGGCCGGGAGCGGGGTGAGGGTGAGCGTGCCGCCGTGTGCCCGGGTGATGGTCCTGACGATGGTCAGGCCGAGGCCGACGCCTGCCTGGTCGGTGTGGACGCGCTCGGTGCCGCGCCGGAAAGGCTCGGTGAAGGTCGGGATCAGCTGGGGGGTGAGCCGCTCGCCGGTGTTCTCGACCGTGAGCACCACGGTCTCCGAGCGGACGCCGGTGTGGATCCGTACGCGGCCGTGGTGCGGCAGGTTGTGGACGATCGCGTTCTGTACGAGGTTCATGGTGAGCTGTGACAGGAGCGCGGGCGATCCGGCCGTGTGGGCGATGTCGCCGTCGGTCTCCAGGGTGACGCCGTGCCGTTCTGCGAGGGGGAGGAGCGTCTCGGTGGCTTCTTCCGCCATGAGGGAGAGGTCGACGCGTTCCCGTTGGAAGGACCCGCGGTCGGCGCGGCTGAGCAGGAGCAGCGCTTCGGTGAGGTCGATGGCGCGGGTGTTGACGGCGTGCAGGCGGTCGATGAGCGGGTCGGCGGCGCGGTCCGGATCGGCGCGGGCCACGTCGAGCAGCGACTTCGAGACGGACAGCGGGGTGCGCAGCTCGTGGGAGGCGTTGGCCGCGAACCTCCGCTGTTCGGCGACGTGTGCTTCGAGCCGCGCGAGCATCGTGTCGAAGGCGTCGGCGAGCTCCCGGAACTCGTCCTGACGACCGGGCAGTTCGATCCGGTGGGAGAGCGATCCGGTCGCGGCCGTGCGCGTGGCGTGCGTGATGCGGTTCAGCGGGGCGAGCATGCGGCCGGCGAGGAACCATCCGCCCCCGAGGCCGAAGACCAGCAGGAACGACAGCGTGACGGCTGCCATCGGAGCGAAGTCGCGCGCGACGGCGAGGCCGTAGCCGGGTTCGTAGACGAGCCCGACGTGCCTGACGCGCGTCAGGAACAGCCATCCGGTCAGCAGCATCAGGGCGCCGGCCAGCATCAGGAACCCGGCGTAGCTGAGGGTGAGCTTGAGACGGACGCTCGGACCGGGCCGCCTATCCACGGTCCGGCCCCTCACGTCCGGTGCCGGGCGCTGTGCTGAAGGGTGCCGTGTCGATGCGGTAGCCGACCCCGGGCACGGTGGCGATGATCCATGGTTCGCCGAGGCGTTTGCGCAGGGCCGAGACGGTGATGCGGACCGCGTTGGTGAACGGGTCCGCGTTCTCGTCCCAGGCCCGCTCCAGGAGTTCCTCGGCGCTGATGACACCGCCCTCGGCGGCGACGAGGACGTCGAGCACGGCGAACTGTTTGCGGGTGAGCGCGACATAGCGGCCGTCGCGGTGCACCTCGCGGCGGAACGGATCGAGGCGCAGGCCCGCGATCTCCCGCACGGGCGGCCTGGCGTGCGCGCGCCTGCGGTCGAGGGCCCTGAGCCTGAGCACGAGCTCCCGCATCTCGAAGGGTTTCGTGAGGTAGTCGTCGGCGCCGAGCCCGAACCCGGACGCCTTGTCGTCGAGGCGGTCGGCGGCGGTGAGCATCAGGATCGGCATGCCGCTGCCGGAGGCGACGATGCGGGTGGCGATCTCGTCGCCGGAGGGCCCGGGGATGTCGCGGTCGAGGACGGCGATGTCGTAGCTGTTGACGCCCAGGAGCTCCAGGGCGGTGACGCCGTCACCCGCGATGTCGGCCGCGATCGCCGACAGGCGGAGGCCGTCGCGGATGGCTTCCGCCATAAAGGGCTCGTCCTCGACGATCAGCACACGCATGTCCTTCAGGCTACGAGCGGGCGTGTGTCGTCGGCGTATCGAAAACCGCATACGGGCCGGCAACATCGCGGTGCCTTCACTGGCGGTATGACTCGGACACCATTCCCGCCCGCTGTACGCCGCCCTCACCCGGGGCCCGAGGACGCGCCGGTGAGGGGCGCTCGCACGGTAGCGACAAGCACTCGCATACGCCGGGCACTGCGCGCCGCCTCCCGGCCGGGACCCTGGAAACGCGGCCTCGTCCTCGCGGCGTCGGCGCTGCTGCTCGGCCTGCTCATGCTGCTGCACGCGCACGTCACGGACCGCTGGGGCCTCGGCAGCCTGGTGGAGAGCTTGCTGCCGTGGTTCGGGCTGCCCGTCCCGGTGCTGCTGGCCGGGGCGCTGTGGCGCCGCTCCGCCTCGGCGGTGGTGGCGCTGCTGCTCCCGGCCGTCGTCTGGCTGCACCTCTTCGGCGGGCTGCTCGGCGACAGGTCACGGCCGGGCGGCGGCGACCTCACCGTGGTCAGCCACAACGTCGGCGCCGAGAACCCGGACCCGGCCGGCACCGCGCGCGACCTGGCCGCATCCGGCGCGGACGTACTGGCGCTGGAGGAGCTGGCCGAGGACGCCAGAGGCACGTACGAGAAGGAGCTGGCGAAGACGTACCCGCACCACACGGTGCTGGGCACGGTCGGGCTGTGGAGCAAGCTGCCGCTGTCCCGTGCCCGGCCCGTCGACATCGCACAGGACGTCGGACCGCTCGGCGACGCCAAGCCCGCCGCGGCCAAGCTGGCCGACAACCGGGCGCTGCGCGCCACGGTGACCACGGACCACGGTCCGCTGGCGGTGTACGTGGCCCACCTCGGATCCGTACGCGTGGTGCGCGGGGACGGCTTCCAGACGGAGAGCCGGGACCGGAACGCGCGGGCGCTCGCCGAGGCGATAGCCGCCGAGCCGAACGAGCGGGTGGTGCTGCTCGGCGACATGAACGGCACCACGGACGACCGCGCGCTCGCCGGTCTCACCGCACAGCTGCGGTCCGTCCATGACGTGGCGGGCGCCGGGTTCGGCTTCAGCTGGCCGGCGACGTTCCCGGTGGCGCGGATCGACCAGATCCTGGTCCGCGGCATGGCACCCAGGAGCGCGTGGCTGCTGCCCGCCACCGGCAGCGATCACTTGCCGGTGGCGGCCGGGATCGACTGGTGAACGGCGACCGGGTCAGCTCTCCAGGAACGGCACCGTCAGCCAAGGGCTGTCCGGGTCGGTGGTCAGGGCGCGGTGGGCGCGCAGGACGTCCGTGTACCAGGATCCGAACGACTCCTCGTCGAAGTGGAGGCAGCGGCCCAGGACGTAACCCGCGGAGAACGACTCCCAGGAGGTGTACGTGGAGCGTGCGGCTTCGGAGGCGCGTTCCAGGGCCTTGACCAGCTCCGCGTGGGTGGCGTACCGGGCGCCCCGCCCCCAGCGGGCCATCTTCGACGCGCGGCCGATGTCCCAGGCCGCGACGGTGCCGACGTGACCGTCGGGCGGCAGGAGCCCGTCGGCGCGGAAGCGGGCCTCGTAGCGGAGCACCTTGCCGACCAGGCCGCGCAAGTGGGCCACGAGCTGGTCGAGTTCGGCGTCCTCGCCGGGGCGGTGCGGTTCGTCGGGGCCGCCGGTCTCCACCATGCGGTGGCGCAGCGTCGCTTCGACCCGGTCGCGCCAGAGCTCGGGGTCGACGCGCGGCCCGTGCCGCCGGGCCGACGCGGTGCGGGCGTCGAGGACGAAGTCCCAGTGCCAGGGGCTGACTTCACGGGTCAGCAGCCGCTCCTGCAGGGACAGCCAGTCGTCGCGGTCGCGCACGCCCCACCACTCCTCGAGGCGGCCGACCTCGTTGTGGTGGCCCGCGCCGTGCCAGTCGACGGTGTTCCAGGCGTCGCCGTTGGTGAAGCACAGGTGCGCGCCGCACGCCAGGCCGTGCAGGAGCGGACTGCCGGCCTCGGGTGTCCGCGTGCGGCGGGTGTCGACGCGGTGCGCGAGGCCGTCGGCGCGGTGGTACGTGTGGTGCAGGTCCGACCAGACCTCCCGCTCGTCGTCGGTGGTCAGGTAGAACTGCTGGCACGGCGTCGCCGCGTTCACCACGAGGAAGTCGACGTCGTCCGGACAGCCGAGGGCGAGCGAGTCCAGCGTGACGTACTCGTAGACGACGGCGGGGTGCGGGCGGGGCAGGACGCCCGCCGTGTAGACCTGCGCGGCCTTCCGGCCGTCCGGCAGGTCGACGGTGAACAACTCGCTGTGGGAGTCGGCACGTTGCGTTTCGGTGGCCGGGACCGGGCGGTACAAGCCCTCGACGGCTATCGCCCGCAAGTAGCCGTACGCGTCCTCCGCCCGACACAGCTCGTACAGGTGCTCCTCCAGGTCGGCGGGGGCCTGCCAGGGGCTGCCGTCCACCGGTGCGGGGAAGTCGGGGAAGATCTCGTCGTGGAGCTCGTCGTCGTACTCGCTGACGGGCTGCTCGTCGTCGTGCATGGGCGTGCTTCTCCGCTCGGGCGCTGCGCTGGTTCCGCAGTCTCGCACCTTACGCGGGAGCCTCGACGCGCAGCGACTTCAGGCCGTTGATGAAGTGCGAGACCAGCCGGCGCGGCGGCTCCGCGAGCCGCAGGAGAGGCAGGGCGCGGGCCGACTCCTCGTATAACACGTGTAGTTGCAGCCGGGCTAAGTGCGCGCCCAGGCAGACGTGCGGGCCGTCGCCGAACGCCACGTGCGGGTTGGGCGCGCGCGACAGGTCGAGGCGGTGCGGGTCGGTGAAGACGCGCTCGTCGTGGTGGGCGGACGCGTGGAAGACGACGACCTTGTCCCCGGCCGCGATGCGCGTCCCCGCCAACTCGGTGTCGCGGGCGGCCGTGCGCCGGAAGCTGAGCACCGGAGGGTGCCGGCGCAGCAGTTCCTCCACGGCGGTCGCGGTGGTGACCGCGCCGGACCGCAGCCGCTCGTACTCGCCCGGGCTCTCCGCGAGCGCGAGCAGTCCGCCGGGCGCCGCACTGCGCACGGTGTCGTTGCCCGCGACCGTGAGGAGGAAGAAGAACATCTCCAGTTCTGGGCCGGTGAGTTCAGGGTCGTGGGCGAGCGCCGTCAGGATGTCGTCGCCGGGGTGCTCGCGCTTGTGCGCGGCGAGCGTTTGGGCGTACGCGAACATGTCGCGCAGCATCGCCGGTGAACGGGGGTTGACCGGTTCGCCGTCGGGGCCGGGCACGGGCGGCGCGGCCTCGTCCGGGTCCTGGTAGCCGATGACGCGCTGCGTCCAGCGCAGCAGCAGACCGCGGTCGGAGGCCGGGACGCCGAGCAGGTCGGCGAGGTTGAGCAGCGCGTATTCGTCGGTGACGGCGGTGACGACGTCGAAGGTGCCGTCACCGTCGCGGGCGTCGGCGACGGCGGCCGCGAGGAGCGTCCGGGCCCGCTCCCGCACCCGCTCCTCGAACCGCTCGATCCGGCGCGGTGTGAACGCTCGGCTGACCAGCTTGCGCAGCCTTCCGTGGTCGCCGGGCCCCTCGCCGCCTACTCGTGCCGGATCCTGGTTGAGCATCATGCGGCGGATGAACGGCAGGTCGTCCGGGGCGGGATCACGGATCTGGGTGGCGCCGAGCCAGGAGGAGTACGTCGCCGGGTCCTTCAGGACGCGCACCACGTCCGCGTGCCGGGTGACCGCCCAGAACCCCGGGCCCGCCGGCCAGCCGAGCACCGCGGGCTCCTCCTGGCGGGCCACGGGGTGGTGGTCGCGCAGCACACGGTAGCGGTCGTGGGGGACGCCTTCCGCGTACAGGCGCGGATCGAAGACGTCCGGGACGGGCGGTGCGGCCGCGGGGGCGTCGCGCAGGGTCACGCGCCGCCCTCCCGGAAGCCGTCCGTGCCTTCGCCGGTGTCCTCCGCGCGCAGGAAGTCCTCCACCGTGCGGATCAGTTCGAGGGGCACCTCGTCCATCGCGTAGTGCCCGGCCCCCGGCAGCTCCGCGAGCTCGCCGTGCGGGTACGAACGCAGCCACGTGCGGCGCATGAGGTCCGCCGACAGGGCGGGGTCGAGCGCGCCGGTGACGGCGAGCGCGGCCACGGGCGAGCCGTCGACCTCCGTGTGGAAGTCGTCGCTCGCCCACGAGTCCAGCCAGGCACGGAACGCCTTCGCGTCGCTGACCGCGAGGGAGCGGCGCACCATCCGGTCGAGCCACGCCCGGGGCCGTACGCCACCCGTGGTGATGTCGAGGATGGCGCGGCGGTTCTCCGGGGTGTGCGCGGCGGAAGCGAACAACACCCACTGCTCAGGCGGAAGTTGAAGGCCGTTCGCCGGTACCGGTGACACTCCGACGAGACGGCGCACCCGGTGCGGGGCCGCGGCAAGGACGCGCTGGGCGACGCTGCCGCCCATGGAGTGCCCGACCAGCGAGAACCGCTCCCAGCCGAGCCGGTCGGCCAGATCGAGCACGTCGGCGGCGCCCTCGCTCGTGGTGTACGCGCCGACGGCGTCCTTGGCCTCGCCGTACCCGCGCAGATCCACCACCGCGTACGTGAACGCCGCGCCGTCCAGGTCCATGAGCACCGGCCCGTACGCCGACCGGTCCGCGAACCAGCCGTGGACCGCGATCACCCTGTGCGGCCCTTCGCCGAGCAGGGTGTGGGGGAGCGGGAAAGGGGTCACAGCGGCTCCGATCACCGGCGAGGTCCCGGACGTCACCGGTCGGTGCGGGACCGTGACCACGGTGTCCCCCAACGGCGGTGCCGCGCAAGGGCGCACACCGAGCGCCCGGTGTCCGAGCAGGTGAGCGCGGGGTGCGCAGGGACCGGGGTGAACTTGGCGGACGGCCTGCGGTCCGGTGCCGCGGTTGGTCAGAATGTGGCATGGCCATCCGTCGCCTCAGCTACCGGCTCGATCCGGAGCCGGACACCGGAACCCCCCGTCTGGTCCCCGCGGACCCCGACGGACGCGGGCAGCGACCGCACGAGGACGCGGACGACCTGCGCGCCGCCGTCATACGCGTCATGGGCGCGGGCACCGAGCTGAGCTACAGCCTGCTCCCGGACAGCGGCCGGCTCCTGTGCGCCGCCCTGCCCGGACAGCGCGTGGAGGCGCTGCACCTGAGCGCCGACACCCCGGGACCCGGGCCCGTGTGGCCGATCGACACCTGGCGCTCCGCCGGCTGGGAGACGGACGCGGCACAGACGCTCGGCGCCGGATTCGTCGAGTCCGAACTGCCCGTCCCCGAGGCGCATTTCGACCGCGAGCTCCTCGTCGCCTTCGCCCGGGCGCGCGCCGACCGCGTCGCGCCCTTCCTCACCGACGTGCGCCGCCTCTTCGAGGACCCCGCCGGGCGGCAGATCGTCCTCGTGGAGGAGGACTCCGAGACCGTCGCCCGCTGGATCGCGCTCGCCTGCGCCTCACTGCCCGAGGAGTACGTCGCCGCACTGACGTTCACCACCTGGACCAGCGACCCGTGCCGCGCCCCGCAGCAGATCATCGGCACCGGCCCCGACACGGCGTTCGACCGGTCCGACGACGCCACCGTCGAGTACCTGTACCGCGTCCACGACGGCACCGGCGGACCGGAGAGCCCGCCCGCCGAACCCGACGCGTGGGCCCGGCTCACGGCCGAGCGCTGGCTCGCCGGAAACCCGCCGCGCCCCGCCCCTGGAGCGGCCGGACGGCCGGAAGGCCCCTTCGCGCTCCTCCCGCTGATCTCCGGAGGCGACACCGGGACGGCGGGCCCCGGCGGGACCGGCACCCTCTCCGGCGCCGAACTCGCCGGGCTCGGCGGCGACTCGCTGCGCGCCGTCGTCGACGCCCTCACCCGGACCGTGACCAGGGGCGAGGCCGACCCGCGCACCCTCGACGAACTCGACGGACTCTGCCGGGGACTCGACGGCGAGCACGCACTCGCCGCCCGGCCGCTCGCCCTCGCCCTCGTCAAGCACCGGCTCGACGCCTCCCGCGGCCGCGGCGCACTGCCCGACCTCGCCGCCTTCGAAGGGCTGCCGCTCGGCCAGGAGGCGTGGCGGGAACTGCGCGAGGAGTACGGCGGCCGCGCCGACGACGCCCTGCGCGCCACGCTCCGCGACCCCGTCCCCACCTGGACGGAGCCGCTGCGGCTCGCCCTCGCCGTGGGAGCCGACGGCGGGCCCGGCCTCACGAAGGCCATGGAACGCCTCGCGGACGCCCTGCTCCACCCCGAGCGGCGCGACTGCGAGCAGGCCGTCCAGGTCCTGACCGAACTCGATCAGCCCGCCCTCACCCGCCGCGTGCTCCGGCTGCTCATCGCCGACTTCACCGAGCGCAAACTGGACCGCCTGCGGGCCCTCGCCGACTCCCCCCAGGGCGACTGGCTGCGGCGCCACAT
This sequence comes from Streptomyces sp. NPDC029674, assembly GCF_044903205.1. NCBI lineage: Bacteria > Bacillati > Actinomycetota > Actinomycetes > Kitasatosporales > Streptomycetaceae > Streptomyces > Streptomyces sp. NPDC029674. Next base: position 734,288 of record NZ_JBJDPY010000002.1, read on the forward strand.
CGACGACGCGCCGCTCACCGTCCGCCTCGCCGCGGCCGCCGCGCACTGGAGCGGCCCCCCGGACCGGCTGCGGGGCGCCGAACTCTTCGAACGGCTCACCGAACTCCTCTCCGGCCGGCGGGTCGAGGACACCACGACGCTGCTCCTGCTCTGGCGCATCGTGTGGCGCAACGGCCCGCCGGACCGCGCCGACCAGCCCTGGGTGGCCCGCACCTGCACCCCCCGCCTGATCATCGAGGCGGACCTCGGCCGCCGCGTCATGGGCTGGCTCAAGGAACCCGACCACTGCGACCGCGAACTGGTCGAATTCGCACGGGAGATGCGCAAGGACGGCAAGCTGGGCGCCCAGGACCGCGACCTCGCCGACCTGCTCGTGACCGCCCAGGACCTCGCCGACGGGCGGCTCGCCGTGAGCAGGGCCTCCGTCGGCCGCCTCCGGGAGCTGGGCCGCAAGGCGTCGCCGCTCGGCACGGTCCTGCGGCAGGGCGTCGACGAACGGGTGGGCCGCGCGCTCGCCGGGGCGAACCCGCTCGACGTGTGCGAGTCGCACGGACTGCAGATCCTCGTCGCCGCAGGACCCGACCTGCTGCGCAGCTACCGCGCGCACCTCCTGGAGGAGCGGACCATCGACCGCCTCGTACGCGAACTGCCCGGCCGTCCGGCCGAGTTGGCGGCGTACTACCACATCTGGCGGCCCCGGCGGCGGCACGGCGTCGGCGCCCCATGGCGCGACGTCGCCGCCGAACTGCTCGACCAGGCCCTCGCACCCGTCCTCGCGCACCTCGACGACCACCACCTCGGGCAGGTCGCCACCGTCCTCCAGCGGGAGGGCCAGGACGTACAGGAATGGACGGCGTGGCGTCACCGGGCCGCCCGGACGCAGGGCTGACCGCCGCCCGGGAACAGAGCCGACCGAGTACCGACCCTCCCCACGAAAGGACCAGCGTGAGCGACACCAGCGATACCGTCGTCGACAACTTCCCCGGCGGCAGCATGGCGAGCCGCCCCGTGCACTTCATCTGGATGCTCGACTGCTCGGGCTCCATGGGCGTGAACGGCAAGATCGGCGAGCTGAACTTCGCCATCCGCGAAGCCATCCCCGAAATGCAGCAGGCCGCCCAGTCCAACCCCGCCGCGTCCCTGCTGGTGCGCGCCATCACCTTCGCCAGTGGCGCGAGCTGGCATGTCGGCGACGCCACCCCGGTCGACCGGTTCACCTGGGAGGACGTGCACATCTACGGCGGCACTGACATGGGCGCCGCGTTCAAGCTGGCGGCCGGCGCGCTGCAGACGCCGCCGATGCCGCAGCGCGCCCTGCCGCCCGTCCTCGCCCTCGCCTCCGACGGGCAGCCCACCGACGACTGGCGGGCCGGACTGCGCGCCATCGACGGCACGCCGTGGGGCAAGCGGGCCGTCCGCGTCGCGGTGGCCATCGGCGACGACGCGGACAAGAGCATGCTCAAGGAGTTCCTCGGCAACCCGGAACTGGAGCCCCTCCAGGCGAAGAACCCGCGCCAGCTCGCCGCCGCCATCCGCTGGATGTCCACCGCCGTCGTCAAGGACGCCTCCACGCCCAAGGTCGACGACGGCGCGAAGCCCACGACGCCGCTCGACGTGCCCTCGATGACCAAGGGCGAAGACGACATCTGGTGACCGGGCCGGAGACGACGACCGGGCCCTGGGCGCTGCTCAGCGGCGCGGTCAAGGGAGTGGCGAAGAAGTACAGCCAGGACCGCGGTGCCGCCCTGCCCGTGGCCGGGGACCGTGCGGTCGTCCTCGCCGTCGCCGACGGGCACGGCAGCGCCGCGCACTTCCGCAGCGACCTGGGGGCGCGGTGGGCGGTCGAGGAGTTCACGGCGTGCGCGGAGGCGTTCGCGCGCGAGGCCGCACGGGTCGGTGACGACGCGGCGGGGTGGCCCGCGCTGCGGGCGGAGGCCCGGCGGCTGCCGCAGCAGGTCGGGCACCGCTGGCGCGAGCGCGCCGTCCTGTACGACACCAACTCGCCCGCACACGGCGCCCGGCCGCTCACGGCGCAGGACCGTACCGGTCGAGGCGATCGCCCCGGGGTCCCGGACCTCGCCGCGTACGGCAGCACCCTCATCGGCGCCGTACTGACGGAACACGCGCTGTTCTGCTGGCAGTTGGGGGACGGCGACATCGTGCTCGTCGACGACCGCGGTGTCCCGCACACCCCGCTCTCCACCGGACCCGACATGGGCGACGAGACCGACTCGCTCTGCGAACCGGAGCCCTGGCGCAAGATGCGGTCGCACTGGCAGCCCTTCACCGGCGGCGCGCCGCCGTGCGTGCTGCTCTCCACCGACGGGCTCTCCAAGAGCTTCGCCGACCACCAAGGGTTCCTGGACTTCGCCACCGGCCTCGGCGACCGCGCCACCGGACAGGGCGTGGCGGCGGTGCAGGCCCAGCTACCGGACTGGCTGGGGCGGGCCGCCAAGTTCTCCGGGGACGACACGACTCTCGTGGGCGCCATAGCGGTGCCCGCACAGCGCAGCGACGAACCGCAAGGGCAGCAGCCCTGAGGGCAGAGAGGAACAGGAACAGCATGGTGAACGGCATGCTCGCCGCCGGGAAGACCCTGGTGGCCGAGTCGGGGGAGAAGCTGAAGGTCGCCGAGCTCTTCGGCTCCGGCGGCCAGGGCGAGGTCTACCGCGTCCGGACGCCCACCGGCGACCGCGCGGTCAAGTGGTACTACCCCCAGCTCGCGGACGCCCGCCAGCGGGAGATCCTCGAAGGGCTCATCGCCAAGGGCTGGGACGACCCCCGCTTCCTGTGGCCGCGCTCCATCGTCATGGACCCGGAGGGCAAGCAGCCGGGATTCGGCTACCTCATGGACGTACGGCCGGCGCGCTTCGCCGACCTGCCCGCCCTCTTCCGCCGCGACCCCTCGGTGGCGTCGGCGACGATGCGCACCCTGGTGACGGTGGCGCTGCACACCGTCGAGGCCTACCGCGCCCTGCACTCCCGGGGCATCGCCTACCGCGACATCAACTGGGGCAACATCTTCTTCGACCCGCGCACCGGTGACGTCCTGATCTGCGACAACGACAACGCGGTCGTGGAGGGCGCCGAGGCCGGCGTCGCGGGGACCATGGACTTCATGGCGCCCGAGCTGGTCCGCGGCGACAAGGGTACCCAGCCCGGCACCCAGAGCGACCTGCACTCCCTCGCCGTGCTGCTCTTCCTGCTCCTGATGAACGACCACCCGTTCAACGGCGCGCTCGCGTTCAACATCCGCTGCATGGACGAGGCCGCCAAACGCAGGCTGTACGGCACCGACCCGGTCTTCGTCTACGACCCGTCCGACACCCGCAACCGCCCCGTCCCCCACGAGCAGCCGACCGTCCTGGCGACGTGGGGTGCGCTGCCGCAGATCCTGCGCGACCTGTTCGTGCACACGTTCACCAAGGGCCTGAGCAACCCCACGCAGCGGGTGCGCGAGACGGTGTGGCGCGACGCGCTCAGCCAGGTCCTCGACGCCATCACCCAGTGCGGCACCTGCGGCAAGCAGAACCTCACCCAGCCGGACGGCGCGCCCCCCAACTGCTGGAAGTGCCGCACCACCCTGACGCTGCCGCCCCGCCTCGAACTCGTCACCGGCACGGGTTCGCTCCGCACCAGGCGCGGCATCCGCCTCGCCCCGAGCGCCCGCGTCTACGCCCACCACCTCCGCGAGGACCCGGACCGCCACGACTTCTCCGCCGTGGTCGGCGAGGTCACCGAACACCCCCAGCAGCGCGGCCGCTTCGGCCTCACCAACCGCACCAGGTCCGTCTGGACGGCCCGCAAGGACGACGGCACGGTACGGGACGTGGATCCCGGCAAGACCATCGCCCTCCGCTCGGGCCTCCTCATCGAGTTCGGCGGGGGGACGGAGGCGGTGGTGAAGGAGTGAGGCAGCGGGAGTGAGGCAGCCCCGGCTTCCTGTCAGGGGCGCCGGCGGAGCCAGGGGCGACGCCACCACGTGGTCCAGCGGGACAGGGCCGGGGGCGGCGGGGGCGGTGGCGGGGGAGCCGCGGGCAGGGTGGCGCTGGTCGGGGCGGGGGTGATCGCCACCGCGTCGGGGCGGGGCAGCGGGGTCACCGTGACGGTGCACTCCGCCGCCGGGACGGGGATGACGACGGGGTGTCCGGCGCGGTGTGCGCTGCGCGCGACGCGCCGCTCTCCGCCCCGCTGCCCGTCGGTCCACGCCGCGCGCACCAGGACCGCGGGCTCGGGCCAGTCGAAGTGCAGCTCGGCACGGTCGGCGGCCACTCTGCGCACCCTCAACTCGTCTATGGCGGCAGGGCGTTCGATGACGAGGCTGGGGCCCGACACCGCACGCTCGCCCAGGACGCTCACCGCCGTGACCCGCACCCGCTGCTCGGGCGCGGGCGCCAGCTCGACGTGCGACTCGGCGCCCACCGCGGTCGCCGGGATCCGGTCCACGCGGCCCACGAGGTCGGAGACGTCCGTGCCCGGCTCGACGGGGCCGGCCGGCCACGGCAGGAGCAGGCCGTCGCCGAGCGCGGGCGGCCGCCAGGCGATGGTCACCCGCTCGCCGTCCGGATGCCGCCGCACCGTCAGCTCCTCGACCGGCGACGGCCACCGCTCGGCGCGGACGGTGACCGTCACCCCGCGCGACCAGACCAGGTCACCGTCCGGATCGCGGTAGCCGCAGCGCACTTCGTACGTGTACGTCCCCGGGGCGAGCGGCACGTCGAGGAGCCGGTCGTGCTCGCACGCCACCCGCACCAGCGACGACTCGCCCCAGCCGCCGGTGTCCGCCCCGGTCCCGGACCGCGTCACCCGCACCTCGGCCGCCGCCGGGTCGGGCCGCCACCGCAGCCGTACCCCGCCCGGCACGACGGTGCCGCGCAGCTCCGTCACCACGGGCGTGAGGAGCACCGGGGCGGTCACCCGCGGCACACCCGCGATGCGGTCCCGGCGCAGCGGGACGACGGCGTACCTCAGGGGGCGGCCGACGGGCGCGTCCCCGTCGACGGAGGCGAGGCCCGTCTCGCCCGCCGCCGTCTCGACGGCGAGGCCGGGCGCGCCGTCGGGAAAGCGCAGGACCCGGTACGAGACGTCGCCGAGGCGGCTGCCGCGTTCGGGCGCGCACCAGGTCAGGCGTACGGCACGGTCGTCGGTCACCGCGGTCACCTTCGCGTCCGCGGGGGTGAAGGTGTCGTCGGCGAGCAGCGCGGCCACGCGCAGCAGGCCCTCCTGGGCCCGCGCGTCGTCCCGCGCCAGGCGCAGCGCGCCGAGCCAGGCACCGGCGGCGGTGCGCAGCGCGCCGCCGGCCTCCGCCGAGGCGCCGTCGGCGGAGAGCCGAGCGACCTCGTCGGACCGCGCGCGGATGCCGTCGACGAGTGCGGCCAGCCGGTGGTCGGCCGGCCCGTCGGGGTATTCGGAGGCGCGCGGAAGCCGTGCCGCGAGCCGTTCCGCCGCGCGCAGCCGCACGCCGGGCCACACGTCGTTGAGGGTCTCGGCGGCATGCCGGGCAGGGCCGGCCGCGGGGAATCCGGCGGCGACGGCCGAGGCGAGCTGCCCCGCCTCGCTGCGGTGCACGCCGAGCGCCACGGCCGCCGCCTCGCCGGGCCGCTCACCGCCGTCCCTGAGCAGGCAGCACACCTCCCACAGGACCAGGTGCCGCAGACCCATCGCGTCGTCCCGGAGCAGGGTCTCCAGCGTGTCCACCACGGCCGCCGCCGTGTCGGCGCGCGGATCCGACGAGGACAGCCACCGGCCGCGCGCCCGCCGGACGAACGGCAGGTCGACGCGTTCCCAGATGCCGCCGCGGGCGGGGAACCAGAGCCCGTCGAGGACCCGGAAGCCGTCGTCCGTACGGGCCTTGGGGAGCGTGCCGAAGACGGCGTCGTGCGCGGCGGCGGGCACCGGTGCGCGCAGGGCGTCCGCCGCGTGCCGGAACTTCAACCCGCGCATGTCATCGCGCAGTTGGTGGTAGCCGCGCAGGCCGGGGCAGCGTGGCAGGACGGGCAGCGGCGGGTGCGCGCCGCTCGCCTTCGGGTGCTCGCCGGGACGCAGGAGTGCCATGGCTCAGCCGCCCGGCGCCGTGTAGAAGTACACGCGGACCACCGCGGTCTCCGCGCGCTTGCCGAGGCTGTGGTAGTCGTCCGTCGCCGTCTTCGCGGTGAACATCTCCGGCCGGGCCTTGCCCAGCAGGCCGTTCACGCGGTGGGCGTACACCGTGCCGTTCGAACTGCCGCCGAAGGTGAGGACGAGCGCGGCCTCGCGCCCCGACCACTTGCGGGTGTCCTTGGCGATCTGCTTCACGAGATCACCTTTGCTCCTGCCCGACACCTCGAACTCCTGCGGGTGACGGTCCACGGCGCGCGGCCCCGCCGGAGTGGGGGTCGCCGAACCGCCCTTCGACGGGCGGGGTTTCGGGCGGTCGTCGGCCTGCGGATCGGGCCGGTCGGCCATCGACACCAGCGCGAGCACGAGCAGCAGGTCGGCGAAGAGCCACCCCGCGAGCACGACGACGCCGGGCCGGCCGCCGCGGCGCCGCGGTGTCCGGCCGCCTCGGCTCACGCGGTGCCTCCGTCCCGCGGTCCGGGCGGCGGCAGCCGCGTCGTCGGCGGATCGAGCGGCGTGTCCGACGGCGGCTCGAGGGGCGGACTCGGCGCGGGCACGGGACTGCTCGCGCCGGCATGGGCGTTGACGGGCGTGCTGCCGGCGAAACGGCCGCCGTTCACGGAGCCGCCGTTACCCCCGTTACCCCCGTTACCGCCGTTACCGCCGTTACCGCCGTACGTAGCGTCGCCTACGCCGTACGCCCCGCCCAGCGGCGGCTGCGCCACCTGTGGTGACAGCGCGCCCGCCAGCGTGTCCATGCGGGCGTCGAGGCGGGCGGCCGCGTCCTGCCAGTGGGCCGCCGCCGCGTCCCAGCGCTCCGTGGCCTCGCGCATGCCGTCCACCGCGTCGCCCGTGCGCCCGGCGCTCGTCACCAGGGCCTGCGAGGCGAGCTCGGTCGCCTTCGCCACCGACTCGGACTTCACGACGAGCGACTGCTGGGCCGCGACCAGGGCCTTGAGGGATGCCTCGACCGTGTCGCCCGCCGACTTGACGTGGTCGGCGATCCCGCGGGCCGCGAGCGCGTTGGCCCGGCCCGCCTTGGCGGTCTCCTCCGTGCCGGTGCGCAGCGTGGTGTTGATGCGGTCCGCCGCGTCGCCGAGCTTCGGCACCTCCTTCGAGAGGGACTGCGCCGCCTGCTTCAGGGCGTCGGTGGCCTGGCCGACCGACGCCGTGGCGCCGGTGAGCGCGTTGTGGCTGCGCTCCGCCCTGTTCGTCAGCTGCTGCATCTTCAGGGCGGCCTTGGTGAGCTCCGCGGTGAACTGCTGCGGCGACGCGCTGCGGTACGGCGCCAGCAGCATCTGCGTGCGCGTCAGCACCGACGCGAGCTCCGCGAGCAGCCGGTCCTGTGCCGCGTCCCGCGCGTCCTCGGCGCGCTCGGTGCGCACCCGCACGCGCGCGTGCCACACGGAGAGCCCCACGAGCAGGGCGATCAGGAGGACCGCCATCAGGGCCACGTTCTCGAAGCGCCCGAGCGACGAGAGATGGCCCCCGAAGCCGGACTGCCACAGCTGCAGGAAGGGGCGCGTGGACTGCTCGGGGTCCTCCTCGGCGAGCCTCCCGTACGCGCGCACGGCCTCCCGGAGCCCGAACCACGTGATCAGCAGCGGTACGAAGACCAGCACCCCGAGGGCAGCCTCCAGCAGCCGGTCGTGCCGCCCGGACCGCTGGTCGGCGGAGACCCGGACACTCTCGGGGCGTACGTAGGCCTGGACGAGGTCGATCTCCGCCCACCGGTCGAGCTGGTTCGCGGAGCTCAAGTCCTGGTGCAGCACGCTCAGTTCGTCCGAACGCGGCGCGAGTGCGGGCAGGACCGCCAGCCGCCGCAACTCCTTGACGATCAAGGCTTTGTCGAGCAGTTGTGCGGGCGTCAAACGGAACCCTCCCTGGCTCATGGCGTGCTTGTGGAGTGCCTACGTGGGCGGATCGAGGGGCCTCTGCCCGAGGACGTCCCCCCTGCCGCGCCGGTTCCTGCCGTCACGGTTCAATCGCCGCAACAGCGCGTCCGCGTCGGCGTGTTCAGGATCCCACGTCAGGCACTTCCCGAGGGCCTCTATCGCCTCATCACGCTCACCGCGCCGGTCCAGTTCCACGGCGTGCCGGAAGGTGCGCTCGGCGAGCAGGCCGCGTACGCGCACATTGGTCGGGTCGTGGTTGTAAGCGCAGTTGAGCCACCGCTCGGCGTCGGCGAAGTGCTCGGGCGACATGTCCGCCATCGCGGCCGCGCAGTGCACGTCGATCATCGCGTCCAGCATGTCGGCGCCGGTCGGCCTGGTCGCCGCGTCCTGCCACGCGATGTGCGCGGCCTGCACCGCGTGGTCGTACCGGCCGAGCGACAGAAGGGTCCGGGCGCGGGCGAGCCGGTGCCGCGAGGCCCGGTCGAGGTCCGGTCCGGAGGCGGACCCGGCGGCGGGGGGCGGGGCGGTCGCGGGGGGCGGGGCGGTGTCGGGGGCGGGCGCCGGGGCGGGTGGTGGGGGGTCGGGCGGCGGTGGGGGACGCCGGTTCAGGTCGTCCAGCAGCTCCCGCGCCTCCGCGATGATCTCCCGCAACAAGGCGGCCGCCTCGCCCTCCCGCCCCTGCCGGACGAGCAGCCGCGCCTGTTGTACGTCGCGGGCGGCTTGGAGCGAATCTCGTAGGGCACCAGAGTCTCGTACGGCATCCGTGTCCCGTACGACACCTGTGTCTCGTACGGCATCCGTGTCCCGTGCAGCACCCGGGTCCCGTTCGGCGCCCCCCGCGCTCCAGATCCGCGGATCCGCGGAAGTGGCACCGTCGCGGGTGCCCCCGGACGCAGCCCCCCGCTCCTCCACCCCCACCAGCGTCGCCGTGAGCGGTGGCGCGTCGGAGAGGGTGTCGTGGGCCGAGCCTGCCGGTTCCAGCGGGCCCTCCTCCAGGGCGGCGGGGCCGGAGGACGCCGCGCCGCCCGCGAGCCGCACCGCGTGCTTGAGGGCGCCAAGGGCGAGGAGCTCGGGCGGCGCCTGCACGCGTCGGCCGCCGAGCCCCGCCACCCGCGAACGGACTTGCTCCATCCGGGTGTTGCCGCCCACGAGCAGCACCGTGTCGACGTCCGCCGGCGTCATCCCGGACTGGTCGAGCAGCGCCTGGGCGCGGTCGAGGGTGCGGCCCACGTGCCGGTCCAGATACGCGTCGAGGTCGGGACGAGCGATCCGTACCCAGAGCGCGGGCCCGGCACCCAGCTCCAGGTCGAGCACCGCCGCCTCCGGGCCGTCCGGCGCGCCGAGCGCCTCCCGCGCCTCCTGCCCGCGCGCGCGAAGGTTCTGCCAGACGGCCGCGTCGACCCCGGTGACCGAGGCCGCGCCACGGTGTCTGCGCAGCAGCCGCACCGCAGACGACAGCGTCTCCGCGTCGAACGCGCGTCCCCCCGACGTCGCCCCGCCCTCGTAGCCAAGGGAGCGGAAGTGGCCGCGCACACTGCGGATCAGGCCGAGCTCGAACCCCTCGTACCCCATGCCGTAGACCAGGCACGTGCCGCTGTCCCGCTCCGTCATGCGGCCGATCACCGCGGCCATGGAGTCGCTGACGAGCCGCGTCGGGTCGAGGCCCGCCTCGCGCGCCGCGTCCCGCAGCGCCGCCCGCTGCGCCGAGCCGAAACGCGCGGGCACACTGATCACGGTCTGCGCCACGCGCCCCGGCGCCACCGCCTCCACGCGCTCCCGCACGGACCGCAGCAGGCGCGCCACGACCCGGTCCGCGTCGAGCGGCTTGCCCCCGATGTGCACCGGACGCCCGCTCCCCAGGCGGCTCTTGAGGCTGGGGAAGGTGACGGGCAGCTCGCCCATGTCGGCCGGCTCGCAGAGCAGCCACGGCCCGTCACCCCACTCCGCGTCGAGCCGCCGCCCCGGCCCGTCCGGCAGCGCGTAGAGCGCGCGGATGCCGGTGGCGCCGAAGTCGATGCCGAGGCTGACGGGGGCCGGCGCCCCCGCCGCGGTCCTGGCCTGTGTCATCCGCCTGCCGTCTCGTCGGCGAACCGCAGGATGCCCTCGTAGTCCGGCTTGTCGGGGAGCGTCGGCACGGCCCGTTCGGACTGGGCGATCGCCACCAGGTTCACGAGGTTGCGGGCCTGCTGGGCGGTGCCCACGCTGTTGCCCTGCCGGTGGGCCTGTTTGACGTACTCGACCGCTTCGTTGATCTGCCGGACGGTCTCCGGAGGGGCGCCCTCGGAGGCGAGCTCGGCCTGCCGGAACTGGCTGGCCAGGCCGCACTGCCGGTACATGTCGTCGAGCAGCAGCTCGGTGAGCCGTTTGTACTCGCCGCTGTCGCCCATGGCGACCGCCCGCTGCGCCTGCTCGATGTCGCGGCGCACCTTCATCGCCTGCACCGGTTCGATGTAGGGCCCGTACCGCTTCAGGAAGCTGTCGGCCTCCCGCTCGGCGTAGCCCAGCTGCTCGCGCAGCACCGCGCTGTCCAGCTCCTCGACGGGCTCGGGCGGCGGCGTGCGCGGCTTCTCGCGGCTCGGGGTGGCCTCGTGGACCATGTCCGTGCCGCGCACCGAGATCTTCACCGTGATGATGCGGTCCGCCGAGTAGTTGAAGGAGACGTCCACCTGCCGGTTGACCTCGATCTCCTGCGGCAGCTCGAACTCGACGACGCCCTGTTCGTGGTTCTCGCTCGCCACCTTGCTGTCACCCTCGTAGACCGGCACGCGGATGCGCCGGCTGTCCGTCGCGTGGAAGGTGCGCTGCCGCGGCTCGGAGAGCGGGTAGGGCGAGCCGGCCTCGATGATCTCGACGAACACGTCGCGCTGACCGCCCTTGATCGCGGCGATGCCCATCGCCATCGGCGTCGACTCGTACAGCCCCGTGTCACCCTTGGACCGCCCGTCGGCCAGACTGCGGCCGCAGGCCCCACAGGCGTCCGCCCCGTACTCGTTGACCTTCGCGCACTCGGGGTCGGAGCACTCGACGCCGCGCAGCGTCTCGGCGAGCACGCCCGCGCCGAAAGCGACACACTCCATGGGGTTGATGTTCCTGCGGACCTTGTCCGCGCCGAAGAACGCCTCGACCGCCTCGTACACCGGGCGGGTGAGCGTGCCACCGCCGACAAGGAGGACGTCGGAGATGTCGTCGGTGGAGAGTTCGTAGCGGCCCAGGGACTCCTGGACCAGGCTCATGGTCCGGGCCACCAGCGGCGCGATCATGCCCTGGAACTCGCCGCGCGTCAGCTTCATCTCGACGTCGAGGAGGCCGTTCTCGCTGCGGTACGCCGCCGGGATCACGATGTACGTCTCCGCCAGGTCGTTCAGCTCCCGCTTGGCGCGCTCGGCCGCCTTCTTCGCCCGGAACAGGAACTCCTTGTCGCCGGCCGGGTCGACGTGGTGCTCCTCGCGCATCCACTGGATGATCCGCTCCACGATCGCCAGGTCGAAGTCGTCGCCGCCCAGCCAGATGTCGCCGGCCGCCCTCAGCACCTGGAACTGGCTCCGGCCCTCCTGGTCCTTGACCGTGTTCAGGATCGAGATGTCGAAGGTGCCGCCGCCCAGGTCGTAGACGAGCACGCGGCTGCGCTCGCCGCCCGGCTTGTGCAGGCCGAAGGCGACCGCGGCCGCCGTCGGCTCGTCGACGATCTTCTTCACCACCAGGCCCGCCTTCTCGGCGGCCTCGCGCGTGGCGGCGCGCTGCGCGTCCCGGAAGTAGGCGGGCACGGTGATCACGGCGTGCGTCACGGGCTCGCCGAGGACCCGCGAGGCGTCCCTGACCAGCTTGTCCAGGATGACGCTGGAGATCTCCGCGGGGGTGCGGGCGCGCCCGCCGAGCAGCACGTACGCGCGCGGGTCGTCGTCCGGGCCCTCGACGATCTCGTAACTCATCCGGTCGCGGGCCCGCGCCACCGACGCGTCGGCGAAGTCCCGCCCCATCAGGCGCTTCACGGAGACAATGGTCTCCTTGGGCTGCCTGACCGCCCAGTTCAGCGCGTCCTCACCGACCAGCGGCTGGTCCTTGCCGTCCCGGTGCATGACACCGACCACGGACGGCGTGAGCCGCTCGCCCTTGCTGTTGGTGAGCACCGCGATGTCCGCGCGGTGCGGATCGTGGGCGGCTACCGCGCTGTTCGTGGTGCCGAGGTCGATGCCGATGGCCTTCATTCCCGCTCCGTCCCTTGCTCCGTGCCGCCGTCGGCGGCGACCACCACCCGGGCGGCGCGCAGCACTTGCCCCCGGTACCGATATCCGCGCCGCACAACCTCGAGGACCTCGTCGCCGGCCGCGCCGGGCGGTGCCGCGCGCACGTCGACGACGTGGTGCGTGGCCGGTTCGGCCCGCTCGCCGACGTGCCCGACGCGTTCCAGGCCCTCCTCGGCCAGGTCCCTCTCCAGCTGCCCGGCGATCAGCGCCAGGCTCCTGCGGTACGTCTCCACGTCGCTCACCGCGCTGTTCGCGCCCTCGGCGAGGAGCCGGTCGAAGGAGTCGAGGGCGTCGGCGCAGCGCAGCAACAGCCGTTCGGTGAGCGCGCGGTGGGCGGCGTCACGGGCGGCGAGGTCGCGGGCGTGCTCGTAGGCGAGCCGGGCCGCCGGGTCAGACATCGAACCGGATCAGGTCGTCCAGGAGGGCCGCGGTGGCCTCCGGGAGCGGGCCCGCGGGCTCTTCCCGCGGGGGTGGCTCGGCGGCCAGGGCGCGGTCGATGTCCTCCAGGGCGAGGGGAAGTTCGACGGCCAGGTCCACGTCGTAGAGGAAGAGGTCGACGAGCAGTCTGCGGCGTACGCCGCGCAGCTCGTCCCACGCCTGCTGGGTGACCGGCGTCATCAGATGCCGGGCCAGCAGCTCGAAGGACACGTCCCGCATGTCGCTGTGGGACGTCCAGGGAGTCACGCCCGCCGGGGCGAGCACTTCGTAGGGGGAAGGTCCGCCCCCGGCGGCGGAAGGGTCCTCGATCACGCGACGCTGCCTCCTGCTTCGTTCTCCGGTGCCTTGGTCCCGGGGGTGAGTTCGGCGAGCCAGCGGTGCACCGCGTCGAGCAGGGCCCGCCGGATCCGGCTGTCGGTGGGCTCCGCGCGGGTGGCGCGGATCAGATGGTGCAGGGCCCACAGGATGTCCCCGCCGTGCAGCGCCCGCTCGGCGCGGTCGGTCAACTCCGCTGCCCAGGAGGCCAGATCGTCGTCGTCGGGCGGTGCCTCCTGGCCGTCGCTGCGGATCAGGGCGCCCATGCCCGCGACGCCGAGGTGCCGGGTGAGCAGCTTCTCCATCTCGTCCAGGGCCTCGCCGAGCGTCTCGCGGTACCGGTGCGTCAGCGCCTGGCCCAGACCCACGTCGAGGAGGCTGAGCGCTTCGTGGAGCAGCTTCAGGCGCGCGGGCACGTCGTCCGTCCGCTCGTCGAGCGTGAAGACGAAGGCGCGTGCGAGGTTGTCGCGGGCGTGGCTCGACTCCGGGTTGAGAGCGAGGGCGCGGCGCAGGTCGCTCTCCGCGCCGTGCATGTCGGAGGGCATGCCGTGCTTGGTGCGCGTGTAGCCGCGCCACACGCCGCGCATGGACAGCAGCGCGGAGAGTTTCGTGTGCAGCTGGCCGAGCAGCTCCGGGTCGAGCGGGTGCAGCACGGAGAGGGCCGACTCGACGAGCGTGACGGCCTCGTCCAGACAGTCGCCGAGCTGCACCCCGTCCTCGTCCGTGAGCGCCTCGACCCGGCCGAGCACGGCGGGGATCACGGCCTTCTTGGAGCGGGCCTGCATCCCGGCGTTGCGGGACACCTTCACCAGCTCGCCCCAGTGCGCCAGCGCCTCGTCGAGCCCGCCGTCGCCGCGCGTCAGCGCCGCCCTCGCCAGGGCGAGCCGGACGTGCACGGTGAGCTCGACGCCGTCCTGGAGGAGCCGTGCGTGCCGTTGCGGCAGCCGTACGTACGCGGGGTTGCGCCGCAGGAAGTCCTGGCAGTGTCCGCACTCCTCGGTGTGCGCGGTCCGCGAGGCGGGCCCGGCGCAGTCGTCCGGCAGGGTGGTCAGGGTGCGGAAGGCGGGCAGCGACCGCAGCGCCGCGTCGAACTTCCGCACCTCCGACAGCGCGAAGCTCCGCGCCAGCTCCGAGAACGCCCAGCGCAGTTCACGGACCGCGTACTCACCCGGGTCCTTGCCCTGCCGGGCCGCCGCGTCGAGACCGGCGACGAGCTCCGCGAGCGGCTCCTGGAGGCCCAGCAGCCGCAGATAGCGCGGACCGCAGGCCAGCGTGGCGCCCGCGCCCGGCACGGACGGCAGGCCGCCGACGTCCCGCAGGATCCGCGCGCCGCCCAGCTCGGACTCCAGCAGGGCGGCCAACGCCTGGTAGGCGTCGGCCTGTTCGGGGCGGCTCTGCTCGGTGTGCCGCTGTTCGTAGGCCGACAGCTGTCCGAAGAGGTGCTGGCTGAGCTCCCAGCGCAGCGACGCCATGTCGTCGTGCGTCAGATCGCGTTCGTACGCGGCGGCGCGCTCGGCCCGCCAGCCGTCCCAGTACGCGTCGTCGCTGAGCAGCGTCGCCCAGTACGCGAGCGCCGACTCCCAGGCGTGCACCGCGTGCTCCCACGCCCCGCTCTGCTCCAGCTCCTGCGCCTGCCACAGCCGGGCCGCCGCGAGACCGTGCAGCACGGCCATGTCACCGGGCGCCGCCGTCAGCCGCCGCTCCCACTCGGCGGCGGCCGCCTCCCGGCCCCTGGCGAGCAGGAGCAGCAGCGGGGCGTCCTGCGGGGAGCGCTCGCACAGCGCGTCGAGGAGGCCGGGCCCGTCGTCCGGCGAGAGCCCGGCCAGAGCGTCCCGCAGCGCGGCGGGGGAGTGCCACCGGTAGAGCAGCGCGTCGAGTTGCAGGCGTCGGCCCGGCAGCCGCAGCCGCTCCAGGGCGACCCGCTCGTGCCACGACATGGAGCCGCGCTCCAGAAGGGCGTACGACGCGTTCTTGACGACGTCCATCGAGGCGCCCGGGTCGACGCCCGCGTCCCGCAGGGCCAGATACGGGAACGTCTGATCCCTTACGGCGAAGGGGTCGGCGACCAGCGGGGCGGCGGTCAGCCCGTCCGCCCACGGCAGCAGCCCCACCAGCCGACGCAGCCTGCGGCACCGCACGTCCGCCCGGTCGAGGGCGCCGCCCGCCCTCTCGTACGCGGCGACGGCGCCGCTCCACCGCCCCGCCGCCTCCAGCAACCGCCCCTCCGCGTAGGCCAGATGGGCGTCGGCGTCCCGGTGCCCGGGGCACTGCCGGAACGCGTCGGCGGCCCGCTGCCACTCCTGGTGCGCGTCGGCGAGACGGCCGCGCGCGTACGCGGCGACGGCGGGCGCGTCGCGATGCGTCCCCAGCGCGTCGGCCTCGGCGGCCACACAGGCCCAGTCCCCCTCGGCCTCGGCGGCCCGCACGCGCGCGTACCGCCCCCGCGCGGCGACGTCCACGCCCTGTACCTTTTCGCGCTCCAACGCCTCATACGCCTCAACGACTCGCCGCCATGCCTCACCCCCGACGGCGTCCTCCTCCGCGACCCGCGCCCGCGCATACCGCAGCCGCACCCCGACGTCGGCCCACCCTTCGTCCATCCCCCGATAGACGTCGAGGGCCTCCTGCCACCGCTCACCGAGCTCGTGGGTACGGGCGAGGGCGTAGAGGTAGAGGTGGAGGGCTTCGGGGCCGGGGGCGGCTCCGGCTGCGGAGCGGGATGTGGGGTCGGCCTCGTCCCTAGGGTGGGGCGTGTGGTGGGCCTCTTCTCCGGGTGCGGGGCTGGTCTCGTCTCTAGGCGGGGAGCCGTTCCTCTGCCCGGTTGCGGAGCCTGTCCCGTCTCCGGACGTCGGGTCGTGCGTCCCGCCCGGAGGCTCCGGAGCGCCCTCCGGAAACGCCCGGCCGTGGATCTCGCAGGCCGACGCCCAGTCACCGTTCTCCTCCGCCCGGCGGCCCTCCGCCTTCCGGCGGAGGGCGGCCACCGCGCCCTCGCGCGCCGTGTCCGGTACGCCGGTGAGGAGGCTGAGGACGGCTGCCCAGTCGCCGCGCAGGTCGGCGGCCACGCGCGCGCGGGCGTAGAGGCGCCGGACGCCCACCTCACCCTCCGCGTAGCCGTCGGGCAGGCGCCCGAACCCGTCGATGACGCCGTTCCACTCCCCGCGCGCGTCGGCGGCACGGCCACGCGAATACAGGACCCGGTCGGGCACGTCCGCCAGCCCGGACGGCAGCTCCCCGAACAGACGGACCGCGTCGTCCCACCGCCCTTCCGCCTGCCGGAGACGTCCCTGGGCGTAGGTGCAAAGATCCCGCGCGTCGCCGGGCACGCGCTCCGTCCCCTCGGGACCGCCGCACTGCCCGAACGCGGACGCCGCGGCCGCCCAGTCCCCCGCGGCCACCGCCGACCGGCCCTGCGCGTAGTGCCGCAGGGGGCGGGTGGCGCGGAAGTCGTCGGGCAGGGCGGCGAGGTGGGAGAGCACGGACGGCCAGTCCGCGGCGTCCACGCAGGCCAGTGCCGTTTCGTAGACGTGCGCGCGCAGGTCACCGAGGAAGGGTTCCGCGTCGCGCCACCCGCGCGCGGCCGCCGCCTCCAGGTCCGCCAGGGCCGCGGCGAAGTGCCCCTGCTCGGCCTCCCGGCAGCCTCGCGCGTACAGGAGCCGTACGCCGCCGTCCAGGAAACCGTCCGCGGCCGCGAAGCTCTCGGCCGCCGCGGCCCACGAGCCGATCAGCTCCGCCGCCCTGCCCGCGGCGTAGGCCTCCCACGGGCCACGGTCGGGCCCCGCCTGCGCGAAGGCATCCCGCGCGGCGGGCCAGTCGCCGAAGTCCGCGGCCGCCCGCCCCCGCGCGTACGCCGCCCGCACCGCCGCGTCGCCGAGCTCCCCGCACGCCGCGTACGCGGATTCGGCCGCCCGCCAGTCCTCGCACGCCTCGGCGGCCCGGCCGGCCACGTAGGGGGCCCACGCCGTGGCGGTGCCGTGGGCCGGGCGCAGCGCGAGGACGGCGGCGTACCCGTGGGCCGCGGCGCCCCAGTCGCCCGCCTGCCGCGCCCGGTCGGCGGCCTCGCAGGTGCGGGCCACGTGCAGCTCGTCCCGCGCCGCCGCGAGCCGCTCCGCCACGTCCCGCAGCCCGCCGGGCCGGGCGGCGAGCACCTCCTCGTAGTGGCCGATGGCCGCGGCCCAGTCGCCGGCGGCCTCCGCGGCGCGCGCCTCCTCGACGAGACGGACGAGCCGCCGCAGCCCGGCGACCTCCGCCGCGAGCGCGCCGGGCACCGGCCCTGGCAGCAGCTCCCGCACCACGTCGAGCTGCGCCTCCGCGCCCGCCGCGTCCCGCTCGTCGGCGAGCAGCGCGCACAGCTTCTCCAGCTCGGGCCAGGCCAGTTCGAAGGCGGCCTCGGCCCGCATCCGGCGCTGCTCGTCGGCGTAACTGCGCGTAGGCGTCCGCAGGATGCGCTGCACCTGCGTCCAGTGCCCGAGGTCGCGCTGGAAGCGGGCCGCGCCGATCAGGACCGCAGAGCCGACGTGGCCGACGGGGCTCTGGAAGGTGCGCAGCGCGTCCGCGCCCTCGCGCAGCGGATCCGCCACCGCCCCGGCGCCGAACTCGTCGTCCCGCACCTCGCGCGCCTTGAACAGCCAGCCCTGCCTGCACCCCTCGTGCAGGAACAGCGCGGGCGTCGCCCACTCCACCGCCGTGTGCTCCGGCTGGTGGGAGATGCGAAGGCGTGCCGCGGCGACGGCCTCGTCGACGGTCCTGTTGGCCGCGATGCCCTTCAGCAGCTCGGGGCTGAACACACCCGCCGACACATCGCTGACCCGCCCCCGCATCGCCACCACGGCGGGCACGCCCCCGCCGATGAGGGCCTGGGCGAGCCCGGAGAACGGCTCACGGTGCGAACTGTCGGCGCCCGCACATAGGTTGAGGGCGACGAGCCTCAGCCGTCGCGCCTTGAGCAGCATCGCGCTGAGCAGCTGCGCGGGCACCCGGTCGACGCCGCCGGTCTCCGTCTCCAGGGCCACCACGCCCTGCCCGATGTCCTCGTCGTACGATCCGTGCGCGATCAGCAGCACCGCAGTCGGGAGCTCGGAGTGCGCACCGAGCGCGGACTCCAGACTCGCGCGCGTCGCCCGCTCCAACACCGCCATCTGTACGGCCACTTCGGGCAACTCGTGGCGGAGTGCGGCCACCTCCGCGGCGGCTCGCAGCGGGTCGAGCCCGCGGGGTGAGGCGCAGGCCACCAGGAGCCGGATGAGGCTGGGCTCGTCCGCGGGTTCGGGCAGCCGCTGCCCCAGCGGCCCGCCGGCCAGTGAACGCACCAGCGAATAGCCGTGGTTGAGGGCGAGTGACTGCTGAGGGCTGCCGGGCGGTGCGCAGAGCGACTCCAGGGGGAGGTCGCGCAGCTCGGGCGGCAGGTCGAAGCGGAGCCGCAGCCCACGCGCGGGACGCATGCGCTGGGCGCGGTCGAGCGCCGCGTCGACGCACACGCCGACGCGGTCCCCCACCCCTTCGCAGCCCCCGCCCGCGCCGTCCTCCTCAGGGCCACCGCCTCCCTCCGAACCGCCGCTCCCCTCCGCGGGGCCCGCCTCGCCGAACAGCAGCCGGAAGACGCCCCGCCCCAGCGCCCGCAGCTGGGCCACGGTGTGCTGCTCGCCCATCGGCGCGAGGCCCAGCTCCGCCGAGATCAGCCGGTCCCACTGCTCGCGGAACGCCGCCGGCTCCCCGCCGACCGCCATGACCTCGGCCGCGCACGCCGGGCCGTTGGCGGTCACGAGGTAGCGGGCCGCGCCGACGCGGCGGACCCGGATGCGCAGTTCCTCGTAGGCGAGCACGGCCGTCACTGCTCACTCTCGTCGGGCTGCCACATGACGTGGTCGAGGTCGGCGACCGCGGCTTCCCGCTGCTGCTCCAGGTCGGGGTCGTCCGGGAAGTGCGCCAGGGCGGCGGTGAGTTGGTCGATGGCCTCGCGCAGTGTCGCCCGCGCGCCCGACAGGCTGCCCGAGCTCCAGCGGGCCAGGGCGAGCCCGCGCAGTACGACACCGAGGCTGACCTGCGCGCGCAGCAGGTGCGGGTTGAAGGCGACCGAGCGGCGCAGGTCGGCGGCGGGCTGGTCGAGCAGCGCGTCCCGGTCGTTGGCGACGGAGATCCCCCGGTCGGCCAGGACAC
The DNA here is from genome assembly GCF_044903205.1 of Streptomyces sp. NPDC029674. NCBI lineage: Bacteria > Bacillati > Actinomycetota > Actinomycetes > Kitasatosporales > Streptomycetaceae > Streptomyces > Streptomyces sp. NPDC029674. Next base: position 753,429 of record NZ_JBJDPY010000002.1, read on the forward strand.
GCGCCAACTGCCCCTCAAGGCGCCCCCGTTCGTTCGCACCGATCACGGACCGGGCCATGTCGAGCGTGTCCACGGCGAGACTCAGCCGCCCCGCCCGATGTGCCGCACGGGCCGCGCCGAGCGCCATGTCGACGACGGCGGTCTGCGTCTCGCGGTACCGGTCCAGCTCCCTGCTGTGCACCAGCGCACGCCGCCAGCACGCGGCGGCCGACGCGAAGTCGGGTCGCGCGCGCGTCAGTTCGGCGCGCCCCATCCTGAGCCGCGCCTCCAGGGCGAGACCGCGCGCGTCGAGGGAGAGCCTGCGGTGCTTGTCCGGAAGCCCCGCGTAGCCGGGGTTCAACTCGTCGAAGCGCGCACACCCCGGCTCGCACACGGCCGCCGCCCCGGGCCCGCCCCGCGCCCGGCAGCCGGGACAGCGCAGCTCGGAGAGGGCGGCGAGGGCGTCGACGGCCTTGTCCTGGCCCAGGAGGAGCTGCGCGAAGCCGAGTTCGGAGAAGGCGTAGGTGAGGGACGGGTACGAGGAGCCCGCCGGGCCCGTGGACCCCGTAGGGCCGGCGGGGCTGGCGGGGCTGGTGGGGCTGGCCGGACCCTCGGACCCCACCTCCACCTCCACCTCCCGCCCCGCGGCGAACGCGCCGAACTCCGTCGACCTGCCGAGCTCCGCGATGCGCAGCGGCCCGCAGAACAGCGGGGCCCCGCCGCCCCCGGCCGACGGGAAGCCGCCGACGGCCGCGAGCAGCTTCGCGGCGTCGGCCTCGCGCTGGAGCAGCGGCCCGGGCGCGACGCGGGCGGCGGTGCCGTCGTCGGGCATGTGCCGTTCGAGCGCCTCGCGCAGTCCGGCGCGGAGGACCGGTACGAGGGAGGGGTCGACGGGGGTGCCGTACCGTCGCGCGGCCGCGCGCAGGACGTACTCCCAGAACCCGGCGTCGTGCAGCAGGGCGGCCCAGGCGGCCACACACCGTTCCCACCCGGAACCGTGCGCCAACTCGGGCGACTTGACGAGAGCCACGCCAAGCGTGTGATTGACCCGATGGTCGGCGGGGTCGTGCCGGACAGCGTCCCCGAGCAACGCGACGGCGACCCCCCGCCGCCCGCCCCGCACGAGCGCCACGGCGTACAGCGGAGCAAAACCCCAAGTGCGCGGATCAACCCCCCACGCACCCGCGACCAAGTCCCCGGCCCGCAGCCACGGGTCCCTCCCTCGCGGGCCGGGGTCCTGGCCTCGTGGGCCGGGCTGTCCGTCCTGCGGCCCCGGCTCTCGCTCCCGCTGTAGCAAGGCGAGCGCCGCCCTGCGCATCCGCAGGGCCACCTCCCGTGCGGAGCGGCCCGACAGGGCCGCCAGGATCCAGCGGGCCTCGTCGTCGAGGGGGCCGGTCCGGGCGGCGGCGCGGAGGTCGGTCAGGGCGGCGTGGGGGTTGCCTGCGCGGGCGTGGACGTAGGCGCGTTGGACGAGGCTGCGGCTGTGGGGGACGGCGCAGGCGAGGGACGCGGTGAGGTGGCGGTTCGCGGTGGTGAGGTCACCGCGGTGGGCGGCCGCGCAGCCCAGCCAGTGCAGCGGCCCCGCGGCCGTGGGACGCAATTCGCGCGCCCGCTCGAACTCGGCCTCCGCGCCCCCCACGTCCCCACGCGCGAGCCGCACCCGTCCCACCCCCGTCCACGCCCGCGCGGCGAGCCGCGCGCACCCGGCGGCGTCGTCCTCGGCCGTGTCATCCGGGGAGTCCGCCCCGACCAGCGCCAGCGCGTGCCGGAAGTGGTGTTCCGCGGTCGCCGTGTCGCCGAGCGCAAGCGCAGACTCCCCGTCGGCGCAGGCCTGTTCCGCATGGGTCAGATGGTCCGTACGCGCGATCTGCGCAGTCACAGTCAGCCCCCGATCCGCGGCGGCACGTCCGCCGCGTCCTCCGGCCGGCGGGTCAGCCGGCGGCCTCGTCAAGGACCGAACGCCAGCGACTCAGGGCGCGGTCGTAGTGCAGCGGCCCCATCGTGAAGTCCGACAGGTCGAGCGTCGTGAGCGTCTCGTACGCCTCGGCGGGGAGGTCGGGCTCCAGCACGACGTCGAGGCCGGTGACCGCGTCCCGCAGCACCATCGGCCGCGCCTCGCGTGCCGGAGGCGCCTCGGGTGCCTCGCCCAGGGCGCCGGCGCCCGGCGACGACGCGGGGCGCGCAGTCCGTCGTACGAGACCCTTAAACGCTTCGTACGCGTCCTTGACCGCCTCCGCACCGAGACCGCTGAGGAACGCCTGCAGGGGCAGCGACGCCAGGACGATCCACGGGACGTCGGCCGCGCCGCGGTGGTCGAGGGTGCGGCGGACCCGGACCGGTGGGGCGCCGAGCCCGTCGAACGCGGCGACCAGCTCCTGGCGCAGCTCCTCGGGGACCTCCCGGTCCAGGAGCAGCTCCGCTCGCGGCGGCGCATCGGTCATGGAGGGGCTTCCTTCCGGAGGGGGGCGTGGACGGCAGCCTAGAGGCGTGAGCGGTGCGTACGCGGGGAAACCGGTGATTCGGTGGGACCGGCCGAAGCCCCGCCCCGGGGTCGCGTCTCCGGAGGCGGCCCGCGCCGTCGCCCCCATACCTCCGCGCGCCCCCCGACGCGCCCCATCACGCCCCCGATTCACGCGATGGTGCGATCATGTGTCCTCGCGCGGATGCCGGTCGGAGGGCTCGGGTAGGGCGGAGCCATGACGCAGCCGTTCGAACTGCCGCACTTCTACATGCCGTACACCGCGCGGCTCAACCCGCACCTGGAAGAGGCACGCGCGCACTCCACGAAGTGGGCGCGCGACATGGGCATGTTGGAGGGCTCCGGCATCTGGGAGCAGAGCGACCTCGACGCACACGACTACGGACTGTTGTGTGCCTATACGCATCCGGACTGCGACGGCCCCGCCCTGTCGCTGATCACCGACTGGTACGTGTGGGTCTTCTTCTTCGACGACCACTTCCTGGACATGTACAAACGCACCCAGGACCGCGCGGCCGGCAAGGCCCACCTGGACCGCCTGCCCCTCTTCATGCCGATGGACCTGTCGATCCCCGTGCCGGAGCCGCGCAACCCCGTCGAGGCGGGCCTCGCCGACCTCTGGGCGCGCACGGTGCCCGCGATGTCCAAGGACTGGCGCCGCCGCTTCGCGGAGGCCACGGAGCACCTGCTGAACGAGTCGATGTGGGAGCTCTCCAACATCAACGAAGGGCGGATCGCCAACCCCGTCGAGTACATCGAGATGCGCCGCAAGGTGGGTGGCGCCCCCTGGTCGGCGGGGCTCATCGAGTACGCGACCGCCGAAGTGCCCGCCGCGGTCGCCCGCTCCAGGCCGCTGCGCGTGCTCATGGAGACGTTCAGCGACGGCGTCCACTTGCGGAACGACCTCTTCTCGTACCAGCGCGAGGTCCAGGACGAGGGCGAGCTGAGCAACGGAGTGCTCGTCCTGGAGACCTTCTTCGGCTGCACCACCCAGGAAGCCGCCGACATGGTCAACGACATCCTGACCTCACGGCTGCACCAGTTCGAGCACACGGCGGCCACCGAAGTGCCCGCCGTCGCCCTGGAGAAGGGCCTCACGCCGCCCGAACTCGCCGCGGTCGCCGCGTACGCCCGTGGCCTCCAGGACTGGCAGTCGGGCGGCCACGAGTGGCACCTGCGCTCCAGCCGGTACATGAACGAGGGAGCGCTCGACGCCTCCCCGCTCGCCGGGCCCACCGGCCTCGGCACCTCGGGGACCGACATGGGCGCGCTGCTCGCGGCCGCCGGTGCGGAGCGGCTGCGCTCCTTCACACACGTGCCCTTCCAGAAGGTGGGCCCCTCCCAAGTGCCCGACCTCTACATGCCGTTCCCGCTGCGGCTCAATCCGGGCCTGGACACCGCGCGGCGGCGGCTCACCGGGTGGGCGCACGCGACGGGCATCCTCGCGGAGGGCGTCTGGGACGAGGACAAGCTCGACGCGTACGACCTGCCGCTGTGCGCCGCAGGACTCGACCCCGACGGCACGCCGGAGGCCCTCGACCTCAGCTCGCAGTGGCTGGCCTGGGGCACCTACGGAGACGACTACTACCCCCTGGTCTTCGGCCACCGCCGCGACCTCGCCGCCGCCAAGCTCTGCACGGAGCGCCTCACCGCCTGCATGACCCTCGCGGGCGACCCGGTGCCGGTGCCCACGAACGCCATGGAGCGCGGCCTCATCGACCTGTGGGGGCGCACGACCCGCGACATGACGCAGACGCAGCGCCGGGGGCTGCGGGACGCCGTCGGGGTCATGACGGAGAGCTGGGTGTGGGAGGTGTTCAACCAGCTGCACAACCGCATTCCCGACCCGGTCGACTACCTGGAGATGCGCCGCGCCACCTTCGGCTCCGACCTCACCATGAGCCTGTGCCGGATGGGCCACGGCCCCGCCGTGCCGCCCGAGATCTACCGCAGCGGCCCCGTCCGCTCCCTCGAGAACGCGGCCATGGACTACGCGATGCTCGTGAACGACATCTTCTCGTACCAGAAGGAGATCGAGTACGAGGGCGAGATCCACAACGGCATCCTGGTCGTGCAGAACTTCTTCGGCTGCGACTACCCGACCGGGCTGCGCATCGTCCACGACCTGACGACGCAGCGCATGCGGCAGTTCGAGCACGTCGCCGCACATGAATTCCCGGTCCTCTACGACGACTTCGCGCTGTCGCGGACGGCTCGGGAGGCCATGGACGGCTATGTGGCGGACCTGAGGAACTGGCTGGCGGGCATCGTGAACTGGCACCGCGACTGCCGGCGCTACGGTGCGGACGATCTGGCGAGGCGCGCGCACGGCTTCGTGCCGGACCGGAAGCCGAGCCACCCCCTTCGGATGGTTTCATCCGGAATGCAGGATTCGTGGAACTTCACTGGGGCGCCGGGAGTCTTCTGAAGTGAAGGCGGCCTTCGAGCGGCCGCGCAACGGGGGATGAACACGGGGGTGTTCCACACATGACCGACATCATCGAGCGCATCACGGACCGGCTGACGGGCGGCGATGCGGAGACCGAGGCGGAAGCGAAGGCGAAGGCCTTGGCGTCCGCCAACGGGGTGGCCGACGGCGAACTGGTGCCCTTCGTGGCGCCGTTGACCGTCCCGCCGGTCCTGCGGCCCGACTCGGCGGACGTGCGGGAAGAGACCGAGATCGCCCTGCGGCCGACCTGGGTGCGCCTGCACCCGCAACTGCCGCCGACCCTGATGTGGGGGTACGACGGCTCGGTGCCGGGCCCCACCATCGAGGTGCGGCGCGGACAGCGCGTCCGCATCGCCTGGACCAACCGCATACCGCAGGGCGAGTATCCCGTCACGGCCGTCGAGGTCCCGCGCGGCGACCCGCGGACCGACCCGCCGCCCAACACCCTGCCCGGCCGTGCGGGCGTCGAGCCGAACAAGGACGTGGCGGCCCTGCCCGCCTGGTCCGTGACGCACCTGCACGGCGCCCAGACGGGCGGCGGCAACGACGGCTGGGCGGACAACGCCGTGGGGTACGGCGACGCCCAGCTCTCCGAGTACCCGAACGACCACCAGGCGGTCCAGTGGTGGTACCACGACCACGCCATGAACATCACCCGGTGGAACGTCATGGCGGGCCTCTACGGCACGTACCTCGTCCGCGACGACGAGGAGGACGCGCTCCAACTCCCTTGCGGAGAGCGCGAGATACCCCTCCTCATCGCCGACCGGAACCTCGACACGGACGAGGGTGACAACCGGCTCAACGGCCGCCTCCTGCACAAGACCACCATCGTCGACCCGAAGAACGCGGAGACGGGCAAGCCGGTCTCCCTGCCCTTCTCCGGCCCGTACACCACGGTCAACGGCCGCATCTGGCCCTACGCCGACGTGGACGCCGCCTGGTACCGCTTCCGCCTGGTCAATGCGTCGAACGCGCGCATCTACGACCTGGTCCTGATCGACGAGGACGACAACCCCGTGCGGGGCGTCCTCCACCAGATCGGCAGCGACGGCGGGCTCCTGCCGCGCCCCGTGCCCATCGACTTCGAAGGGGCGCTGCCGACGCTCACCGTCGCGCCGGCCGAGCGCATGGACCTCCTCATCGACTTCAGGGGCCTGGCCGGGCAGCGGCTGCGCCTGGTCAACAAGGGGCGCGGCCAGGCGCCCGGCGTGCCCGACGTGGCGAACGACGTGCGCTATCCGCAGGTCATGGAGTTCCGGGTGGGCGAGTGCGCCGAGCCGGACACCTTCGAACTGCCGGAGGTCCTCTCGGGTTCGTTCCGCCCGATCACACACGACATCCAGCACGGCCACCGGCTGATCGTGCTGACCCCGCCCGCCACCAAGGGCGGCGGCGGCCACCCCGAGATCTGGGAGATGGCCGAGGTCAAGGAGCCGGGTGACATCCAGGTCTCGACCGAGGGGATCATCCAGGTGCGCGGCGAGGACGGCAAGGTCAAGACGTACCGCCGGATCGCCCGCACGTTCAACGACGGCCTCGGCATCACCATCGCCGAGGGCAGCCACGAGCAGTGGAGCTTCCTGAACCTCGCCGTGAACCCGCCGGTGCTCCACCCGATGCACATCCACCTGGCGGACTTCCAGCTCCTCGGCCGGGACACGTACGACGTCTCGGGCTTCGACGTCACGATCGGCGGCACCCGCGCCCCGGTCGCCGCCGACCCGGAGCGGCCGATACCGCTGGCGCCGAACGAGCGCGGCTGGAAGGACGTCTTCCGGGTCCCCGGCGGCCAGATGCTGCGCGTCATGGGCAAGTTCGACGGGGCGTACGGCCGGTTCATGTACCACTGCCACTTCCTGGAGCACGAGGACATGGGCATGATGCGGCCCTTCGTCGTCATGCCGAAGGAGGCCCTGAAGTTCGACCACGGCGCGGGCCACGGCGGCGGCCACGGGGACCACTCCGGCTAGACCGCTCCGGCTAGGGCCTGTCCGGCGGATCAGGTCGCGGTGGGGTGGCGGCCACCCGTCGGTGCAGGTGAGCGGGGTCTGGTGCGTCGAGATGCAAGGCGG
>NZ_JBJDPY010000003.1:0-289954 GCF_044903205.1 Streptomyces sp. NPDC029674
GGTACTGCAGGGGGGACCCTGTGGGAGAGTAGGACGCCGCCGAACTAATTGTAGAGAAAACCCCCGCACCATTCGGTGCGGGGGTTTTCTGCGTTCTGGACCTTTACCGGTACCTCTACCGCGACCTTTACGACGGACTCACCAATTTCGTGTCGTACGCCAGGATGACCGCCTGCACCCTGTCCCTCGCCCCCGTCTTCGCGAGGATGCGGCCCACGTGTGTCTTCACCGTGGATTCCGCGAGGTGCAGCCGGGAAGCTATCTCCGCGTTCGTCCAGCCCTGGCCGATGACCGTCAGGATTTCGCGCTCCCGGTGAGTGAGGGAGGCCAGGCGCGGGTGGTCCGCCGGGTCGGTGGGGGCGGCCGCGTCGGCTGTCGGCAGCTGATCCGCGTACGTGTCGAGGAGCCGGCGGGTCAGGCTTGGGGCCACCACCGCGTCTCCGGAGGCGACCGCGCGGATTCCGGAGAGGAGTTCCTCCGGCATGGCGTCCTTGATGAGGAAACCGGAGGCGCCGGCGCGCAGCCCCGCGTACGCGTACTCGTCGAGGTCGAACGTCGTGAGGATCAGGACGCGGGTGCGGGCGCCCGCCGCGACGATGCGGCGTGTGGCCTCGATGCCGTCCAGGCCCGGCATGCGGATGTCCATCAGGACGACGTCCGGGTTGAGTTCGGCCGTCATGCGGACCGCTTCGCTGCCGTTGCCGGCCTCCCCCGCCACCGTCATGTCGTCCTGGCTCTCCAGGAGCATGCGGAAACCGAAGCGCTGCATGGGCTGGTCGTCGACGATGAGCACGGTCGTCACGGTGTTTCGCTGTCCTTCGGGAGGTGGAGACGGACCCGCCAGCCGCCCGGCGGGTGAGGCAGCGGCCCCGCCTCAAGTGTGCCGCCGTACAACGCCGTTCGCTCGCGCATTCCGGTGAGCCCGCGGCCGCCCGGGACGCCTGGGCCGCCGCCCGCCCCCGTCCCCGTCCCCGTTCCCGTGTCCGTGACCTCCGCCCTCACGCCGTCATCGTCGTAGGTGACGTCGACGGCGGCGGTCGCGCCGGGGCCGGCGTGCTTGAGGGTGTTGGTGAGGGCTTCCTGCACCACCCGGTAGACGGTGAGCTGGCGGCCCGCGGGGACCGCGTCCGGGCGGCCGGACACCGTGCTGCGTATCGAGAGGCCCGCCGCGCGTACGCCGTCGATGAGCCGGCTGAGGTCGGTGAGGGCGGGCTGCGGGGCGAGTTCGGCCGTGGCGGGTGCGTCGTCGCGCAGGACGTCCAGGAGGCGGCGGAGTTCGGCGAGGGCCTGGCGGCTGGTGGTGCCGATGGCTTCGAGGGCCTGGGCGGCGCGCTCGGGGGACTTGGCGGCGGCGTACGAACCGCCGTCCGCGAGGCCCGTGATGACGGAGAGGTTGTGGCCGATGATGTCGTGCATCTCGCGGGCGATGCGGGTGCGTTCGGCGGCGGCGGCGAGCTGGGCCTGCTGGTCGCGCTCGACCTCCAGCTGGCGGGCGCGTTCGACGAGGGCCTGGGTGTAGTCCTGGCGCGAGCGCACCGCGATGCCGAGGAGAGCGACGACGGCGTACGCCCATACGTACGGGATGATCTGCTGGTCCCAGCTGTCCTCCGGATAGCGGAACGTGCCCACGACGAGTGGCGCGGTCATCATGAGGCCCGCCCGGCCGAGCGTCTTCAGGGGCAGCCGCATCGCGATGCTGAACAGGACGAGCATCTGGATCAGTGACGCCTGGAGCATGGCGCCGGTCCAGCTGCTGACCAGGCTCGCGGCCACCATGACGGTGAGGACGGCCATGGGACGGCGGCGGCGCCGGAGGAGCGGCAGTGAGAGCGCGGTGCTGAGCAGGAGGACGAGCCAGTCCGGGACGTTCGTGTTCGGTGCGGTGTTGCGCCAGCCGCCGCTCGCGTCGACGAGGGCGGCAACCACGAAGAAGCCGGTGACCAGCACGTCCCAGCCGAGCGGGTGGCGCCTGTCGAAGTCGCGCACCCGCTGCGTCGAACGCTGGAGGAGCTGGGTGAGTGGGTGTGGCTCGGTCACGTCCTCATCCTCGTACAGGAGTTGACGGCGTGGGCGTCATACGTCGCGTCGCTTGAGCAGTACGGATGCCGTGGCGATGACCGCCGCCGACCAGAGGACGAGCGTGATGAGGGCGGTGCCCGGCGCGATGGTGTTCTCGACCCGGGTCACCGAGCCGAGGGCGCTCGCTGCCTGGGCGGGGAAGTACTTGACGGTGGTGTCCACGGCGCTGAACGGGATCGTCGAGACGACCTCGGGCAGGATCAGGACCGCGCCGACGAACGCGCCGATGGCGCCGGGCACCGAGCGGAACAGGGCGCCGAGGCCGAGCGCGATGAGGCTCAGGAGGGTGAGGGCGGCCGCGCTGGTCGCGAGGGCGCCGAGTACGCCGGAGTCGGTGAGGGACAGTTCCTTGTCGGTGCCGGAGAGCCAGATCTGGGCGATGAGGAACGTGCCGAGGTTCGTCACGAAGCAGACCGTGAAGGCGACGGCCGTGAAGATGCCGGCCTTGGACCACAGGACGGGCAGGCGGCTCGGGACGGCCGCGAGTGACGCCCGGATCAGGCCCGTCGAGTACTCGCCCGCGGTGACGAGGATGCCGAGGACGGCGAGGCAGATCTGGGCGAGCTGGGTGCCGAAGAGGGTGAAGACGACGGTGTCGATCTCGGCGTCGTCCCCGTCGTAGGTGGCGCCCATCGTGATGCCGACGGCGATGACGAGCGCGCTCGCGGTGAGCAGCGTGATCCAGGTGGAGCGGAGCGTCCACAGCTTGTGCCATTCGGAGCGAACGATTCCGTTGGTGGTGAGCGCGCTCATGCGGCGGCCCCTTCCGGTCGGCGGGCGGCGGTCGGTTCGGTTCCGGCCGGGGTGGCGTACTCCACCGAGTCCCGGGTGAGGTCCATGAACGCCTGCTCCAGCGAGGCGGATTGCGGGGTCAGTTCGAAGAGGGGGATGCCGTGGGCGGCGGCGGTGCGGCCGATGTGCTCGGCGTCCGTGCCGCGTACGTCGAGGACGCCGGGCGCGTCACCGGAGATCCGCACGTCCGGGCCCGCGAGCAGCTCGGTGAGCCGGCCGGCCTCGGGCGTCACGACCTTGACGGCTCCGGTGCCCGACTCGCGTACGAAGCGTTCGACGGTGGTGTCGGCGAGGAGCCTGCCGCGGCCGATGATGACGAGGTGCTCGGCGGTGAGCGCCATCTCGCTCATGAGGTGGGAGGAGACGAGGACCGTACGGCCCTCCGCGGCAAGGGACTTGAGGAGGTTGCGGATCCACAGGACGCCCTCGGGGTCGAGGCCGTTGACCGGCTCGTCGAGGATGACCGTGGCCGGATCGCCGAGCAGGGCCGCCGCGATGCCCAGGCGCTGGCCCATGCCGAGCGAGAAGCCCTTGACGCGCTTGCGGGCGACTTCGTGGATGCCGGCCAGTTCCAGGACCGTGTCGACGCGGCTCTTCGGGAGGGAGTGGGTGTGGGCGAGCGCCATGAGGTGGTGGTAGGCGGAGCGGCCCGGGTGGACCGAGCGTGCTTCGAGGAGGGCGCCCACTTCGTGCAGGGGCGCGGGGTGGGCGGCGTAGGCGCGGCCGCCGATGGTGGCGCGGCCGCGGGTGGGTGCGTCGAGGCCGACGAGCATCCGCATGGTGGTGGACTTGCCCGCGCCGTTGGGGCCGAGGAAGCCGGTGACGGTGCCCGGGTGGACCTCGAAACTGAGGTCGTTCACGGCCTTCTTGGCGGGCCTGCCGCCATAGTGTTTGGTGAGTCCGTATGCCCTGATCATGTCTTCGATGCTGCCGTTGGCGGGGGCGCGGATCGTCGGACCGGGGGCGGGGAGTGCGGGCCGGGGGTAGTACCCGGGTACGACGACGACCCCGAGGCTGCCCCGGGGCTCGGCAGCCCGCCGACTTAGGATCACCGCATGGAGCAGGAGTACGAGTACGTCGTACGGGCCGTCCGTGCCGAAGAGTGGCCGCAGGTCAGGGAGTTGCGACTGGCGGCGCTCCGGGACCCGGCGGCGCCGGTCGCCTTTCTGGACACGTACGAGGACGCCGCCGCGAAACCGGACTGGTTCTGGCAGCGGCGGGCGGCGAGCGGCTCCGCGCACGGGCTGCGCGCCCGGCAGTTCGTGGCGGAGGGGCCGCACGGCGTGTGGGCGGGGTCGGTGACCGTGCTGATCGAGGAGGCCGGGTCGGACGACGTCCACGGCGGAGTGATCGAGCAGCGGCAGGCGCACCTCGTGGGGGTCTTCGTGCGGCCCGAGCACCGGGGGAGCGGCGCGGCGGACGCGCTGTTCGAGGCGGCTGTCGGGTGGGCGTGGTCCCTGGAGGGGCTCGACCGGGTGCGGTTGTACGTCCACGAGGCCAACCCGCGGGCGCAGGCGTTCTACCGGCGGTTCGGTTTCGTACGCAGCGGAGGGGCCGTCCCGGTGCCGGGCGACCCCTCTTCGCGGGAGTTCGAGCTGGTGCTGAAGCGTCCTTGAGGGGCGGGAGTTCTAGCGGTACGGGTGCTCCGTGCGGGCCGTCCGCAGGGCCTTCGCCCACCAGGCCAGCTGGTCGAGGAGGACCTTGGCGGCGCCGGCCGCGCCGTTCTCGTCGTGCGCGGGGCCGTTCTCGCCGAAGTGGTCCCAGGCGTTGTGGAAGCTGACGACGTCGCGGACGGTCGCGCAGTGCAGCTCGGCGAAGACCAGCCGGAGCTGTTCGACGGCGCGCAGGCCGCCGCCGGCCCCGCCGTACGAGACGAAGCCGACCGGCTTGGCCTCCCACTGGGTGCGGTGCAGGTCGATGAAGTGCTTCAGGGCGGCCGGGAAGCTGTGGTTGTACTCCGGCGTGACCACCACGTACGCGTCGGCGGCGTCGACCCGCTCGGCGAGCGCGGCGAGGGCGGGCGTGCGCTCGGTGCCCCAGTCCGGGTGGGCGGAGGGCAGCTCCAGGCCGGCGACGTCGATGACGTCCACGGTGAAGCCGGTGTGGCGCTCGGCGAGCGCGGTGAACCAGCCGCCGACGGTGGGGCCGAAGCGGCCGTCACGGGTGGAGCCGACGATGACGGCGAGGCGGAGGGGGGTGGTGGGGGTGTGCGGGCCGGTGGTGTTCGGGGTGGTGGACATGGCGTGCTCCTCAAGGGCAGTGCGTGACGGATGTCGTTGGGTGAGGTGTGTGTCTGAGACGGAAGCGCGGTGTCAGCGGCTCCGCGCGGTCACGGCTTCGGCCGAGGTGGTGGCGCCCGGGACGGTGTGCGTCGCTTCCGGCACCGGTGTACGTCGTCGGGTGCGCGGCCTGAGCAGCCGGTGGACCAGCACCGCGAGCCCGGTCGTGAAGCCCGCCACCGCCCACAGGGTGATCCGCCAGGCCTCGGTGAACCGGTCGGCGTGACCGCCCGTGCCGGCCGTGACGCGGCCCGCGAGCTCCGCCGAGCCGACCCGGGACTCCACGAGGGCGAGCAGCAGCGCGCCGAAGAGGGTGAGCATGACGGCGCCGGTGCCGCCCCGGACGGTGTTGAGGAAGCCCGACGCCATGCCGACCTTCGCGGGTTCGACCATGCCGAGCGCCTGGGCGTCGATGATGCCGAGGGACAGGCCCTGGCCGACGCCGACGGTCAGCAGGGGTCCGGCGAGCGCGGCCGTGGAGATGCCGGGGTGCAGGGTGGTCAGCCAGGCGTTGCCCGCGGCGATCAGGAGCAGTGAGAGGACGAGCAGGTGGCGGGCCGGGACGCCGCGGTTGACCAGGCGGGCGCCGGCCGGGGGCAGGGCGAGGACGGGCACGGTCATCAGGAGCAGGACCAGGCCCGCCTCGCGAGCCGAGGTGCCGCTGGTGCCCTGGAGGTAGGTGGGCAGGAAGACGAGGATGCCGGTGGTGCCCGCGCCGAGTCCGAAGGAGCCGAGGGACCAGCCGAGGAAGGCGGGGTGGCGGGCCAGCGAGAGGTCGAGGATGGGCTGCCCGCCGGTCGCGGCGAGCCGCTTCTCGACGCGTACGAAGGCGGTCAGCAGCGCCAGGCCCACGGCGAGCGGCAGCAGCGTGCTCCCCGCCGTCCAGCCGGACTTGGAGCCCTGCGTGATGGCGAACAGGGTCAGGGAGAGGCCGCCGATGAAGGTCGCGGCGCCCGCCTTGTCGACGCGCGGCGGGGCGTCGGCGCGGGATTCCGTGAGGAAACGCGTGCCGGTGAGGATGAGGGCGCCCGCGGCGGCGAAGGCGAGGAACGTGGTGCGCCAGCCGAGCCCGTCCACCAGCCAGCCGGAGAAGGTCGGGCCGATGGCGAGGCCGACGCCCGCCGTGGTGCCGAGGGCGGCGAACACCCTGGTCCGCGCGGGTCCCGTGAAGGTGGCGGCGAGCAGGGACCCACCGCTCGCCATGACGCCCGCGGCGCCCACGCCGGAGAGCAGGCGGGCGGCGTCCAGGAGCAGGATGTGGTGGGCGGCGGCGGAGGCGAGGGTGCCCGCCGAGTAGAGGGCCGCGCCCGCGGTGAGGACCCGGCGGCGGCCGAAGATGTCGCCGAGCGAGCCGGCGACGAGCATGAAGGAGGAGGCGGCGAGGAAGTAGCCGACGACCACCCACTGGAGTGCCGCGCCCGACGCGTCGAGGTCGGAGCCGATGCGGGGCAGGGCCACGGTGGTGCCGGACATCGCCATCGGCAGGGTGAACATGCCGAGCAGGACGACGAGGAGGGTCAGGGCGGGGCGGCCCTCCCCGACGGGGCGCGGGGGCGGGGCCTGCGGAGCGGTCTCGGTGGGCATGCGAGTAAAGTACAACGTGCGTTGTAGTAATTACAACGCTCATTGTAATTTTTCTGAGAGGTGAGATGGCGAGCGGACCGGAACAGCAGGGCTCGGACGGACAGAAGCCTCAGAAGCCCCTGCGCAAAGGGATGTTGGAGAAGCGGCGTGCCATCACGAGCGGCGCCCGCACCGTCTTCGGCCGCGAGGGCTACACGCGCGCGAGCATCGACGCCATCGCCGCCGAAGCCGGCGTCTCCACGCGCACGATCTACAACCACTTCGGCGACAAGGAGGGCCTCTTCCGCGCCGTCCTGCTGGAGAGCGCGGAGTCGGTGACGGCGGCGACGGAGGCCCTCTTCGAGCGGCACCTGCGCAAGGTCCGCGACATCGAGGAGGACCTCCTCGACCTCGCCCGCGACTGGGTCGGCCAGAGTGCGGCGCACCCCGCGCACTTCTCCGTCGTACGCCAGATCATCCCGGAGGGCGGCCGGCTGCCGTCCGACGTCCTCGAGGAGTGGCAGCGGGTCGGGCCCCGGGCGTCCCAGGAGGCCCTGGCGCGCTGGATGCTGGAGCTGGGGCGGCAGGGGAAGATCGCCGTCGACGAGTCGAACGCTCGCAAGGCGGCACGGCACTTCGCGCTCATGGTGGGCGGCGGGGTGACGGCCGAGTCGTACTTCGGCGCGCTGCCGCTGGAGGAGGCCGAGGTCGAGGAGATCGTGCGCGACGGGGTGGAGATCTTCCTGCGGCTGTACGGGACGCAGGGCTCCTAGTTCCCGTACGGACTTCCCCTACTGAATCGACAGCAGGGGAAGTTCACTGTCCGGCCAGCGCGATCTGCCCTGTTCCCGCGACCGGAGCAGAGCCAGGGTCGGCAGGCCCCGGTCCGCCCCGGTGGAGAGCAGCTCCGGCAGCTGGGGCAGCGGAGCCACCGCGGCGACGTCGTCGAGGACGAGCGTCATTGGTGGGTCGAGCCGACCGGAGGATGACCGTTCGGCCATGCGCCGGCCGTGCTCGACCACGCTTGAGGCGAGTGCCGTCAGGAGTGGCATGGCACCCGGGCCCTGCCGGGACTTGGGATCCTCGATCGCCTCACCCACAACAAAAAGCGTGCCCCCTTCATCGACAAAGGAATCCAGGGAGAGCGCATCAGTTCGGTTCGGCGTGCAGGACTCGCGGAGGTGGACCGTGAACAGTGCGGAGAGCGCTCTGGCGGTCAACTCCTGGGCGATGTCCCGGCGCTCGGGGTGCGCGGTGAGGGCCGCCTCCAGCTCACCGGCGGTGCCGGACGAGGCCTTGGGATGGGTACGGAGGATGCGTACCGCCTCCTGGACCTGGGTGCCCTGCGCCCAGCGGTGGACGATCTTCATAGGCTTGTCGGCCACCGCGGCGGCGTGCAGGAAGCTGCGCATCAGGAGCTGCGCCGTGTCGGCCACGGCGACGTCCAGCTTCGCGGAGGGCCTTATCGGGGCGAGGAGCGCGGTGGCGCGGTCGTTCGCCGTCGCCTTGTCGTGGCAGCCGGAAATGGGTGACCAGTGGAGGCGGGCCGGGGTGTCGCAGAGGTGGGAGGGGTCGTAGAGCAGGACGGGTCCGAGCTTGGCCCGGGCGTCCTTCGTCTCCGCCCACAGGGTGGGGTCGGAGGTCAGGACAAGGGCGGCGCCCTCGGCATCCTGGACGGCCTGCACGGCGAGGGGCCGACGGGTCGTGGGGCTGCCGAGGACGAGGGGGGAACGGGGGGTGGGGAGGGGCGGGGCCGCGGGGGCGGGGGCAGGGGCGGGGCTGGCAGCCTCGACGGGGACCGGTTCGGTGAGCGGTTCGGTGCGTGGTCCGGCGGTCGGTTCGGTGCGTGGTCCGGCGGCCGGTCCCGTGACCGGTGGCGCGGAGACCGGAGGCACGGGGGCGCCGGCGGCCATAGGACCGGCAGCCACAGGGCCAGGAGGCACGGGGTCGGCAGCCACCGGCCCGGCGGCCACAGGGCCAGGAGGCACAGGGCCGGCAGCCACTGGACCGGCGGCGGCCACCGCGGAATCGGCGGCCACCGCGGACGGGGGCCCCGGGGGCTCCGGGGACGCCGTACCCGACGCCGCCCGGCGAGCCCTCCGCACCGCCCGCCACCGCGTCACCGTCCCCAGCACGAAGACGGTCAGCACGATCAGGACCATCAGCTGGCCGATGAACAGGCCCCAGAACAGGCCGTAGCCCGAAAGCTGGTCCGGTGGCGTCTCCGGCCAGGCGCCCGCCACGTCCTCGGGGTTGCCGATCAGGTGGCGTACAGCGGGCGGCGTATGGCCGAAGGAGACCTTCTCCGGCCAGGCGCCGCGCGCGAAGCGGCCCGCGAGGTTCGTCGCCGACCACACGAGCACCGTGGCGCCGATCAGCAGGGCGAGGAAGCCCACCAACAGGCCGTCAGGAACGCCCCGCTCGGGGCGTCCGCGACGGTCCTCCCACTCATCCCGCATGCTGCTCCATGTACGCCGCCCGCTGCTCCGCCTCCAGCTCGGCCGCCCGCATCGCGTCGTCGTCGGCCGGTGTGTCGTGCGGGAGATCGGCCGACGACTCGGTCATGGCGCGGTCGGTGAAGACCAGCGGCCGTTCCGTCTCGGTGATCAGGTGTTTGACGACCTGGACGTTGCCGTTGACGTCCCAGACGGCGATGCCGGGGGTGAGGGTGGGGATGATCTCCACCGCCCACCTGGGCAGCCCGAGGACCCGTCCCGTCGCCCTCGCCTCGTCCGCCTTCTGAGCGTAGATGGTCCGGGTGGACGCCATCTTGAGGATGGCGGCGGCCTCCTTCGCCGCCGCGCCGTCCACCACGTCGCTCAGGTGGTGCACCACCGCCACGAACGACAGACCGAGCCGCCGTCCGAACTTCAGCAGGCGCTGGAAGAGCTGCGCCACGAAGGGCGAGTTGATGATGTGCCACGCCTCCTCCACCAGGAAGATGCGTTTCTTGCGGTCGGGCCGGATCCACGTGTGTTCCAGCCAGACGCCGACGATCGCCATCAGGATCGGCATGGCGATGGAGTTGCGGTCGATGTGGGAGAGGTCGAAGACGGTCAGGGGCGCGTCGAGGTCGACGCCGACCGTCGTCGGCCCGTCGAACATGCCCCGCAGGTCACCGTCGACGAGACGGTCCAGCACGAGCGCCACGTCCAGACCCCACGCCCGTACGTCGTCTATGGCCACGTTCATGGCCTCGGCCGACTCCGGCTCGGGGTGGCGCAGCTGCTCGACGATGTCGGTCAGGACCGGCTGCCGCTCCACGATGGTCTCGTTCACGTACGCGTGCGCGACCTTGAGCGCGAAGCCGGAGCGCTCGTCGAGCCCGTGCCCCATCGCGACCTCGATGATGGTCCGGAGCAGCGCGAGCTGGCCCGTGGTCGTGATCGCGGGATCGAGCGGGTTCAGCCTGATGCCCATGTCGAGGGCGGCCGTCGGGTCGAGCCGGATGGGAGTTATCCCCAGCTCCTGCGCGATGAGGTTCCACTCGCCGACGCCGTCCTCGCCCTGCGCGTCCAGGACCACGACCTGCCGGTCCTTGAAGCGCAGCTGCCGCAGGACGTACGTCTTCTCCAGCGCCGACTTGCCGTTGCCGGACTCGCCGAGCACCAGCCAGTGCGGAGCTGGCAGCTGCTGCCCGTACAGCTGGAAGGGGTCGTAGATGTACCCCTTGCCGGAGTACACCTCACGCCCGATGATCACGCCCGAGTCGCCGAGACCGGGCGCGGCCGTCGGCAGGTAGACCGCCTGGGCCTGCCCCGTCGACGTACGCACCGGAAGCCGGGTCGTCTCCACCTTCCCGAAGAGGAAGGAGGTGAAGGCGTCCGTGAGGACGGTCAGCGGATCCCGCATCGCAACAGCCTGCCTCTACGTCGATACCGTCTAGCGTCGGATGCCGGTCGCGAACGGCAGCGTGTTGACGAAGGCCCTGTGGTGCTCGCGGTCGCACCACTCCAGCTTCAGATACGACTTGCCGGCGGAGGCGCGGATGGTGCGCTTGTCGCGCGCGAGCGCCTCCGGGGAACGGGACGAAACCGTGATGTACCCGACGAGATTGACACCCGCCGCACCGCTCGCCAGGTCCTCGCCGCGCTGGTCCAGGCGGGAGTGCGAGGCGATGTCGCGGGGGTCGACCGTGCGGTTCATCTTGGCCTGGCGGCTGGCCTCCGCCTCGTCGTTGGTCTTCTCGGTCAGCATCCGCTCGATGGCGACCTCGGTGGGTTCGAGGTCCATCGTCACGGCCACCGTCCGGATCACGTCCGGGGTGTGGACGAGCAGCGGCGCGAGGAAGTTGACGCCGACAGGCGTCATCGGCCACTCCTTCACCCAGGCCGTGGCGTGGCACCAGGGGGCGCGGGTGGAGGACTCGCGGGTCTTGGCCTGGAGGTAGGTGGGCTCCATGGCGTCGAGCTCGGCGGGCCAGGCGTTGCGCTTCGTCATCGCCTGGATGTGGTCGATGGGGTGGTCCGGGTCGTACATGGAGTGCACCAGGGAGGAGAGGCGGCCCTGGCCCAGGGGCTGGCGCACCCGGATGTCGGCTTCCTGGAGCCGCGAGCAGATGTCGGTCAGCTCGCGGGCCATGACGACGGCGAGACCGGCGTCCTTGTCGAGCTTGCGGCCGCCGACCGGGCGGGCCGCGCGGGCCATCGCCTGGGCCTCGGCGGCCAGGTCGCGGGAGTAGTGCATGCAGGCGACGAGGTAGGCGCGGTGCTGCTCGCTGCTGGTCGACACCATTGACTGCAGCTGGTCGTACGACTGCTGGAGCCAGGGCAGCGCACGGTCGTCGCCGCGCTGGCTGACGTCCTTGGCGTGCGCGTCGGGGTCGGCCGGCAGCGTACGCGCGAGCATCTGCAGCCGGGTCACGAACCCGTCCCCGTTGGCGACGTGCTTGAGGAGCGTCCCGAACCGGTCGACGAGGGCTTCCTGGTCCTCGCTGTCGCGCAGCCCGACGCCCGGCCCCTCGATCTCGATGGCCGCGGTGACGGTCCTGCGGTCCGCGTGGAGCAGCACGGCGATCTCGTCGGGGCCGAAGGGCGCGGCCAGCCAGCTGATGCGGCCGATGCCGGGCGGCGGCCCCACCTCGACTTCCCTGCCATCCAGCCGGATGCCCGCCTCGGGCGCGGCGGAGCGGTAGGCGGTGCCGCGCTTCAGGGAGCGCTTGTAACTGCGGTTGATCTCGTACCACTTGTAGAACGTCCGGCCCTTGTACGGGACGTACACCGCCGCGATGGCGAGCATCGGGAGGCCGGTGAGCAGCACGATGCGCAGGGAGAGGACGGGGACGAGGAGTCCGCACATCATGCCGAGGAACGCCCCCACGATGATCAGGGCGATCTCCCCGGTCTCGCGGTTCTTGCCGACGATCGCGTTCGGCCGGGCGCGGCCGATCAGATATGTGCGGCGGGGCGCGACCGGCTGGGACACGTGGGACTGGGTCGTCAACGCCCTTCACCTCCCGTGCGGTTGGTACTGCTGGTGCGGGAACCGCCGCGGTTGCCCGCGTGCGGCGTGTTCGTCGCGCTGCTGCTGCGCGGCGCGGGTGCGGCGGAGGGGACGGATCCGCCGCCGGAGCCTTGGCCGGAGCCACGGCCGCTGTGGGCGGCGACACCGCCGCTGGCGGGGTTGGCGGGCCGCGCCTGACTGCTGCCCCCGCCATTGCCTCCCCCTCCGTTCCCGTTCCCACGGGCACTGTGGGTCTTGATGCCCTGCGAGACAAGGGAGGCGGGGGAGCTGATCACGGCGGCGGCCTTGTTCTCGGCGCCGCGCATGAGACGGTTGTTGCGGGAACCGGCGATCTCGTCACCGAAGCCCGGGACGAAGCGGTAGATCATGGCGCTCGCGAAGATGGCGAGCAGGATGATCGACAGCCCGGAGACGACCGCGGAGAACGAGTCGGGACCGTCCTCGGCGGAGAGCGCCCCGGCGAGCCCGAGCACGATGACGATGATCGGTTTGACGAGGATCACCGCGATCATGATGCCCGCCCAGCGGCGGACGTGCGACCACAGGTTCTTGTCGACGAGGCCCGCGTACACGACCGTGCCGAGGAGCGCTCCTACGTAGAGGAGCGCCGCCCTGATCACGAGCTCCAGCCAGAGGACGCCCGCGGCGAGGATCGACACGATCGAGACGACGATCAGCATGATCGGGCCGCCGCCGATCTCGTCGCCCTTCTTCAGGGCGCCCGAGAAGTTCCCGAAGAACGTGTCCGTCTGACCGCCCGTCGCCTTCGCGATGACGTCCGTGACGCCGTCCGTCGCGGACACGACGGTGTACAGGATCAGCGGCGTGAACGCGGAGGCGAGGACGGTGAGCCACAGGAACCCGATGGCCTCGGAGATCGCGGTGGTCAGCGGCACGCCGCGGACCGCCCGCTTGGCGACGGCCATCAGCCACAGGAGGAGGGTGAGGACGGTCGACGCGGCGAACACCACGGCGTACTGCTGCAGGAACGTGGGGTTCGTGAAGTCGACGTCCGCGGTCTCCTTCACGGCGTCGGACAACTTGTCCACGGTCCAGGACGCGGCCTCGGCGCACCCCTTGGCCAGGGAGCTGAGGGGGTCCATGGTGTCGTCGAGGGGACTGTCGGTGGGGTACCCGCCGTCGCCGTCGCCGCCGCTGTCGGTTTCGGCGTTCTGGCCTTTTTCGCAGTACCTCTTGGCGGGGCCGACGATGAGGTCGCACCGCTCGTCCTCCGGCTCCGGGGCGGCGTAAGCACGTGAGGCCAGCAGGACCGCCGCGACCTGCACGGCTGAGACAGCGGCGGTGAGCTTCAGTGCATGACGGCTAGCGGGCATACGTGAACCCTCCGTACTCCTGGACGGCCTTGGCGATCTCGTCGGCGGTGGAGACCTTGTTGTCGCCGTTCACGGGAGCGGGGCCGTCCTTCGACTGGAAGCTCTCGACCTTCCAGTCACCGTCGGCCCACCGCAGCTTGAGGGTCAGCGTGAACCAGTCGTTGCTGACCGGGTTGGTCGCGTCCTGGCCGGCCGTGCCGAAGGCGCCCGTGCACCAGACCGCGACGGTCGCCGCGTTGTCCGAGTACGCCGTCGTCTTCGTGCCTACGGGCACAGTGCGCGAGACATACGTCTGGCCGGGCGCGGCGTTGCCCTTGTCGTCCAGACCGATCTTGCTCAGAAATTCCTTGGAGTACGTCTTGTCGAACTTGCCCCGAAGCTCACTCACCTTGTCGGCGACGAAGAGCTGTTTGACGATCTCGGTCCGCCGATCGGGTTTGAGGATGTCGGCGGAGACCAGGGACACCGCATAGTTGGAGGCAGCACTCTCCGCCCCCTGCTCATCATGCGCGAACCCGGACGGAATCCCCCCGTTCTTCCCCCCCACCGGCTTCTCCCCCGAAGGGGCCGTCGCCGCCGCGTCCGGCTTCTTCTCGTCGGCGCGAGTCGAAGCCGCATCGTCCCCACCCCGGTTCGCGAAGGCGATCGCCGCGATCAGGAGGACCACGACGCCCACGACGGTGACGAGGCTGCGCGGGGACGTCCGCCCGGACCGGGTGGATCTGCGCGCTCCGTAGACGTCGTCGCCCCCGCCCTCCCCCTCGGGAAGCCGCGTACGGGTCTCTCCCGAGCCGCCGAAGAGGCCGTCGTTCCGCTCGTCGTCGAGGCTCATGCCGAGTACGCCCCCTCAACCTCTCGCTGGACCGTCACGTAGGACACGTATGACGGTAGCCCTGCTGGTTCCCGCGCGGGCGCGGTGTGATGACACGACATCAGGGAGTTGCTACCTCAGCCGGTGGGCACGACGGACGGGTGGAGGAGAGGGGGGACAGGAAGAGAGGGGGGACGGGGGGAGGGGGACGTGGGGGAGGGGACGGACTACGGGGGGACGGACTACGGAGGGGACGGACGGCGGACGGCGGAGGAGCGTGGGACCGCTAGACCGCCATGCCGTAGACAATCGTGAACAGCGTGCCCAGCGATCCGATGATGAATACGCCGGTGAGGCCCGCGATGATCAGCCCCTTGCCCTGCTCGGCGCTGAACGTGTCACGCAGCGCCGTCGCGCCGATGCGCTGCTTCGCCGCGCCCCAGATCGCAATGCCGAGACAGAGGAGGATGGCGATCGCCATCACGACCTCGATCATCACGCGTGCCTCGTTGCCCAGGCTCCCGAAGGGACCCCAGTCGGGGGCGATCCCGCCGATGATGGTGGTGATATCGCCCTTTTCGGCTGCCATAAGCATGTGTAACTCACCGCCCCTAGTGGGTTGTTCTGCCACCTCTGCCCACCTCGGTGCAGAGGACAGCTCATTGTCGCCGACAAACGGGCCCGCGCATGTCGCCTTGGCGCCATTCGTTGGCTGAGTTCGTACGGTTCCTCGGACGCGAGGCCTGGTCACTCTGTGTATCACGCGGTACGACGCCGGGCAATGACGGCCCGGCGCGCCTCTGACCAGCTCTTCTGACCAGGACTTAAGTGAGCCCGAGCCCGGCGGTGCCGCGAGTGACGAAGGAGCAGTCGGTGTAGCGGTAGGCGGTGCTCAGCTTCGCGCCGTCGGCTCGATTGCGTACGGTGGCCCGCTTGTAGAGGAAGTGGTACTCGCCGGGCGGTAGCCGGAGCGTGGTCGTGGGGTACTTCGTGACGCCGGCCCGGCAGGCGGCGTCGCCCTGGGACTTGGTGGCGTAGATGCGGCACGACGCGCAGTCCTTGAGCGTGATGGTGCCGGTGGTGGGGCCGGTGTAGAGGACCTTCAGCTCGCCGGGGCCGAGGTTGGCGACGACGAGTTCGACCGGGCCGCCGCCGCGGGAGGAGCCGGCCGGTGGCAGGCCGCGGCCCGCGCTCGGGCGCTCCACGGCGATCTCGGCGCGGACGGCGATGTCCTTGGCGCGGTCCCGCTTGCCGTTCCCGGGGTACTGCCGGGCGAAGTCGTCGAGCGTCTTGGCGGCCTGCGCGAAGTCGCCGTCCTTGAACTCGTCCACACCGCAGGCGTAGACGCCGCGTTCCACGGCGCGGTCGGTGGCGGCGCGCAGCGGCCCGGCGTCGACCTTGCCGCCGGGCAGCGCGTCGGCGGTCGCGCCGAGGGCGCGCAGCTCGGCGACGTCGGGGCAGGGATCGGAGTCCTTCAGCGCGGCCGAACGGGTGTCGATGGCCGCGCGCAGGGCGGGCTCGACCTTCGCGGCCTGGTCCGACTCGGGGAACGTACGGAGGAGTTCGCTCAGCGGCTCGTCGGCGTCGGCGCGGCCGAGCGCGGCGGCCCCGCATTCGTAGAGGGCGGTGGCGAGCCGGTCGTCGGGCCAGGCGCGGAGGGGGCCGAGACGGTCCCTGGCGGGGGCGCCGAGGGTGTCGGGCACGGTCCGCAGGTGTTTGAGCGGGGTGACGGCGTCGCAGTACCGCTCGGCGGCGTACGGGGCGGCGACGGACTTGTAGTACGCGTCGAGGCTGTCGGGCAGGCGGTCCGCGGCCTTCGACCCCTCGTGGTCCTCGGCGAGGCCGCGGTAGATGCCGAGGGCCTTCTCGTACCGGCGCTCCGTCGCTCCGCCGAAGGGGCGGCCGTCGAGGCCCGCGACGATGCGGTCGGCGTCGTCGAGGCGGTCGAGCAGCATCCGCTCGACGGCTTCGTCGTGCGCGGCCTCGTACGCGAAGGCGCCGCCGGCGGGCACGGCGAGCAGGACGACGCCGAGCCCGATGGCGAGGGGCGCGCGCAGTGGCCGCCCGTACCTCCCGTCACGCAGGGCGCGCCGGGCTCCGTCGGCCGCTACGAGCACCAGAAACACCACGTACCCGATCACCACGCCGCCGGGCACGCCGTCCACGTCGGCGGGCAGCGCCACGAAGAGCAGCGCGGCGGTCGCGGCCCAGCAGAGCGCGGCTGCGGGCCACCGCTTCAACAGGACATAGCCGAGTCCAAGCCCGCTGAGGTTGAGGAGGGCTGTGGTGAGGGCGAGGGTGGTGGGGGCTGCGGGTGGTGGGTTCGCGGGAGGGGGTGGTGGTGGGGCTGCGGGGAGTGGTGGGGCTGTGGGTGGTGGCCAGGCTGTGAGTGGTGGCGGGCCTGAGGGGGGCGGTCCGAACTGCTCGCCCCCCTGAGGAGCTCCACCCGCTCCGTCGTCTCCCGGTACCGCGTCGTGCTTGTCCCCAGGTTGCATCTTCGGCTCCCCCCGGCCGCCGCATGCAGGGCGATGCATTGCGCCCAATTCCCCTACGGTCGGGGAAAGTCGGACACCCGTCAACCGCGCGAGGGCCGACTGCCACCGTCCGCTTCGGCGAGCGCCTTCATTTCGAGGAGGGGGTCCTCGAAGCTCACGTTCTCGGCGATCTGGTGCAACAGGCTGCGGTACTCCGCTCGCCGACGTACGGCGGTGGTGCCGAGCGTGAGTACCACCAGGCGCTTGCCGTCCGGGTGCGGGAGATGGGCGAAGACCTGGAGCACGGGGTCCTGGGGGAGGCCGGAGTCGTCGTTCGGGGTGCGGACGGTCTCGCTGAAGGATGCGGGGCCACAGGGAAGTTCGAGGTACTCGATGTTCGTGTGCCCCTCGGTACCCGCGACGGCTCGGGCGGCGGTGACGGCGGGGGCGGCGGGGGCGATGTCCCGCCAGGACACGGTGAAGAGGGAGAACAGGAGCCCGCCGCTGGTCTCGCCCTTGCCGGGGGTGGGGATGTCGTCGCGGTGGAGTCCGATGGCGCAGCGGGTGGTGCCGACCTCGGCGAGGGCGGCCAGCAGGTGCTGCCCCTGCGCGAGGTGGGCCAGGAATTGCTGGCGGGCCAGCTCGCTGTTGAGGGAGTCGAGTATGGGGGCGAGGGCCTCTCGCAGTGCCTGAGCTCCGGTGGAGTACGGCGGATTCAACAACGTACGGAAGGGAATTGTGGTGAAGCCCGCGGGCTGGGCGAACCACATGTCGGCGTCGGGGTTGTACGCCGACTTGTCGAGAATGAACCTGGGCGTGGTCACAGGGTTTTCTCTTTCGGTTCCTGTTCCTGTTCCGGCTTCGGTTTACGCGGGTCGGCGTAGGGAGCGAAACCCGCCTGCCGGCCGCGTTCCACGTCCTCCGCGGTGGCGCCCCATTCGGTGGTGAGGGCATGCTCAGCCCCTGCTAGACGCTGCCGGAGGATTTTGAAGCGGCGAGGTGCCTGGCCGTTAGGCGAGGGCACGGCGAGAATACCGATCATGCGGGGGTCGCCAGCGAACCAGATGGTCTCGATCTGGGCCTTCAGGTGTGGCTTGGCGCGGGGACCCATCCTTCGGCTCCACCATTCCACGCGGAGGTGATTGGAGATGACGAGCGGGAGCAGCTGCTGTCGATTGGCGGGATTGGGGAGCTCGAACCACCCGTGCTGGTCACCCAGAATATTGGGGTAGATGTTCAGGCCGTGCGGCACTCCACTGAGTACCTGCCACGGGTATGTGCGCAGGATGCGGAGCTTGCGCATGGCGATAGGGAAGTAACCAAATACTTGGACGAACAGTCGCCAACTGCCGTAGATGGTGTAAGGGATAAAGATCCATAGCACCCAGCCCTCCCCGGTGGAGAGTCCGAGGAACGCGATCCAGACGCCGATCCACCCGATGAGTCCGGCCACGTTCCTGACCATGAGCAGGAACCAGGCGCGCCGGGTTGGCGGATGCTGCCATGCGGTGGGGTAATCGGCAGGGTTCACGGGTCCACTTCTTTCTCCAGGGAATGGTTAAGAGAAGGCGAAACGTGCGATCGTCGGGATGCCGGGCAGGTCGAGCAGGAGACGCCCTCCGTCAACCTTGGTCGACGCCTCGGCCCTGCCTTCGTCATCGTCGATGAGTCCGTAGCCAGCGGTCCCCAGCCCCAGGGCTCCTGAAGTGGTGGCCACGTTGGTAGCTGCTACGTCGCTGGTAACGATCGCGTTGACCAAGGGGTTTCCCAGCCGGGCGATGTCCTTGCCCGCATCCAGGGTGTGGGTGCCGTAGGTGGTCATCTTCTGTCCGAGACTCATGGCCCCAGCTCCTGCGCGCACCGCCTGAGTGGCAGTGCGGCCGCCCTTGATGACGGCTCCGAGCCCTGGCACCATCCCTACCGCGTCGGCTCCGACAGAGACGAGATTGCCGAAGAAGTCGGCGTCGAACTCGCCTTTGGTGAACCCGTCCCACAGCGATTCCCGTACTTCCGGGTCCCAGAGCCGAACTCCCAGCGCCACACCGCTTGTGGCCGACGCGGCCAACATGAGCGCGGCCGCCACCCCGAGCCCCAAAGGGCCGGTAGCGACGATTGCCGCCAGCGCGAGAACCCCGGCAATCGCGCTGAGAATATCCGGCAGATTCTCCTTGACCCACTCACACGCCTTCTCGAACCACCCCGGCTCATGCGGCGCCAGCTTGTCCGTCGCGTCGCGGATCTTTTCCGCGCGGTACTTCGACCGCTCGTCGTGCTCGCTCTGCAAGCTCCGCGCCCTGCCCAGGATCCGGTCGAGCTCCGCCTGGGCGTCCTCGACCTTTGCGTCGGCGAGTTTCAGGGCCTTCTTCGCGTCGTCCTGCTTCTTGCCCTTCCCCTTCTCGTCCAGGTCGGGGTCGCCGCCAACGGTGTCGGCGTGGCCCTTCGCGGCCTTCAGCGCCTCCCGCGCGTCCTTCGCCTTCCTGTCCAGCTCCCTCGCCCGGCGCTGGAAGTCGTCGAGGTCGCCTTCCCAGCGCTCCAGCTGCTTGGCGGCCTTTTCGATGGAGCGCGCGGCGTTCTTGAGGTTGAGGGAGAGCGGCCCCTCGTCGATGGTCTCGCGGAAGGCTACGGCCGCGTCACCTTCCCAGTAACTGCCGTCCATCAGCTTGGTGACCACCTTGCGGGTGTCACGGAGGACGGTGACGCAGCTGTCCAGCTTCTTGTGCAGGGCCTTTACGGTGTCGCAGTCACCGGGAGCGGGGTCGAAGCCGAGGTCCGGGTAGTTCGCGGCGCTCGTCACTTCGGGATCTCCACCGTGTCGTCCTTGGTCTTGCCGGCCTTGTTCATGGCTTTCGTCAGCGCCTCTTCGACTTCCATGAAGGCGTTCTTGTTCTGCTCGATGATTTTGGAGAGATCCTCCGTCTGTTCACCGATCTGCTCCGCGCCGTACTTCCAGTCCTCCTGGAAGTCCGCGCAGGCCTTGTCGAGCTCGTCCGTCCCGAGACCACCGACCGTCGCGTCGGCCAGGGCGCTGCGCAGGCCCTTCAGGGACGTGACGGACCCGTCGAGCAGCTTCATGAACTGTTCGAGTTCGACCGCGTCGACTCTGAGCTTCTCGGCCACTGCTGTTCCGCCTTCGTTCGGTCGCTTGTCGTCTCGGGCTCGATGTCCATCGTGACGTGAGCGGGAGACGGGGAACGGAGCTTCGGCCGTATTCGCACGTGCGTTCTTCGCGGTGGAGGATTCTGCCGTTGTTGCCGTTGCCCTCGCTGCGCGGCTGCGGCCGATGAACGGAGACGACCGACGCTATCCATGAGGCGCATTGTTTCGCTAGTGCGAAGTTTCCGGTACATGCGGTGGAACCTGGAGGTATCGGGCGGCTGGGCAAAGACGTGGGCGCGTGGGTCCAGGCGTGGGCCCAGGCAGAGTCCAGACGTGGCCCGGCTTTGGGACTACGTCGGTGGGCCCATGCGGAGTAGAGCCCGGGACCGATTCCCCCGCCGCCCGGGGCCGTTAGCGTCCCGACCATGAGAATCGGACTCGTGGGAACCGGAAATGTGGCCCGTGCGCTGGCGACCGGCTGGAGCAGCGCGGGACATGACGTCGTACTCGGATCGCGCTCGCCGAAGGAACGGGCGGAAGCGGACGAGCTGAAGGGGTTCACGCTCGTCGGGGTCGGCGAGGCGGGCGCGCATGGTGAGGTGTTGGTCAACGCCACGCCCGGTACCGCGTCCGTGGACGCGTTGAAGGAGATCGACCCGGCCGACCTCGACGGCAAGCTGCTGGTCGACATCGGTGTCGGCTTCACCGAGGGCATGGAGCTTTCGCACCCCAACTACAGCCTCGGCGAAGAGATCCAGGCGGCGTACCCCGAGACGCGGGTGGTCAAGACCCTCGCCACCGTGGACTCGGTCGTGATGACCGACCCGGGGAGCCTGGAGGGGCCCGCCACGATCTTCCTGTCGGGTGACGACGCCGCCGCGAAGGAGACCACGAAGGGGCTCCTCGCCGACCTGGGATGGCCCGATGCCTCCCAGCTGGACCTGGGAGGCATCGGGACCGCGCGCGGGCAGGAGCACTTCGCGCTGCTGTTCATGGGGGTGGCGGAGGCGATCGGCTCGTACGGGTTCGGGATCAGGGTCGTGCCGCCGCGGACCGCCTCGTAGGGAGGGCCGCCCTCATCAGGCGGGCCTGAGGTCAGCCCGCAGGGGAGTCGCTGACCTTGCCCACCGGGCTGATGGCCGGCTTCGTGCCGCCGGCGGGGGCGTCGGGGTTGTCCACCGGGAGGGAGCCGGCGGGCCAGGGGATGGTGACGGTCTTCGTCTCGTTCGGGGGCGTCACCAGGATCTTGGAGATGCGCACGCCGGAGCCGCCGCTGTTGTTGACCGGGAACGAGATGTTGAAGGCGGCGGATTCGCCGTCCTTGAGGACGGCGGGGATCGCCTTCTCGCCGTTGCGGCCCACGGGCAGCGTGTCTCCCGTGGACGTCTTCAGGTCGACGCCCGCGTAACCGTTGATGGTGCAGTCGCGGCCGCCGCCGTTCTTGAAGACGACGGTGACGACACCTTCCGTCTTGCCGGTGGAGTTGTCGGCGGCGCTCACCTCCAGCTCGTCGCTGCGGCAGATGCCGGCCTTGCCTTTCTCGCCGGACCCGGTACCGGTACCGGTACCCGCGACGGTGCCTCCACCGTCCCCCTTGCCGCCGGTGCCGTTGTCGCCGCCGGCTCCGCTGTCGGACGAGCCGCCGCCGGTACCGCCGCCCGCCGAGGCGCTGGACGAGGAGTCCGCGGGGGCCGCGCCCGAGCTGCCGGTGTCGTCACCGTTGCAGGCACTCAGGCCGAGCGTGCTGATCAGGGCGAGGCCGGCGAGGAGCGTCTTGGTGGCGTACGTGTGCTTCATGAGGGTCCCCGTGAGGTGGTGAGGGTGAGGGTGTGGGAGTGGTGCGGCCGAGGTGGCCGGAGCCGTGGTTTCCGGCCTGGTGAACAGCGAAGCGGGCGGTGCCGGGACGGGGCAAGGAGTGCCGGACGATCAGGGACACTGGAATGCTCGCAGGGTGCCTGACCTGCGGAAACGTCCGTTCCCTGGAACGCCGTCATGGGACGCTACGATCATGAGCATGACCCTGCGCGCACCTCTTCGTATGCTCACCGCCGTGGTCGCGGTGGGCGCCCTCGCTCTGTCGGTCTCCGGGTGCGACGGGGAGGACGGCGACGGCGGGGCGAAGGCGGGTGCGGGGAGCGCGTCCAGTACGGACGGCGCGGCGGGTGCTGCTGGCGCGACGGCTGACGAGGGCAGCACGGGCAGTACGGGCAACCCCGGTCGTAACGGTGGTGCCAGCGGCGGCCCCGAAGTGCGGCAGAAGATGATGCTGGACAACATGCCGGAAGCCGGGATGGTCATGGCGGCGGGCGAGTACGTCCAGCGCTTCACGACCTGCGAGCGCTACAGCATCGACCCCTCGGACGAGCGCTACTACCCCATGGACGAGAAGTTCGACGAGACGTGGGGCGTGCAGTTCCGCGGCACGTGTGACGACGGCGGGCACGGCTACATCCGCGTCTTCAAGACCAGCGACATGAGGAAGTTCCAGACCGCCTACAAGGCGGACGTCGCCGAGCGCATGAAGAAGAACGAGCTCGCCGCGATCAAGGGCGGTTTCGCGATCGGAAAGGACTTCGCCGTGATCGCCCCCGACGAGCGGACGATCCGCGACATGTCGTCGTCGGGCCTGCTGATCCTCAACTGCAACCCGAACTTCCAGCCGGTCGGAGACGTCGCGACGGCGCCGGCGCTGGTGGAGGGGTGCGTGCTGACGGACGAGTTCGTCAGCTAGCGGGGCCGGGACCGGGAGCGAGGGCTCGGGTCAGCGCTCGCCCTTCGGGGCGCCGTACCAGCGCCACTCCGTGCGGCGGGGGCGGCCCGGCAGATCACCGCGGCCTGTCGCCCACAGAAGAGTGGACCACGCGTCCGTGTCCGCCGGGACGTCCGGGAAGAGGCGGTGCAGGACGCGGACGCAGAGGTCCGCGGGCGGGTTCCACGCCTCGCGGATGCCGAGTCCGCCGGTGATGTCGTACGTGTGGACCAACGTCTCCACGATGCCCATCGCGGCGAAGCCCTCCGGGTCGCTGGCGCCCCAAGCGTGGTGGGCGCGGACCGTCGCGGGTGTGGTCGCGACCATCCCGGTCAGCAGGGCGCCGCACGACTCCACGACCTGAAGCAGACCCGCGACGCCCGAATCCCGGTCGGCGAAGGTGACGTTGGAGGGGCCGCCTTGCCTGCGCCGGTACCAGAGGAAGGGCACCTCGGTGTCCATGGGCGGCTTCTCCGGCCCGAGCTGGGCGGCGTACGCGAAGAGGTCGTCCGCGAGGTGCTCGACGGTCTCCCAGCAGTCCCACTCGAGCCCGCCGGCCTTCGCGCCCCAGTCGGCGTCGGCGGGCGCGCCGCGGAGGGTGGCGACGGCCAGACGTACGGCGGTGGTGACATCTTCGGCGGTGAGCGGGACGGGTTCGCGGTCGGCGGGCTTTCCGGTGTCGGGCATGGCCGGACGGTAGCAGTGGGCGGGCGGGGCTTGACCAGCGATATTCGCGGCGCGGCGGGCCGGGTGGAGCATAGGGTGCCCGGATGACTGAGCCGCGTCTGCGCCTGGAGAAGATCACGCCCGACAACGTCGAGGCCGCGGTCGAGATCAAAGTCCGCCCCGAGCAGGAGAAGTTCGTGTCCCCGGTCGCCAAGTCGCTGGCGGAGGCCTACGCGTCACCGGACGTGGCGTGGCCGCGGCTGATCTTCGACGGGGAGGAGCTGGTGGGTTTCGTCATGGCGTTCCTCGACGTCCGGTTCAACCCCGAGATCCCCGGCGACCGCCGCCGCTCGGGCCTCTGGCGGCTGAACGTGGCGGCGGACCGGCAGGGCCGGGGTTACGGGCGGTTCGCCGTGGAGAGCGTCTGCGAGGAGCTGCGGCGGCGCGGGGAATCGGTGGTGACGGTGACGTGGGATACGGGGGAGGGCGGGCCCGAGGGGTTCTACCTCGGACTCGGGTTCCGGCCGACGGGCGAGATGAGCGGCGACGAGGTGGTGGGCGAGATGCGTCTGTAGCGGGGCTGCTGACTCAGACGCCGTCCGCCCCGCCTTCGACTCCTTCGACTCCCTCGACTCCCTCGACGAAGTGATCGAACTCGCCCGCCTGCACGCCCAGTACGAAGGCGTCCCATTTCTTCTGCGTGGTCGTGACGACGTTCTCCGGGTCGCTGGTCTCTCGCAGGTAGACGGCGTCGTCCTCGCCGAAGGCGATCTCGATCCAGGGGCCGGGCCCCTGCTCACCCTCGGGGGCGGCACGGATCCAGTCGAGGTCGGCGGGGATTTCGGGGCGGGGTGTCTCGGTCATGTTCCGCTTCTTTGGGTGGGGGCGGGCGATGAAGGCGGCGAAGGCGTCGGGGGTGACATGGACTATCGCGCCGGTGGGGTCGCTGCTTTCGGTGAGTTTCAGGGTGCCGGTGTCTGTTGCGGCCACGTGTACGCAGGAGTTGCCCTGGGCGCAGTAGGACGACTTCTGCCAGGTCGGTTTGGGCATGGGGCTCCCTCTACAGGTCCTGGATGACGTTGTGGATGAAGTCACGGGACTTCGTGGGTGTGAGTGCTGTGGCTTCCATGCGGTCCAGCAGGACGCGGTACTTGCCGAGTTGGGCCTCGGCGTCCAGAAACATGGGGCCGTGCGACTGGTCGAGGTTGACCGTGTCCAACTGAGGCACCGGGCCCGCGGAGTAGTAGATGGACTGCCCGGAGCCGGGAAATGTTCCGGCGGCGAACGGAATGACGTGGAGGATGATGTGATCGCGTTCGCTCATGTCGACGAGGTGCTTGAGCTGGGCCCGGGTCACGGCAGGGCCACCGAATTGCATGCGTAGAGCGGCCTCGTGGACGACTGCCCTGAGGGGCGTCGGAGACTCTCGGAAGAGCACGGCCTGTCGCTTGATGCGGTACGAGATCCGATGCTCGATGTCCGGAGGCGACAGTTCCGGAACGTCCTGGCGGAAGATTTCGCG
The DNA here is from genome assembly GCF_044903205.1 of Streptomyces sp. NPDC029674. Taxonomy (NCBI): domain Bacteria; kingdom Bacillati; phylum Actinomycetota; class Actinomycetes; order Kitasatosporales; family Streptomycetaceae; genus Streptomyces; species Streptomyces sp. NPDC029674. The sequence continues at coordinate 24,829 of NZ_JBJDPY010000003.1, forward strand.
AGCGTAGTCCGTGGTCTGGAAGAGGCCGGGGATGTGCACGGTCACCGCGTTGCGCAGCGACGTGGCGTGGTGCTCGACCTCGGCCAGGTCCAGCAGTCCTGCGGGCAGGATCTCTCGGTAGTCCTCCCACCAGCCGCGCACGCGTTCACCGGTCATGCCGGACAGCGCGTCGATGAGTAGCTTGTCCGGGCAGTCGTAATGACAGGCCAGCGCACGCACTCGTGCGGAGCTCACGCCGAGTCGGCCGGCTTCCATGTTGCTGATCTGGTTCTGCTTGACGCCGAGCAGCTTCGCGGCCTCGGTCGAAGTCAGGCCAGCACGTTCGCGGAGCTTGCGGAGCTCACTGCCCAGCCGGAGTTGACGTCCCGTCGGATTGTTTCTCACGGGCGCGCTCGCCTCTCCTCTTGTCCCATCACTCACACGAGTGGTTGTGCAGGGCTTTGCAAGGTTTCGATTAACACCTTAACCGTCCGGCGCTACCTTGAGCGTGGCGCCAACGCCCCAGAAGAACCCCGCTCGACGGAGCGGCATCGTCACTGGGTCCCACCCCATAACCACCCACCCACACCGGAGACTTCCGTGAACGTGAACGCCACCGTATCGCCGCCCTGGGCCTACACCCTCCAACTTCCGCACGATCCCCGCGCCCCCGGAATCGCCCGCGCCACCCTCCGCGCGGTCCTCCAGACGTACGGACTCGGGGAGCTCACCCCCACCGCCGAGCTGCTCGCGGGGGAACTGCTCACCAACGCGCACTGTCACACCGAAGGGCCCTACGCCCTCCGGCTGCGGTCGTCCTCCCCGGAGGGGGTCCGCGTGGCGGTGTGGGACTCCGATCCGCGGATTCCGCCCGGGTTCGGCGAGACCGAGCGCTGCCAACCGCCCGGCACGGCGGAGAGCGGTCGGGGGCTGCACCTCGTGCGGGCCTGTGCGGACAGCTGGGGTGCGTACCCCGTAGGTACCGGACGGGCGGGCAAGTTGCTGTGGGCCGAGGTCACGCCCGGCTCCCCGTGGCGGCAGTCCGGGCCGTAGCCGCCGCTCGCTCAGAGATCTCCTTGCCGAATCGCGCCGAGCCGGCCCCGCTTGCTCATGTGCTGGTGGCGCTTCTCGATTCCGTCCCCGGCCGTGACAGGCGCCGTCGTGCGGACCTCGATCAGGAACCGGCCGCTCGGTCGGCGGGTGACCACGGGCGCCTCGGCCGGATCCCGGTCGGTGACCGAGGCGGCGTACGACTCGACGTACTTCCGTTGGCGCGGCGTCATCTCCGCGGGCAGCAACAACTCGGTGGGGTGGGCGAGATGCCGTAGCACCGTCCAGCCGTACCGCGCCTCCGGCGGTGCGAGTCGGCACCACGAACCGTCGGTGAATCGGATCTTGGCCTCGCCCCAGACCTCGCTGTACGTCATGCGCTCCACCTGCGCAATGCGCTGCCGGTCGATCTCCCAGAGCACTTCGTCCTTGCGCGGGTCGCGGTCGGGGAAGCCGACGATGGCGACGCGGCGGTCGGTGACGACGCAGTGTGTGTGGTAGCCGGCGGGGCGGCGCGCGGGGTCGAGTCGCCAGGGCAGGGTACGGGCGAGGGTGCCCGGGGCGCCCCACAGGACGGGAAAGTCGTCGACCTCGTTCTCGGGGTCGCGAGGGCGACCGGGCCCTTTGCTCCCGCCCGGCCCGGCGCCTCCCAGGTCACCCAGGATCGCCCCGAGGGCGATCACGACGGCGGCGACGAGGGCACCGAGCCCGAAGCGCCCGGCTTTGCGGGCGGCGCTCTTGGACGGCGGAGACGGGGCAGGGGTATAGGAGGGCCCTTCGGGCCAACCGGCTTGTACCGTCAGCTCGTTCTGGATGTCCTTGCGCTCGGCGTCGCGGAACCAGCGCATGCCGGACACAGCGGGCGCCGTACCGCTCGCGAACTCGATCGCGTCGCGGGCGAGGAGGGTCTCGCCGGGGCCGGGCTGCCATGGCGCCATGCGGGGGGTGCTCCTTCTCGATCTCGATTCGGCCGCGGAATGAACCGTTGAGCTACGCGACGTAGGGATCTCCCGGCTGCGGCACGGTGCGTTCGCCCGTCTCGGTCATCAAGTTGATGGACGTGTCGAAGAACCCTGCCGAGGACTTGGCAGGCGAGCGGACCTCCATCAAGACGGTGCCGCTCGGCAGCCTGGCGTACGTGGGCGGGTACGACTTCTTGCTCTTGCCCTTGCCCTTGTTCTCGGGCAGGCCGGCACAGAAACGGGCCGCCTCCTGCCGTTGCCCTGCGGTGAGCGCACTCGCCGGCAGCATGCGCACCGTTCCTTCGGCCATCTGGGCGAGGCGCTCCGCGCTGTTCCGGGCTCCGGTGAAGAGCCGTACCCAGGAGCGGTCCGAGAAGGTGATCCGGACATCCGCTTCGACGCTGCTGAACGTCATATGCCGGACTTCAGCGATGGCGTCGAAGGGCAACTCACCCAGCACATCAGAGTGTTCCGGCATGCCGACATCGGAACCGACGAACACCAGGCGGCGGTCGGTGACGACCAGATCCGTCGTCCAGTCCTTGGGCCGGCGTGCCGGGTCGAGCTGCCAGGGGAGGGTACGGGCAATGGTGCCGGGCGCGGCCCACATGACGGGGAAGTCATGAACCTCGTTCGCCGGATCCTCGGGTTCGCCGTCAGGTGCGCCGACGTTGTTCTCGTTGAGGATGAGGCTCGTGAACAAGGAGAGGGCGGAGGCGAGGGCGCGACCGGTGCGACGGGCTGCCTTGTCCGTGGTGGTGCGGAGTGCGTAGACAGGGCCGGACGGCCACCCCTCGTCCACCAGCTCACCTTGAATGTCGTTGCGCTCGGTGTCGCGGAACCATCGGTGGCCGGAGACGGCAGGGGCGGTACCGGTGGCGAAGGAGGCCGCGGAATGAGCGAGGACGCTCTCTCCGGGTTCGGTGAGCCAGTCCCAGTCCCAGTCGCAGTCCATCAGTGCGTCATCTCTCTGTGAGGGAAGCAGGTCCGTCCGGCCGGTCGCACTTTCAGGCGGACTGCGCTTCGTCGACGAGTTCAGGGAACTCGACCGATCCGACAATGCCCGCCATGGCGCTGCTGAACTCGTCCCACTGTTCCATTGAAGCCGTATCCAGCGTGAACACCGCCGTATAGGGACCGGTCGCGAACGGGATATGGACCTGGATCTGGCCCATCACCAGTTCCTCGTCCTCACCGCTCTTCGTGTAGTCGCTGTCGACGAGAAGCTTGCGGAAGGACATGGCCGATACCGCCGGCCCGCATGGCAGGTCGATCCAGGACACCTCCCGCATGGGGTCGGACTGGAGGGTCATCAGAATGCCGTGAGCGACCGTCTCCTGATCCGCTTCCATGGACTCGAAGACAGCCATCGTCAGTGAGCAGTGCGCGACACCGCCCTGGTCCTCGATGTCGTACAGCCCGATGCCGAAGAAGCAGACGCCCCCTGTCAGCATTTCGTCGGCCGCCGCGCTGTACAGAGCGCCCATCATGTCCCAAAGGGGCGGTCCGCCGTTGGGGTAGATGCTTTTGACCAACTGCTGCGCAGCGTGAGTACGTTCAGCGGGGTCCAGCGATACCTCGATGGTGTGCATGCCCTCGGGACAATGAAAGTTCATGGGCGGCAGGGTGGCTCCCGCCACGACGGTCGAGGGGAGGACTGCGGATGTACTCGCACTTGTGGAGCTGTCCATGCTGCGGTGCGCCCTCAGCTTCCGTAATCTCTGTTCGCGATGGTGTGGCCCTTGTATCCGGTCAGGCCCGTCTTGATGGCGGCGTCAAAGGCCCGGCCGCCCTGACTCATGGGGGCGATGAGCTCGTCACTCTTGACGAACGGCAACCTGGTTCCCAACGCGTTGATCGACTTGGTTCCGATCAGCTGTCCGCCACGAAAGTTCTGCAGCCCGCTTTCCACGGCCAGTCGGGTACGGCTGCCGCCTTCGGCGAGTTGCACCACGGGAGCCGGCTTGCCTTTCCCGAAGAGCTGGAGCAGCTTGCTGCCCTTCATCCCTGCCTGATAGCCGGAGCCGAGCTTTGTGGCGCGAGCTGCTGCACTCGCTCCCTTGGCGACCTTTGCCGTGCCAAGTAGCCCCTTTACGCCGGGAAGTACACCAAAGGCATCGAAGCCGATCTCGACCCAACTGACTTCTGCACCCGCCATTTTGGCGGTCAGGTGTGTGAGGAGCGCCGCGCCGCTCGTCACCATGGAAGCGGCTGCGAAGATCGCACCGATCGGCTCGAAAGGGGCGGTGATGATGGCCAGCACACCCAAGGCACTGCTGATCAGGCTCAGGGCATCGCCGATCATCCTGATCACCTCGGCGTGATCCTTGATCCACTCGCCTGCGGTCTTCCATGCGTCCGCGACGCCCTTGGTGAGCTTGTCCCAGAAACCCGGCTCGTCCGGCGCGATGTCGCCCGCCTTGTCGAGTTCCTTACTGATCGCCCCGGCGGCTTTGCTGTAGCGGTCCTCCAGGTCGTGGACGTCGCCGATGACTCCGTCGACGTCTCCCGACGCCTTGGCGGACTCCTTGCTGTTGGGCTTCGCCTCGGCGCGGGCGTCCAGCTTGTCGCCGGCCTTCTTCTCCAGGCGGTCGGCCTCGTCCTGGAATTCCTGGAGTTCACGCGCCCAGCGGTGCAGTGCGCGCGAAGCCTTGTCGAAGGATTGGTGGCTCTTGCGGATGAGCGGGGTGACGTCCTCACCTATGTACTCCGTGAAGGCGAGCGCGGCCTTGCCCTTCCAGGCGCCGCATTCGATCCGCTCCAGGTCCCGGACCGCGGTGCCGAGTTCCGATGCGAGTCCGCCCAGCTTCTTCGCGAGCTCACGGGTGTCCTCGACGTCGCCCGGCGTGGGGTCCCAGCCTATGTGGGGGAATGCGGGCCGTTTGGTTCCCACGTCAGTGGCCCCCGCCCCTCTTCTCCGCGGACTTCCTCTTCGCCGTCTTGAGTGATTCGGCGAGGGCCTGGTCCAGTTTGCTGAACTCCTCGTCGATCTTGTCGATCATCTTGACGGCACCCTGGGTGTGCTTGCCGAGCTGCTTGACGCCGTAGCCCCATTCGTCGGCGAATTCCTGGACGTCCTCGGCGAGTTTGCCCGTGCCGACGACCGAGCCGTCGGTGTTCTTCAGGGTGCGGCGGGCGGCATCCATCCGGTCACTGACCGAGGAGAACGTCTTCTTGAGACTTTCGAAGACCGTGCCGTCGAGACGGAGGTCGCTCATGGTGTCGTTCCAGCCTTCTGTGCGTGATCGTGGCGCGGTACGCGGTCAGCGGTTGACGGACTGGATCTCGCGTACGACGACGTGCTGCGTCGTGCCGAACTCGCCGGGGGGCAGGCCGCTGCCCTGGCCGTTCGTGCTCGTCCAGCTGACCTCCCAGGTGAGGGTGGCCTTCAGCTCGTACGAGCCGTCGCGCGAGGACCGCAGGTACCGCACGCCACATGGCGGGTCCGTGTCCGCCGGGGTGCCCTTGGCGCGGGGCGTGCCGATGCGGCCGTTCTCGATCGGGCACTCGCCGGAGGAGGGGTACGTCTCGGCGTCCGACGTGCCCGGGTCGATCTTCAGGGAGACCGGCTTGGCGGTCGTCGTCGCGGAGAGGCCCGTTCCGGGCAGGGTCGCGGTGACGGAGATCTTCTTGAACCTGGCCTTGTCCAGCCACGCCCAGGTCGGCAGGTTCACCTTCGTCTCGCCCTCGGGGGCCATCTTGACCTCGGTGTCGGGGACGGGGAGTTGGCCGTATGCGTACTCGGCGAGGATCCTGGGAGTGACCGCGAGGGGTTCCTTCGGGGTCTCGCCCTTCTCCACCCAGAACGGCAGCTCGTCGCAGGCCTTCGCCCCGGGTTCGTCCTTGCGGTCCTCGTCCACGGCCGCCGCCCAGAACTGCCCCTCGCCCTGCTTGTCGAGGTTGTAGTCCTTGTACGGCTTGCCCTCCTTGAAGTACGAGTCGAAGACGTCGCCCACCGTGTCACCGAGACCGAAGAACCCGATCTTCCGGATCGCCTTGACCGTGGACTCGATCTGCTTCGGGGTGTAGGCGGGCTCGTACCAGCAGGCAGGCGGGTCCCAGTTGCTGTTGGCGGGGGTCAGCGTGCCCGTCTTCGCGGACTGGGAGCTGCCTTCGACTCTCGTCTGGATCCTCGTCTGGATGCCGAGGTTCTTCCCGCTGCGGGTGCCCTTCGACTGCTGCTCGCCCGCGAAGGCTCCGCCGCCATCGGTATCGCCCCCGGCGGCATAGGCAGTACCAGGAAGCAGCGCCATAGCGACGGCGAGAGCAGGAGCGGCCCAGCGAGCGGACGACTTTGGCGCACTCACATGCACTTCTTGGTCGCCTCCTCCACGTACGTGACGGATTCCGTCTGCCAGACGCCCTTGGCGTTCTTCCGCACACGGGTGTTGTAGAAGCCGTAATCAGCTGCCGATTCTGGGATGGAGCGGTCGACCTTGCCGGTCTTGAGGTCCTTGGGGTACGTCTTGGTTCCGTCCTTGCAGTAGGACACCGCCGCGACACCGTCCTTGAGGAAGGTGACCTGACGGTCGTAGTACCGAATCGTTCCGATGAAGCTCGCGTTCTTCTTTCGGAACCCTTGGATGTAGTCCGCCGCCGACAGCAGGGCTTCGCCCGACCCGTAGAACTTCAGCGCCGGGTGATCGCCGGATTCGACGACGGTGGCCTCGATCAGGGCGTCGAGCCACCGCTCATTGTCCGCAAGCACCGCATCCTTCTTAGGATCACCGGTCTTGCCCCCCTCGAAGACGTTTTTCACGTCCTTGGGCAGCTTGATCTCCGGGCGGTCGATGCCGTCCTTCGAGGCCTTCGGGGACGGGGATTTGTCTCTCTGCGTGCCTGAGTCCGCTCCCGCGATCTTCTCGCTGTCCTTGGACCCTCCGTCGCCTCCTCCGCAGGCGGAGAGCGTCAGGGCCGCGGCCGTGGTCAGGGCGGCGGCTGCGAGCAGGGCGGGGCGGCGGTTCACGGTCGGCTCCTGAGGGGGGAGGGTTCGCTGGAGTGAACCAAGCTATCGATGGAGGGCTGGTCGGCTCCAATGGGAGGTTCGCCGAATGGTGTCCCATATGGGTTCATAACGGCTGGCGGTGATCCTTCTTTGATGTGCGGCGACTGTGCGGTGCCCCCTCTCGACGTCGTATGCGGCCTCTACACTGAGCGCCGGTGGACTACCGGCGGGTGAGGGGTGGTTGACGGTGCGTAAGACGTGGCTGGTCGCGTCCGTCGGGGTCGGCGGGGCCTTCGGCTTCACCGTGCTGCTCGTCGCCGGGACGTACCTGGCGGCCGGAGCTCCCGCGAGCGGAGTGGGGGGCGGGTCCGTCGGGCTCGCCAAGGGGGCCGTTCCCGCGACGTATCAGCCCCTCGTGCAGAAGTGGGGCAACCTCTGCAAGGCCATCAACCCCGCGCTGCTCGCCGCCCAGCTCTATCAGGAGAGCGGGTTCAATCCGCGCGCCAAGAGCCCGGCGAACGCCCACGGGATAGCGCAGTTCATCCCCGGCACCTGGGCCGCGCACGGGCTCGACGGGGACAAGGACGGGGACCGGGACGTCTGGGACCCCCAGGACGCCATCCCGTCCGCCGCCTCGTACGACTGCAAGCTCGCCGGGTACGTGAAGGACGCCCCGGGGGACCCGACCAAGAACATGCTCGCCGCGTACAACGCGGGGGCGTACGCCGTCATCAAGTACGGCGGCGTCCCGCCCTACCGCGAGACGCAGAACTACGTGAAGACCATCACCGACCTGTCGAAGAGCTTCGCCAGGCCCGTGGGGCGCGTGCAGCCCTCGCAGCAGGCCGCCGGCGCCATCTACTACGCCCAGAAGAAGCTCGGCACGCCCTACCTGTGGGGCGGCAACGGCACCGCCGACCAGGGCGGCCGCTTCGACTGCTCCGGCCTCACCCTCGCCGCCTACCGCTCCGTCGACATCACCCTGCCGCGCGTCGCCAACGACCAGTACAACGCGGGACCGCACCCCAAGAGGGACGAACTGCTCCCCGGCGACCTGGTCTTCTTCTCGGACGACCTGACCAATTCCCGCGCCATCCGGCACGTCGGGATCTACGTGGGCGGCGGGTACATGATCAACGCCCCGCGGCCCGGCGCCGTGATCCGGTTCGACCCGATCGACACCCCGGACTATTTTGGCGCGACCCGTGTCACCGAGGACGGGGCCGCGGCCGTGCCGGCCAAGCCGTCAGCGGTCTGAGGCGCGCACGCCCGGCCCGCGCGGGGGCGTGCGCTAGGTGTGACGTGGCTTGAACTCTCCGTTAAAACACTCCCCTGAGCTGCGGCGATGTGTCTCTCTTCGGTAACGTCTGAGTGATCTTTCGGTGGAGGGTGGAACGTAGAACGGGGGACCGGGCGTTCCCTTGACTGGACCGACAACGGGGGTTGATGGGAAGGGCGCACAGAAAGGTGCGCCCGTGGGCTGAGAGACAAGGGGCCACAGCGCCATGGCTGGACTCGATGAATCCGGGTCGAACCCCGATGTCAGCCTGCTCTACGACATCAACGGCCTCGCGAAGGACTCCCCGTCCTGGTTCGACACCGCCATGACATTCGTCGGGGAGTACGGCCTTCTCCTGGCCCTCGTGCTCCTCGTGGTGTGGTGCTGGTGGGGCCAGCGCAAGCGCGGCACCCTCGACGAGGCCGCGTCGTCCGTCGCCGCCGTCGTCTGGGCGCCGCTCGCCGCCGGCATCGCCGTCCTCGTCAACATCCCCATCCGGAGCTTCGTCGAGCGGCCGCGTCCGTTCCGCGACCACCGCGGCATCGAGCTCCTTGTCGACGGCAAGAACGACTACTCGTTCGTCAGCGACCACGCGACGCTCGCCATGGCCGTCGGCGCCGGGCTCTTCGTCGCCAACCGGAAGGTCGGGCTCGTCGGCCTCGGCCTCGCCGCCCTGGAGGGCTTCTGCCGCGTCTTCATGGGCGTGCACTACCCGACCGACGTCGTCGGCGGCTTCGCGCTCGGCACCGCCGTCGCCCTGCTCCTCTCGCCGCTCGCCATGGCGCTCCTCACGCCGCTCACCAAGGTGATCGGGCGGTCGACCGGGCGCGCGGGTCGGCTGGTGTGGGACCGGAAAGCCGGTCCCGTCGCGGCGCCGCTGAGCGGGACCGCCTCGCCGTCGGGCGCGGCGGCCGACCCGGACGAGCGGGACCTCGCGGCGTAGCGGGTACGCCCACGTGTGCGGCCCTTGACTGGTGCGTAGCTCAGTCGTACGTCCGATCAGTCCTCGTCCGTGTCCCCCGGAGCCCTGCGGCGCCGCAGCAGCCAGACCCCCACGCCCGCCGCCGCCCCGACTACGGCCGCGGACGCCAACGCCAGCGGTCCCGACTCGGGGTGCTCCGCCTCGGCCATGAGCGGGATCGTGACCGGGGCCGTGGCCGGCGCCTCGTGCGCGACGGCGGGGCCCGTCAGGACGAGGGCGACAGCCGCGGCCGTCGTCGCCGTGACGGTGGCTATTCGAGGAGTGCTGCGCGGTGGGGTCATTCCCCCAGCGCAGCGCCGTCCGGCGCGACGGGCCACCTGGGGGCCTCTTCGTACGGCCGAACGGGTTGCACCCCCACCCCCCGGGCGCCCCGCTACAGCGCCTGCGGAAAGTCGAAGAACCGCTCCGGGTCGTACTGCTTCTTCAGCTTCTTCAGACGCGGCGCCGCGTCCCCGTAGTACGCCTCGCGCCAGTTCGTCAGCGTCGAGTCCGTGTAGTTCTGGTACGCCGCCCCCGACGCGTACCGGCCCATCGCCCCGTGCGCCTTTTTCAGCCATGACCGGGCGGCCGTGCCGGACGTGCCGGCGCGCCACGACGCGATGTACTGCGCCAGCATCCGCGAGCGGCGGTGCACGAAGGCCGTCGCCGTCGGGTCGACGCGGTTGACCGCGCCGCCGAGGGCGGTGAGGGCGATGCTGCCCGCGCTCGCGCCCGTCACGTTCTCGATCTGGGAGAGCAGCGTGCGGATGCCCGCCGCCGACAGAGAGCGGTCGAAGAAGTCGGAACTCGCCGCGTACGTCTCGCGGTTGAGGGCGCCCTGCGGGCTGCGGCCCGGCGTCGCGCCGGGCAGGTGGCACTGGGCGTCCGACGCGAAGGACGAGCAGCCCGCGTACACCTCCATCGCCTCGTCGTACGTACGCCGCTTGAGCGAGACGCTGCGCGCGGGGGCACCGATCTTGTCGGCGAGGCGGTCGACGGCGTTCTGCAGCTCGCCGTACGTCCCGAGGGAGAAGCAGGAGACGGAGACGGTCGGGGTGCCGCCCGGCGTGTTCGCCAGGTGGGCGGAGGACCAGATCTCGTCCGGCTGGTCGGGGCCCCACGCCTGCCAGGCCTTGATGACCGCTGCCGCCTTCGACCAGGGCCAGGTCATGTACGCGGAGACGCCCTGGGGCGCGGCGTGCGTGCGGAAGCCGAGCTCGGTGACGATGCCGAAGTTGCCGTTGCCCGCGCCGCGCAGCGCCCAGAACAGGTCCTTGTGTTCGGACTTGGAGACCGTGAGCTCCTTGCCGTCCGCCGTCACGATCTTGGCGGAGGTGAGGCTGTCGCAGGTCAGGCCGTACGCCCTGGAGACCACGCCGTGGCCGCCGCCGAGCGTGAGACCCGATATGCCGACGGTCGGACAGGAGCCCGCCGGTATGGTGACGCCCTTCGCGGCGAGCGAGCGGTAGACGTCGATGAGTTTGGCGCCGCCGCCGATGGTGGCCGTGCCGCCGCTCGCCCGTATCCTGCTCAGCTTCGACACGTCGATGATCAGCCGTCCGTTGCCGGAGGACCAACCCGCGTACGAATGGCCGCCGTTGCGGATCGCGACGGGGGTGCGGTGCGCGCGGGCGTACGCGAGGGCGGTACGGATGTCGTCCGGGTGCGCGACGTACGCCACCGCGGTGGGCTTCAGATTGTCGTAGCGCGTGTTGTACAGCTGGCGGGCCGCCGCCCACTTGGCCTCACCGGGCTGGACGAGGGTGCCGTCCAGGTCGCGGGCGAGGGCCTTGAGGGTGGCGGGGGCGGCGGCCGCGGCGCTGGAGGTCCTGATGGGAGTACCGCTGGAGCTGCTGCCGGTACTGCCGGTACTGCCGCTACTGCCGCTCCGCGACGCCGTGCCGCCCGCGCCATCTCCCGAGCCGCCGCTGCAGCCCGCCACCGTGGCCGCCGCCAGCGTGGCCGCCGTTGTGCCGATGAACGTACGTCGTTCCATGACGCCTCCCGTCGCTTCCCGGAGAACGAGACGGTCTGCGGGACAACGGGGTTCCGTACGGCCGGATCACGGGCTCATGGCGTCGCCTCGTGTTCGGCACCGTCCGTGCGGGCCTTGCTGCGCGCCCGGCGGGCCGGGCCGCGCCAGCCGCAGGTGCAGTGGGCGGCGACGAAGCGGCCCTTTTCGACCATGGTCGTGCGGTGGACTGCGGGGGCTTGCTGATCGGCCACGTGGTCACGGTACCGACCTCGCGTGACGCCCGCGTGACGGGTCAACGTACTGGTCGTTATGGGAACGACGGGGGAACGGTCAGGCGCGGGAAACGCTTGGGGGTACACAGGCGATGGTGCTTCGGCACAGGCGCACGGGCGGAGCGGCCGCCGTGGTCGCCGCGATGGGACTGATGGCCGTCACCTCCGGGTGTTCGAATCCCGGCGCCGCCGCCGACGGCAGCGGTGCCGGCGATCCGGTCGACGTGGTGCGGCGGTCCGCCGACTCACTGGTCCGGGCGGGCAGTTCCAAGGCGAACACGTCCATGGAGATGGCCAGCGGCGGTACGCGCGTCACCATCCGCGGCAAGGGCGTCTACGACTTCCGGCGGCAGCTCGGCCGGTTCGAGGTGGTGCTGCCGCCCGATCCCGCGGGAGCCGACGAGCACCGGCCCATCACCGAGCTGATGACCGCGGGCGCGCTCTACATGAAGAACCGCGGGGCCGGGGTGCCCGCCGACAAGTGGGTGCGGATCGAGACAGGTTCGCTCTCCGACGGCAACCTCGTCACCGGCGGCGCCACGGACCCCCTCGCGGCGGCGGAACTGCTGCGCGGGGCGCACAAGGTGGGGTTCGTGGGGCAGGAGCGGGTCGGGGGGACCGAGGTGCGGCACTACCGCGGCGTCGCGGATCTGCGCGCGGCGGCCGAGGCCGCCTCCGCAGGTCAGCGCGGTGCGCTGGGCGTCGCGGCGGCGAAAGGGTTCAGCAAGGCGGGCGTGCCCTTCGACGTCTATCTCGACGACCGCGGGCGGGTGCGCAAGCTGCGCCAGCGGTTCACCGTGGCCGAGGCGAACGTGGCATCGACCACACTGCTCTACGACTTCGGGGTGCCCGTGAAGGTGCGGCTTCCGGCCGAGAAGGACATCTTCGCCGGGAAGATTGCCGGGCAGTAGTCGCGTACGGCTGGTGGAAATGGTCCGTCCGTGCCATGCGCGGTGCGTGGACCGCTCCCTACCCTGGGAAGTCGGCGTCAGGAAGAGGTGATGAACGTGGCTCCGATGCGTGGCGGTACGGCGGTTCAGGACCACGTCGCCCTCGCCGAGATCGAACTGTGCGGCGAACTCATGATCGCGGCGAGCGCGGCGGCCGAGCGTCTGAGCTTCGACCGGATCGACGAGGTTCTGAACGTGGCGGACGCGCGAGACGGCAGGGCCCCCGGCGACGACCGTCGCTGAGGGCCCCGCCCGGCTCGGGCCCAGGCGCGGGCCCCGTACGGGCACGGTCCGGAGCGGCTACGTACGCATCATGCGCGCGATCGCCTTCGTGGCCTCCTCGACCTTCGCGTCGATCTCCGTGCCGCCCTTGACCGCCGCGTCGGCGACGCAGTGCCGCAGGTGCTCCTCCAGGAGCTGGAGCGCGAAGGACTGAAGCGCCTTCGTGCTCGCGGAGACCTGCGTGAGTATGTCGATGCAGTAGACGTCTTCCTCGACCATGCGCTGCAGGCCGCGGATCTGGCCCTCGATGCGGCGCAGGCGCTTGAGGTGCTCGTCCTTCTGCTTGTGGTAGCCGTGCACTCCGTGCTCGTGGTCGGAGGGCGCCTCGGGCGCCTCCGGGGTCGGCACGGCCGTGTCGGCCGCCTCGGTGGTCGTCATCGCGTCCTCCTCCTGGTCCGTGGAACCAGATACCTGATCCATATACCCCCGGTGGGTATATGTTAGCCGAATTCTCGGGGGGTGTGCTGATCACTGTGCCTGATGGGCGACACTGGGGGGCGGCCGGTTAGCCGTGGCCGGATGATGCGCCTAGCATCAGCCTGACCGCATCCAGAGCACCCCGAGGACCCCACGTGCGCTTTCGTCTGACCCCGAGGGAGACGAGTTTCTACGACATGTTCGCCGCATCCGCGGACAACATCGTCACGGGCTCGAAGCTCCTCATGGAACTGCTCGGAGCGGACTCTTCCGCGCGAGCCGAGATCGCAGAGCGTATGCGGGCCGCGGAACACGCGGGAGACGACGCGACGCATGCGATCTTCCACCAGCTGAACTCCTCGTTCATCACGCCGTTCGACCGCGAGGACATCTACAACCTCGCGTCGTCCCTGGACGACATCATGGACTTCATGGAGGAGGCCGTCGACCTGGTCGTCCTTTACCAGGTCGAGGAGCTCCCCAAGGGCGTCGAGCAGCAGATCGAGGTCCTTTCGCGGGCCGCCGAGCTCACCGCCGAGGCCATGCCGAACCTGCGGACCATGGAGAACCTCACCGAGTACTGGATCGAGGTCAACCGCCTCGAGAACCAGGCCGACCAGATCCACCGCAAGCTCCTCGCGCAGCTCTTCAACGGCAAGTACGACGCCATGGAGGTGCTGAAGCTCAAGCAGATCGTGGACGTCCTCGAAGAGGCCGCCGACGCCTTCGAGCACGTGGCGAACACTGTGGAGACCATCGCGGTCAAGGAGTCCTGAGGCCTCGCCATGGACACCTTTGCTTTGATCGTGACGATCGGCGTCGCGCTCGGTTTCACGTATACGAACGGCTTTCACGACTCGGCGAACGCCATCGCCACCTCCGTCTCCACCCGTGCGCTGACGCCCCGCGCGGCGCTCGCCATGGCCGCGGTGATGAACCTCGCCGGTGCCTTCATGGGCAGCGGGGTCGCCAAGACCGTCAGTGAGGGGATCATCGAGACCCCGCACGGCGACAAGGGCATGTGGATCCTCTTCGCCGCCCTGATCGGCGCGATCGTGTGGAACCTCATCACCTGGTACTTCGGACTGCCCTCCTCCTCGTCGCACGCGCTGTTCGGCGGCATGGTCGGCGCGGCGCTCGCCGGCGGGATCGGCGTCATCTGGTCCGGGGTGCTCGACAAGATCGTCATCCCGATGTTCCTGTCGCCGGTGATCGGCCTCATCGCCGGATACCTGGTGATGTGCGCGATCATGTGGATGTTCCGCAAGTCCAACCCGCACAAGGCCAAGCGCGGCTTCCGCATCGCGCAGACGGTGTCCGCGGCCGGCATGGCCCTCGGTCACGGTCTGCAGGACGCGCAGAAGACGATGGGCATCGTGGTGATGGCCCTGGTCATCTCCGACGTGCAGAGCGCGGACGCGCCCATCCCGATCTGGGTCAAGATCGCCTGTGCGCTGATGCTCTCGGCCGGTACGTACGCGGGCGGCTGGCGCATCATGCGTACGCTCGGCCGCAAGATCATCGAGCTGGACCCGCCGCAGGGCTTCGCCGCGGAGACGACCGGCGCGGGCATCATGTTCACCACGGCGTTCATGTTCCACGCGCCGATCTCGACGACGCACGTCATCACGTCCGCGATCATGGGCGTCGGCGCGACGAAGCGGGTGAACGCGGTGCGGTGGGGTGTCGCCAAGAACATCATCCTGGGCTGGTTCATCACGATGCCGGCGGCGGCGCTGGTCGCGGCGGTCAGTTTCTGGGTCGTGAATCTCGCGTTCTTGTAGCCCCGAGGAACACATAGGAAAGGCCCGCCCCCCGGGAGCCAGGGGGCGGGCCTCTCTTGTTGTCCCTGCGGTGGCACCGCCATGCAGCACCGCGGGGAGTCGGGGGTCTAGCCGAAGCGGCCCGAGATGTAGTCCTCGGTCGCCTGCACCGACGGGTTGGAGAAGATCCGCTCCGTGTCGTCGATCTCGATGAGCTTGCCGGGCTGGCCCACCGCGGAGAGGTTGAAGAACGCCGTGCGGTCCGAGACGCGGGCGGCCTGCTGCATGTTGTGCGTCACGATGACGATCGTGAAGCGCTCCTTCAGCTCGCCGATCAGGTCCTCGATGGCGAGGGTCGAGATCGGGTCGAGGGCCGAGCAGGGCTCGTCCATGAGGAGGACGTCGGGCTCGACCGCGATGGCCCGCGCGATGCAGAGCCGCTGCTGCTGGCCGCCGGAGAGGCCCGAGCCGGGCTTGTTGAGGCGGTCCTTGACCTCGTTCCAGAGGTTCGCGCCCTTGAGGGACTTCTCGACGACGTCGTTCAGCTCGCTCTTCTTGTACGAGCCGTTGAGCTTCAGGCCCGCCGCGACGTTGTCGAAGATCGACATCGTGGGGAACGGGTTGGGGCGCTGGAAGACCATGCCGACCGTGCGGCGCACGGCCACCGGGTCCACGCCGCCGCCGTAGAGGTCCTCGTCGTCCAGGAGCACCTTGCCCTCGACGCGGCCGCCGGGGGTGACCTCGTGCATACGGTTCAGGGTGCGCAGGAACGTGGACTTGCCGCAGCCGGACGGGCCGATGAAGGCCGTCACGGAGCGCGGCTCCACGGTCATGGAGATGTCGTCGATCGCCTTGTGCGAGCCGTAATAGGCGGTCAGGCCCGATACGTCGATTCGCTTGGCCATGGGGATCACTGCTTCTTTCGAGTCTTTGGTGCGAGAGGGTCGCTGAATGGCCGCTCAGCGGCCCGTCTTGGGGGCCTTCCAGCGGGCTACGCCGCGGGCTCCCAGGTTGAGGATCATGATGAAGGCGATCAGGGCGAGCGCCGCGGCCCAGGCGCGGTCGTACGCGGCCTGGGAGCCGGCGCTGTTCGCGTACTGCTGGTAGATGTACAGCGGCAGCGAGGCCTGCGGGCCGTCGAACGGGTCGGTGTTGATCAGCGGGTTGCCCCAGACGAGGAGCAGCACCGGAGCCGTCTCGCCGGCGATGCGGGCGACCGCGAGCATCACGCCCGTGGTGATGCCGCCGAGCGAGGTGGGCAGGACCACCTTCAGGATCGTGCGCCACTTCGGGACACCGAGGGCGAGGGACGCCTCCCGCAGCTCGTTCGGTACGAGCTTCAGCATCTCCTCGGTGGAGCGGACGACGACCGGGACCATCAGGATGGACAGCGCCAGGGAGCCGGCGAACCCGGAGTAGTCGAACTTCAGGATGATGATCCAGAAGCTGAGGATGAACAGGCCCGCGACGATCGACGGGATGCCCGTCATGACGTCCACGAAGAACGTCACCGACTTGGCGAGCCTGCCGCGGCCGTACTCGACGAGGTAGATCGCGGTCAGCAGGCCGATCGGCACGGAGATCAGCGTCGCGATGCCGACCTGTTCCAGGGTGCCGAGGATGGCGTGGTAGATACCGCCGCCGGGCTCGGAGTCGCTCACCACACCCATGGAGTGAGAGAGGAAGTAGCCGTCGAAGACCTTGATGCCGCGCTTGACCGTCTCGTAGATGAGCGAGGCCAGCGGGATGACGGCGAGCAGGAAGGCGACCCAGACGACGCAGGTGGCGAGGCGGTCCTTGGCCTGGCGCGCGCCCTCGACCTTCGCGGTGAGGACGTACGTGGCGAGGACGAAGAGCAGGGCGGCGATGAGGCCCCACTGGATGCGGCTGTCCAGGCCGGCGCCGAGGCCGATGCCGACCGATGCGGCGATGGAGCCGAGGGCGATGGCCCAGGGGGACCAGCGGGGCAGGCGGGCGCCCTGCAGGGTGGACACCGGCTTGGTGGCGGCGAGGTTGTTGCTCATGCGTTGGCCCCCGAGTACTCCTTGCGGCGGGCGATGATCGCGCGGGCCGCGCCGTTGACGAGGAGCGTGATGGCGAAGAGGACGAGGCCGGAGGCGATCAGGGCGTCGCGGCCCTGGTCCGATGCCTCGCTGAACTTGCTGGCGATGTTCTGGGCGAACGTGCCGCCGCCCGGGTCGAGCAGGCTCGCGCTGATCGCGAAGGTCGGGGAGAGCACCGTGGCGACGGCGATCGTCTCGCCGAGCGCGCGGCCGAGGCCCAGCATCGAGGCGGAGATGACGCCGGAGCGGCCGAAGGGGAGGACCGACATGCGGATGACTTCCCAGCGGGTGGCGCCGAGTGCGAGCGCGGCTTCCTGGTGCATCTGCGGCGCCTGGCGGAAGACCTCGCGGCTCACGCTGGTCACGATCGGAAGGATCATGATGGCGAGCAGGATGCCGACGGTCATCAAGGAGCGCGCGGCGCCGCCCTGGTACTCGAAGATGCCGGTCCAGCCGAGGTAGGTGTCGAGCCAGGTGTAGAGCCCGGTGAGGTTCGGCACGAGGAACAGGGCGCCCCACAGGCCGTAGACGATCGACGGCACGGCGGCCAGCAGGTCGATCACGTAGGCGATGAGGCCGCCGAGCTTGCGCGGCGAGTAGTGCGTGATGAACAGCGCGATGCCGACGGAGACGGGGACGGCTATCGCCATGGCGATGATCGAGCTGACGACCGTGCCGAAGACGAGGACCGCGATGCCGAAGACCGGCGGGGTGGTGTTGGCGTCCCACGCGAACGTGGTGAAGAAGTTGCCCTCGTTCTTCGGCAGGACGACGGCCGTGCGGTACGCGAGGAAGGCCGCGATCGCGGCCATGACCACGAGGAGCAGGATGCCGGAGCCTCGGGAGAGGCCGACGAAGACGCGGTCACCGAGCCGGGACGTGCCGCGCTCTTTGCGCTTGCCCGGAGCCGCGAGCGGCTCGACCGGGTGCGGGGCGGGGGGTGGAGGAGATGAAGTCGCGTTCTGCGTGGGTATGTCCATGGGGTTCTCCGGTCTGCGGAGTCAGGGACCGTGGCGGCCCGTACTCCTGGCGGCGGTGCACCGGACGGTGCGGGCGGCTCCCTCGCGGGGGCCGCCCGCACTCTGGGTCAGCTCAGGTTCGCGACGTTCTCGCGGACCTTGGTGGCGATCTCGTCGGGGATCGGCGCGTAGCCCTTGTCCGAGAGGGTCTGCTGGCCTTCCTCGCTGGCGATGTAGGTCAGGAAGGACTTGGTGGCGGCGAGGGTCTCGGCCTTGTTGCCCTTCTCGCACGCGATCTCGTACGTGACGAGGGTGATCGGGTAGGCGCCTTCGGCCTTGGTGTCGTACGCCAGGTCGAGAGCGAGGTCCTTGCCCTTGCCGACGACCTTGGCTTCGGCGATCGCCTTGGAGGCGTTCTCGACGGTGGCCTTGACCGGCTCGGCGGCGCCCGTGTCCAGGTCGACGGTCTTGACGCCGTCGCCCGCGTAGGACAGCTCCATGTACGTGATGGCGCCCGTGGTCTGCTTCACCTGCTGGGCGACGCCGGAGGAACCGGACGCCGACTGGCCGCCCTTGGCCTCCCAGGTCTTGCCGGGCTCGTAGGGCCAGGCGGCGGGGGCCGCGGCCTTCAGGTACTTGGTGAAGTTGTCCGTGGTGCCCGACTCGTCGGAGCGGTGGAAGGCCTGGATCTTGGTCTTCGGGAGCTTCGCCTTCGGGTTCAGCTTCTCGATCGCCTTGTCGTTCCAGGTCTTGATCTTGTTGTTGAAGATGTCGGCCATCGTCTTGGCGTCGAGCGTGAGGCTGTCCACGCCGGGAACGTTGTACGCGACGGCGATCGGGCCGCCGACCATCGGCAGGTCGATGGCCTGGCTGTTCGTGCAGACCTTCTTCGACTTCTCGATCTCGTCGGGCTTCAGCGCCGAGTCGGAACCGGCGAACGCCGTCTGGCCCTGCAGGAACGCGGTGACGCCGGCGCCCGAACCGTCGGGCCTGTAGTTGATCTGCACGTCCTTGCAGGACGCCGCGTACTGCTTGACCCAGCCGTCCATCGCGTTCTTCTGCGCGGACGAACCGGACGCCCGCAGCTGGCCCTTCGCGTCATCACACTTGATGTTGGCGTTGGCCTTCGTCTTCTCGCCGCCGCCGCCACTCGTGTCGTCGGAGCCGCACGCCGTGAGGGCCAGGGCGCCGGAGACGGCGAGGGCGCCGAGGGAGAGGGCGCGGAGCCGGTTCTTGCGCTGAAGCTTCACTTTCGGAGTTCCTTCCGGGAGCCGCCGTCCTTGGGGTGGCGGCGTGCGAGGTCTTTCTCTTCGCTTCTTCGGTCTTGCGGTGCTACGTCGTCTTGTAAGGCTGAAATTAGGCAGGACAGGTGAAGTGGCCAAAGGGCATGAGTGAACGGGGGGTGAACCTCGGAGGGCGGCCTGGTGAGAGGTCGGTCACAACGCGTGCCGAACAGATTACTCCTAGTGAGGCGTGCGTAGTTGGGGTGGCATTAAAGGTTCCGCAAGAACCGGTTGCTGCCGCGTATGCCGCGAGCCACTTCCGTGGTGGCTCCACAGCGACCGCTGTGGAGGAAGTGGGAGAAGATGCCGAAGTACAAGGTCATCACCACCGGTGTGGCGAGCACGGCGCTGGCGCTGGGTGCCACGCTGGGCCTGGCCGGCACGGCGAGTGCGGCCACTCCGTCGAGCGTCTGCGGCAGCGGCTTCACCGTGCGCGACTCCAGCCCTCTGGGCGAGGGCCCGAACGCCAGGGTCTACCTGCTGCGCAATGGCTCCACCGCCTGTGTCGTCACGTTCAAGACCGGTTCGTCCGTGGGCAACACGGTCGGCGTCGGCGCCTGGGTCTCGGTGCCGGGGGACCGCCGTGCCGACCAGGGGCCGTACGCGACGTACGCGGGACCGGTGAAGATCAACGCGAGCTGCGTGAGCTGGGGCGGCAACTACGGCGAGTACACGTACAAGAAGTCCTGCTGACCTCTGCCCTCTGACGTCCTGCGGACTTCCCTGTCCCTGACGAGTCGTGACCGACAGCCCCCGGATCTCCGGTCCGGGGGCTGTCGGGCACCCCTTCGGACTCTTGAGTCCGGGAGTCTTTCAGCCCCTTCAGTCGTGCTCTGCTCAAAGCCCCGTGTCACGCAGGAACGTGGAGATCAAGCTCTTGTCCTTTGCCTGGGTGACGCGCTCGCGGGCCGCCGCCGGGTCGAGCCAGAGGATGCGGTCGACCTCGTCACCGGGCGTGAAGTGGCCGCCGGTCGCCTCGGCGGCCCAGTAGCGGACCTCCTTGGGGCGGCCCTGCGCGTCCCTGTAGTGAGCGGTGGGGAGTTCCGTGCCGAGTTCGCACATCATGCCGGTCTCTTCCAGCACCTCCCGCACGGCCGCTTCGGCCGCCGTCTCCCCGTGCTTCAGCTTGCCCTTCGGGTGGGACCAGTCCGACCACTTGGGGCGGTGGACCAGGGCGAGTTCGATCCCGTGCGGTGCGGTCGGGGCGGGCCGCCACAGGACGCAGCCGGCCGCCCGGACGAGCTCCTCGTACGTCACCGGGTCCTCGCCTCCTCGCGCAGCCACGCCTGCTGGAACGCGAAACGGGCCGCCTCGACCTCGTGGCGCTGGTCGGCGTGGAGCACGCCCAGGGCGTACGCCGTGGCCGGGGCGATCCGCGGGGTGCGCGCCGCGTGTGCCGCCGCGGCCGCCGCGGACGCCGCCTCGCGGTGCACGTTCAGGGCGTGGCTCGCGTCCGCGATACGGGGCTCCGCGTGCGGGCCCGTGACTTCCTGGGCGTACCGGTACAGGCGCAGCAGTGAGCGGACCTTCAGCCAGGGGGCGTCCTGGGCGTCCGGGGCGGTGTCCGACGCGAGGCCGTGGACGAGGGCGCCGGCGTTGTAGGGGTGGCCCGCCTGGTGCAGGGGGAGCGTGGTGACCGCCTCGGCGAGGGCGGTCTTCGCCTGTTCCACGAGGGGGGCGAGGTCGTGCCTCTCCGTCCCGTTCAGGGGGACCTCGCTGGCCAGTACGGCCACGTTGTCCGCCACCGCGTGGAAGCGGGAGGAGCCGAAGGCTTGCAGGGCTGTGGAGTGGGCTCGGGTTCTGGCGAGGGTGAGTTGCCGCTCGAGGAGGGCGGCGGCCTTGGCTGCGCCCACTGCCAGGCCACGCGGGGTATTGCCTACTTCAACGACACCCGGCACCGGGGGCTGTGCCCACCCTTCCCCAAGCTCTCGGCTGCGCTCGAGCAGGGGACGCCCCAATCGCCGTGCGGAACGCCTGCCCACAGCGGTGGCGGTAGCGCCAGCCGCAGGTGTAGCTGTAGCGGCTTGGGCCGTGCCCACCGGAGGCGCTGGGGGCGGGAGTTGGGACGGGCCCGAGAGGCGGTGCAAGGCGTCCAGGAGGCGGTACAGGCGGGTGGCGTAGGCGTGTTCCTGGGCCAGCGTGCCGGAGAGCCAGGCCAGTTCGGAGCGCAGGGAGGACGCCCAGTCCGGGTCCAGGAGGGGGTGGAACGTGTGCAGGGTGCCGCCGATGCGGCGCGCCGCGCGGCGCAGGGCGCAGGCCGCCTCCAGGGACTCCTCCGCGCCCTGCGCGTCCGTCGTGGACTCGCGGTGCAGCCGCAGCGAGCGGAGGAACTCGGTGGCCTGGTCCTGCAAGTAGGCCGTGAGAACCTCGCCCGCGTCACCCGTACCCGTATCCGTACCCGTACTCGTACCCGTCATCTCATGGTGTTGCTGTGCCACGCCGGCGCCTCCGGGCGTCTATGAGCATCTCCTGCACGTTCCGCAGCGGCTGGCCTTCCGGGTCCACCGAGTGGCGGGTCCAGTTGCCGTCCGCGCCCAGGTGCCAGGAGGCGGTGGTGTCCGACATGCCGGTCTCCAGGAGCCGGCTGAGGGCCGCACGGTGCGCCGGGTCCTGGACGCGGACCAGCGCCTCGATGCGGCGGTCGAGATTGCGGTGCATCATGTCGGCGCTGCCGATCCACACCTCCGGTTCGCCGCCGTTGCCGAAGGCGAAGACGCGGGAGTGCTCCAGGAAGCGGCCGAGGACGGAACGTACCCGGATGTTCTCCGAGAGGCCCCCCACGCCGGGGCGTACCGCGCAGATGCCGCGCACCCACACGTCGACCTCGACGCCTGCCTGCGACGCGCGGTAGAGCGCGTCGATGATGGCCTCGTCGACCATCGAGTTGACCTTGATGCGGACGTAGGCGGGACGGCCGGCGCGGTGGTGCTGCGTCTCCTTGCTGATGCGGGAGACGAGGCCGTCGCGCAGGGACTTGGGGGCGACGAGGAGGCGCCGGTAGGTCTCCCTGCGGGAGTAGCCGGAGAGCCGGTTGAAGAGGTCGGAGAGGTCCGCGCCGACCTCCGCGTTGGAGGTGAGGAGGCCGAGGTCCTCGTAGAGGCGGGCGGTCTTGGGGTGGTAGTTGCCGGTGCCCACGTGCGAGTAGCGGACGAGGGTCTCGCCCTCCTGGCGTACGACGAGGGAGAGCTTGCAGTGGGTCTTCAGGCCGACGATGCCGTAGACCACGTGGCAGCCGGCCTCCTCCAGCTTGCGGGCCCACTTGATGTTGGCCTGCTCGTCGAAGCGGGCCTTGATCTCGACGAGGACGAGGACCTGCTTGCCGGACTCGGCGGCGTCGATCAGCGCGTCCACTATCGGGGAGTCGCCCGAGGTGCGGTACAGCGTCTGCTTGATGGCGAGGACGTCGGGGTCGGACGCCGCCTGCTCCAGGAAGGCCTGCACGGACGTGGAGAACGAGTCGTACGGGTGGTGCAGGAGTACGTCACGTTCGCGAAGAGCCGCGAATATGTCGGGGGCGGACGCCGACTCGACCTCGGCGAGGTCGCGGTGGGTGCCGGCCACGAACTTGGGGTACTTCAGCTCGGGCCGGTCCAGCTTGGCGATGCTGAAGAGGCCGGTGAGGTCGAGCGGGCCCGGCAGCGGGTACACCTCGGCCTCGCTGATCTTCAGCTCGCGCACCAGCAGGCTGAGGACGTTCGGGGCGATGGTCTCCTCGACCTCAAGGCGCACGGGCGGCCCGAAGCGGCGCCGCATGAGCTCCTTCTCCAGCGCCTGGAGCAGGTTCTCGGCGTCGTCCTCCTCGACCTCCAGGTCCTCGTTCCTGGTGAGCCGGAACATGTGGTGCTCCTGGATCTCCATGCCCGGGAAGAGCTCCTGGAGGTGCGCGGGGGCGGCGATGACGTCCTCTATGGGGACGTACCGCTGCGGGGAGGCCTCCAGGAAGCGGGAGAGCAGTGGCGGGACCTTCACGCGTGCGAAGTGCTGGTGTCCGGAGACCGGGTTGCGGACGACCACGGCGAGGTTGAGCGAGAGCCCCGAGATGTACGGGAAGGGGTGCGCGGGGTCGACGGCCAGCGGGGTCAGGACGGGGAAGATCTGCTGCCGGAAGAGGGTGAAGAGCCGGGACTGCTCCTTCTCGGTCAGCTCGTGCCAGCGCACCAGCTGGATGCCCTCTTCGGCGAGGCCGGGCGCGACGTCGTCCTGGTAGCAGGCGGCGTGCCGGGCCATGAGCTCGCGGGAGCGGTTCCAGATGAGGTCGAGGACCTCGCGGGGCTGCAGGCCGGAGGCCGAACGGGTGGCGACGCCGGTCGCGATGCGGCGCTTCAGGCCTGCGACGCGGACCATGAAGAACTCGTCCAGGTTCGAGGCGAAGATCGCCAGGAAATTCGCCCGTTCGAGGAGGGGTGTGTGGGGGTCCTCGGCGAGCTCAAGCACTCTTTCGTTGAAGGCGAGCCAGCTGCGCTCCCGGTCCAGGAATCGCCCCTGCGGCAGCTCGGCGCCGTCGTGGCCGACCGCGGCGTCCTCGTCGTACGCGTCAAGATCCGCGTCGATGTCCGGGTCCAGGTCGGAGACGGTGGCGGCGATGGTGGCGGGCCGGTGCGCGGCGATGGAACCCACGGAAGGCTGGGCGTGCTGCACTCGTCCCTGCGTGTTCTGCTGGCTCATGGTCCCATTGTTCCGCGCGGGCAGGCCGATGGGCGCGTCGGAGAGTGCGGGAGTGAGGCGGAGCCTCCCGTTCTCCGGGACTGGGTCGGGCGCGGCGGGCTGCATTGAGCGAGCGTCGCAAGCCTGTCTGAATCAGCGGTTACGGCGACATGACGTGCGGGACATCGGCCGAAGACCCCCGGGCGTCTACAGCGCGGGGGTCTTCGGGGAGGGGGTGGTTCCGGCCGTGCAGTTCTGGCCGTGGGGTTCAGGTCGTGGGGTTCAGGCCGTGCGGTGGCGGAGGAGGCGGAAGGCGGCGTATGTGGCGGCGGCCGCGAGGGCGAGGACGAGGCCGGTCTCCACGAGCTGGAGGGGCCAGAAGTGCGACGAGGGGTGGAAGTCGCTGTACCAGCCGGTGACTTGGTGCTCGGCGTAGCACGGGTCGGGCTCCCGGTCCGGTTTCCAGCACAGCGTCTCCGGCAGCCGGCTCCCGTCGGAGGTGAGCATGCCCCGTTCCGCCGGGTAGGCGAAGTCGGGCGTGGCCGGTGGGTAGGTGCGCGACCAGGTGACCGTCTCGGTGGCCCACAGGTGGGGCCGGGCCAGCGGCAGCATGGTGACCGCGCCGATCATGACGGCCAGGGTGGCCGACATCGCGCGCAGAGTGTGACGCAGCAGGACCGCGCTGAGCGCTCCGACGGCGAGGCCGAGCAGGGCGTACGCGATGGCGACCGGGCCCACCGAGCCGTAGATCGCCCGCTCGTACCAGGGGGCCCTGGTGTACTCGGCCGCCGGACCGGTGGTCCACGCCCAGCGTTGAACGGCGGCGAGCAGGCTCACCCCGGCGACCACGACGGCGGCGCTCAGGGTGAGCCGGGCGGCGAGCCAGCGACCCGGCGTGAGCGACTGCGTCCACGCCAGCTTGTACGTGCCCGTCTCCAGGTCCCTGGCGATGAGCGGGCCCGCGACGAAGGCGCCGATCAGGCAGGGCAGCACGAGGATCGTCATCCCCATGTAGTCGAGGTTTCTGTTGAACTGCAGCTCGGCGTCCAGGTAGCCGCGGACCGGGCCGCCGCACCCTCCCATGTGATTACTGATGGAGCAGTCGGTCGACGCGAAGACGTCGGCCGCGTGCGCGACCCAGAGGCGGTCGGCGATCAGCGCGGCGGCTGCGAGCGCGAACAGCCCGAGCGTGATCCACAGGGAGATCCGGTGCTGGAGCAGCACCGCCCGGTACGCGCCAGGCAGTGTGAAGGCGGCGCGGCGGTCCCGCGGCTTCGCGGGCGTCGTCGTCAACGCGGTCACGAGGTCACCGCCGACGGGGCGGCGGTCGTACCCGGCGTGAGCAGCGCCGGGGCGTCCGGGACGCGAAGATGGGCGAGCAACAGCTCCTCCAGGGAAGGCTCTTGTACGTCCCAGTCGTCGCCGACCGGGCCCTCGGGGCGGATCAGGGCGGTCAGGCCGCGGCCGGTGGCGCGGGACTCGACGACGGTGTGCGGGGCGAGGTCGGTGGCGGGTCGCACGCCCGTCACCAGGGCGTGCGCGGTGACGAGGTCGTCGATGCCGCCGCCGAGGCGGATGCCGCCCTCGGAGACGAGCAGCAAGTGGTCGCAGGCGTCGGCCAGTTCGCCGAGGATGTGCGACGACATGACGACCGTCGTGCCGTGTTCGGCGGCCTCCGCCATGAGCGTGCCCATGAGCTGGTGGCGGGCGAGCGGGTCCAGGTCGGCCATCGGCTCGTCCAGGAGGAGGAGTTCGGCGCGCTTGCCGAGGGCGAGGGCGAGCGCGACGCGGGTGCGCTGGCCGCCGGAGAGCGTACGGATGCGGGCGGTCCGGTCGAGACCGCCGCCGCTCGCGACGCGCTCGGCGACGGCCGCGTCCCAGCGCCCCGGGTTGAGTTCGGCGCCGAGCCGAAGCGTCTCCGCGACGGTCAGCTGCGGGTAGAGCGGCTTGCTCTGGGCGACGTACGCGATGCGCGCGCGGGCCTCGGCGGGGCTGGTGCCGAGGACGGTGAGCGTGCCGTCGGTGGGGCGTTCGAGGCCCGCGGCGAGTGCGAGCAGGGTCGACTTGCCCGCGCCGTTCGGGCCGACGACCGCGCAGACGCGTCCGGTGGGCAGGCGGAACGAGCAGTCCCGCAGGGCGGTGTGGCGCCGCCCGTAGCGTTTGGTCAGTGCGGACGCCTCTATGGCGGTGTCGGTCATGCGGGGTCCCCCTCGGTCGCCCGTTGCCGGGCCGGCTCTTCGGTGCGGTGCGCTGGTTCCGGGTCGGTGAAGTGTTCTTCCAGTACGGCGGTGAACAGGGCCGCGACGTCCTCCCGCTCCAGGCCCGCCGCCCGGGCCCGCGCGGCCCACTCGGCGAGCTCCCCCCGCAGCGGCGAGTCGGCGGGCGCGCCGCCCAGCGTCCGGCGGACGAACGTGCCGAGGCCGCGGCGGGCCTCCACCAGGCCCTCGCGCTCCAGCTCGCGGTAGGCCTTCAGCACGGTGTTCGGGTTGATGGCGGTGGCCTCGACGACCTCGCGGGCCGTGGGCAGCTTGTCGCCGGGCTCCAGCAGGCCGAGGCGCAGGGCCTGTTGGGTCTGCTGGACGATCTGGAGGTAGGTGGCGACGCCACTGCGCCGGTCGATGCGGTATTCGACCACTGCCTTGCACCACCCTTTCACTAATTGAGTAGTGAAAGGGTGGTGCAAGAAGGGGGCGGCGTCAAGTGACGCCGCCCCAGAACCCAGAACTGCGTCGGTCAGGACTCCGTGCGGTACATCAGGTCCGTCTCGTACGTCACGAAGCCGAGGCGCTCGTACACACTGACGGCCGCCTTGTTGTCCGCGTCCACGTACAGCATCGCCGTCGGCAGGCCCTGCCGCGCGAGGTGGCGCAGGCCCGTCGTGGTCAGGGCCTTGCCGAGGCCGCCGCCCTGCGCGCCCGGCCGTACGCCCAGCACGTACACCTCGCCGAGGCGCTCCTCCGCGTGCACCTTCGTCCAGTGGAAACCGAGCAGTTCGCCGTCGCTCTCGCGCACCGCGAGAAAGAAGCCCGCCGGGTCGAACCACGGCTGCGCCTTGCGGTCATCCAGGTCCCGCTGGGTGAGGGAGCCCTGCTCGGGGTGGTGCGCGAACGCCTCGGCGTTCACGGCGAGCCAGGCCGCGTCGTCCTGGCCGGGGACGAAGGTACGGATGGACACGCCTTCGGGGAGGGTGGGCTCGGACAGGTCCAGGGTCACGTTCGCGGCCACGCCCGGGCCGGCGCTCGTGTGCGAGTCGTCCGTCAACGGGCGGCGCATCTGGCGGAGTTCGCGGAACAGGGCGAGGCCGAGCACCTGCGCGAGGTGCCGGGCCGCGGAGTGTCCGCCGTGCGCCCACACGCGCAGGCGCCGGCCCGACTCGTGCAGCAGCGCCGTGCCGAGCGCCCTGCCGTGCCCGTGCCCGCGCCGCGAAGGGTGTACGACGAGCTCGGCGGCCGGTGCCTCGACGGGGTCGGTGTCCTCCAGCTGCGCGTACCCGACGAGCTGGTCCTCGACGGTGAGCAGCAGATGCCGGACGCCGTCGCGGGCGCCGCCGCGGAGCTGCAGCCGTCCCTGCTCGGACACCGCCTGCTGACCGTCCGTACGGGCGGCTTCGGCGAGCAGCCCGAGCACGGCGTCGGCCTGCGCCGGGGTGAGGGCGGTGAGGGTGTCGATCTTCCGGAGGGGGGTGGGGGAGGCCTCGGCGGGGCGGTCGTCAGTCATACCCCGAGCGTATTCTGGCGGGGCGCCTTTGGGGGGTGGGCTTCGCGCTGCGCGCTCGCGTCCTCAGGCGCCGGACGGGCTCGATCCCTGGCTTGCTGTGGGGTTTCTCCTGCGGGAGGCGGGTGGGTTGTCGCGCTCCGCGCTCGTCCTCAAGCGCCGGACGGGCTGGATGTTCCTGCGGTGCGTCGTCGCCTGCGGCCGGCGGGTGGGCAAGGCATCGCGCTGCGCGCTCGCGTCCTCAAGCGCCGGACGGGCTGGATCTGTGCGCCCGACGGGCGGAAAGCCACTCGGTCCGCCCCCCCTCGGGTCCCCCCATTCCCCGGCATGCAACCAGGCTGTAACCCGCAACCCTCTGTTGCGCTACGCGCGTTGACTCTAGGCTGCCGGACGGTCCCATTCTTCTCACATCTCCCGGGGGAACACGTGCCCGCCATAGCTAAGAACCGGCACCGAAGGCCCAGGCGCCGTGCCACTCGCGTCCTTGCCGTGGCGGCGGGGCTTGCCACGGTCGGGGCGTTGGCCGCGTCGTTGCCCGCCAGTGCGGGGCAGGACGGGGCGGACGCGCGCAAGGGCGGCAAGCAGCGCACGGTGGACGTGCAGTTGTTGTCGTTCAATGACTTTCACGGGAATCTGCAGCCGCCGGCCGGGTCCTCGGGGCAGGTCACGGAGAAGCAGGCCGACGGGAGTGAGAAGAAGGTCGACGCGGGCGGGGTCGAGTACCTCGCCACGTCGTTGCGTACCGCCAGGAAGGGCAAGCCCTACAGCGTCACCGCCGCCGCCGGCGACCTCATCGGCGCCAGCCCGCTGCTCTCCGGGCTCTTCCACGACGAGCCCACCGTCGAGGCGATGAACAAGCTCGACCTGGACGTCACCAGCGTCGGCAACCACGAGTTCGACGAGGGGGCCAAGGAGCTGGCCCGGATGCAGAACGGTGGCTGCCACCCCAAGGAGGGGTGCTTCGAGACGAACCGCAAGGGGAAGCCGAAGGAGTTCGAGGGGGCGGAGTATCCCTATCTCGCCGCCAATGTCACGGATGAGAAGACCGGCAAGCCCATCCTCAAGCCCTACTGGGTGTGGAAGGAGAAGGGCGTCAAGGTCGGGTTCATCGGGGTGACCTTGGAGGGGACCCCCGACATCGTCTCCGCCGACGGCATCAAGGGGCTGAAGTTCCACGACGAGATCGAGACCGTCAACAAGTACGCGAAGATCCTCGACAAGCAGGGCGTGAAGTCCATCGTGACTCTTGTTCACGAGGGCGGTGCCCCGGCGAGTCAGGCGTACAACTACGACTGTGATTCGCCGGGTGCGGGGGATGGGATATCCGGGCCGATCAGCACCATAGCCAAGGGCATCACGCCCAAGGTCGACGCGCTCGTCACCGGGCACACGCACGCCGCGTACGTCTGCACGATCCCCGACCCGTCGGGCAAGCCCCGCATGGTGACCTCGGCGTCGTCGTTCGGCAAGCTCTACACCGACACCACGCTGACGTACGACCGCAAGACCAAGGACATCGTGCGGACGAGCGTGAAGTCCGCGAACCACGTCGTCAGCCGTGAGCAGGCCAAGGCGCCCGACATGACCTCGCTCATCTCCCGCTGGGACAAGCTCGCCGCGCCCGTCGCCAACAAGCCCGTCGGATACATCTCCGCCGACATCCCGGGCCGCGGCGCCACCACCCCCGAGTCCCCGCTCGGCGACCTCATCGCCGACGCGCAGCTCGCGCACGCCAAGGCCCTCGACCCCGAGGCCGACCTGGCGCTGATGAATCCGGGCGGTATCCGGTCCGACATCGTCTTCAAGGCCAGTGGCAGTGAGGGCGACGGTGTCGTCACGTACGGCGAGGCCTTCACCGTGCAGCCGTTCAGCAACACCGTCAATCTGGTCGACCTGACCGGCGCGCAGCTCGTCACCGCGTTGAAGCAGCAGGTCAGCGGGGCGAATCAGGCTTCTCCGAAGATTCTGCAGGTTTCGGACGGGCTGACCTACACCCTCGACATGACCAAGAGCGGTGCGGACCGTGTCGTCGCGGAGTCGATCAAGCTGAACGGCAAGGCGCTCGATCCGGCCGCCACCTACCGCGTCGCCCTCAACTCCTTCCTCGCGGGCGGCGGCGACGGTCTCCCCGAGCTGGGCAAGGGTGCGAAGCCGCTGGTCGGGGCCGACGACCTGAAGGCGTTCAACGACTATCTGAGCGCCAACTCCTCGGCGGACAAGCCGATCGCGCCGCCGAAGGCGAACCGCATCACCGTGGTGAAGTGAAAACGTAGTGAAGTGAAAACAGCGCGTTAAAGAACTGGACGATATCGGTTCTTACCGGGTGTAAGGCTTGGGGTGGGGTGTGAACGTATGGTGAGATCACTCGATGCGTTCCCCCCACCGCATAGCCACGCGACCTTCGGAAGCACCACTCGACGAGCACTCATACGCCAACCCGTACGACGAACTGGGCGCCCTCGCCCCGAATCCGCTGGACGAGTTCCTCCAGGAGGACAAGGCCGGGCCCGACGCGGACACCCCCTGGACGCCGCCCAACCACCGGCGCGGCAGCCGCAGCCGTCGGCGCCGCAACCGCTTCGCCGGCCTGCCGCTCGCCGCTAAGGCCCTGGTCGCCGTCCTCGTCGCCACCGCGTTCCTCGCGCTCGGCGACCGCTGGGCACTCCTCTACGCCGAGCACGAGGCCGCGGAGAAGCTCAAGGACCAGATGAACCTGAGCGCGGCGCCCGAGGTCGACATCGAAGGGTTCCCCTTCCTCACGCAGGTCTTCGACAAGCGCGTGGACAAGGTGAAGGTGACCGTCCCCGACGTCGCCGCCGACCGGGTCTCGCTCGCCAAGGTCTCCGCCACCGCCTCCGACGTGACCATCGAAGGCGACGGGCCCACCTCCATCACCGGCGCCTCCATCGGGCAGATGGACGGCGAGGTCCTGCTCTCCTTCGAGGACCTCAACCGCGAACTCGGCGCCTCTCAGGTCACGTTCACCGGCCACGGCACCGACAAGGTCCTCGCGCGCGGCACGCTGCCCGTCGCGGGGCACGACCTGAAGGTGCGCGCCGACGCCCGCATCCAGCGCAACGGCGACCGCGGCATCTCCACCGACATCGGCGGCATGAGCCTGCAACTCGGCGACCTGGCGACCTACCGCCCGGGTACGCGCGAGAGGGAGGGCCTGCACCTGTCGAAGAGCTCCGCCGACCGCGTCGCGAAGGAGACCGCCAAGGCGAAGGCGCTGCTCTCCGTCCCGGCGATCGTCGAGCGGCTCGGCGTCCCGGAGAGCGTGGTCCGCGGCGCCCTGAAGAGCGACGCCAAGCTCAACGAGCTCACCGGGTCGCCGCAGTTCGTGAACGACGTGATGGGCCTCAACCTCATCGACGTCGCGATGGGCCACCCCGAGCTCCTCAAGAAGCTGGGCCTCGACCCCGCCCTCCTCAACGGGCTCTCCCAGCTCACCCGCCCCGTACTCGCCGACCGCCTCACCCTCGCCTTCCAGCTGCCGAAGCTGCCGGGCACCGGGACGATGGCGCTGCGCGACGTGACGGTGGAGAAGGAGGGCATCCGGGTGCGGATCGCCGGGTCCGGGATCGGGATCGGGCGTTAGGCGTCAGGTCTGCGGCATCAACCTCCCGCCTGCTAGTGGGAGTTGGCGGGCGTTGGTCTCCAAGGCCGCTCGCAGGCGTCTGTCGTGGCTGACGATCACCAGCGTGCCCCGGTAGCTCGCGAGCGCCGCTTCCAGGTCCTCCACCAGGGCGGGGGAGACATGGTTCGTCGGCTCGTCCAGGAGCAGCAGGTCCAGGGGGCGGGAGACCAGCTCGGCCAGTTCCAGCCGGCGGCGCACGCCCACCGACAGGGCCCGCACCGGGCGGTCGAGGTCCGCCTCCCGGAAGAGGCCCAGGGCCAGCAGCTCGGCGCGCCGCTCCTCGCCGAGGAGGGCGAGCGCGGAACGCTCCTCCTGCCAGAGCGAGTTGTCCTGCCGTAGCAGGCCCACCCGTGCGGGGCGGCGGATCTCGCCTGCCTCGGGTGTCAGCTCCCCGGCGAGGAGCCGCAGCAGCGTCGACTTGCCCGCGCCGTTGGGCCCGGTGACGAGCAGCCGCTCGCCCGCGCCGATGGACAGGGTGCCCTCGATGGTGAGACGTCCCGGCACGCGTACGTCGGTCAGTTCCGTTACGCCCGTGGCCTCGCCCTCGACCCGCGCGGTGAAGCGCAGCGGGCGCGGAGGCGGTGGAACCGGCCTCTCGGTGAGGCGGTGCAGCCGCTCCCGCGCGCCGCGGATCCGGCTCATCGCGCCGTGCGCCCGCGACCTGGCACGGAAGGCGCCGGCGCCGCTGAACGCGGCGGGTGCCTTGCGGGGGATCGCGGAGAGCAGTCCGATGTTGGACTCGGCGAGTGCGGACTGCCGGGCGACCTCGGCGCGCCACTCCTCGTACTCCCGCTCGTGACGGGCGCGTCCGGCGGCCTTGGCGGTCAGGAAACCGGCGTATCCGTTGCCGTAACGGCGCACGGTCCGCGTGTCGCCGTCGACCTCCAGGATCGTCGTCATGACGCGGTCGAGGAACGTCCTGTCGTGCGTGACGGCGACCAGCGTGCCGCGGTGGGCGCGCAGCCGGTCCTCCAGCCAGCGCACGGCTTCGTCGTCGAGGTCGTTCGTCGGCTCGTCGAGGAGCAGGAGCTCGGGGGCGGACGCGAGGGTTCCGGCGAGGGCGAGGCGGGAGCGCTGGCCTCCGGAGAGGGTGCCGAGCGGGCGCGCGCGGTCCAGCGGCGCGCGCTCGCCGAGGTGGCGCAGGGTGACCTCGACGCGCCGGTCGGCGTCGTGGCCCTCGCGTGCCTCGAACTCGGCGACCAGGGTGGCGTAGTGGTCGTACGCGGCCGGGCCGGCGCCCTCCAGGGCCGCTTCGGCGGTTCTGATCCGCCGCTCCAGGGACCGCAGTTCGGCCAGGGCGGTGTCGATCGCGTCGCCGACCGTCGCCGTGTCCGGCAGGTCGAGGGTCTGGGAGAGGTGTCCGGTGCCGCCGGGGGCGACGACGGTGAGGGTGCCGTTGTCGGGGTCCTCCCGCCCGGCGAGCAGCCGCAGCAGCGTGGACTTGCCGGCTCCGTTGTCCCCGATGACGCCCGCTTTCTCGCCGGGCCGGACGGTGAGCGACACCCGGTCGAGGACGAGACGGTCCTCGTAGCGCTTGGTGAGGTCGGTGAGGGTGAGCTGGGGGACGGCGGCTGTGGTGGGGGCTGTGGTGAGGGCTGTGACTGGGTACAAGTAGGTCCTCGTCGGTCGGGAGCAGGGGCGCGACTAACTAGTCGAGACGTTTCGTCTCGTGCTTGCGTGAGTGAATGTAGCGCGCCCTGGACCGTCCCGCAAGACGTTGCGTCTCGTTTAAGTGAGCGGCGTCTCCGGCGGCGGTGTCGCCGCCCCCGGCAACTGCACCGTCGCCACCGTGCCGCCCCCCTCCGCCGCCGTCAGCGCCACCTCGCCGCCCGACTGCCGCACCGTACGGGCCACGATGGACAGGCCGAGGCCCGAGCCGG
This sequence comes from Streptomyces sp. NPDC029674, assembly GCF_044903205.1. Taxonomy (NCBI): domain Bacteria; kingdom Bacillati; phylum Actinomycetota; class Actinomycetes; order Kitasatosporales; family Streptomycetaceae; genus Streptomyces; species Streptomyces sp. NPDC029674. The sequence goes on from NZ_JBJDPY010000003.1 coordinate 57,847, forward strand.
GCAGGGAGCGCGCGGACGGAGAGCGCCAGAACCGGTCGAACACGTGCGGGAGTTCGTCCTCAGCGATGCCCGGGCCGTGGTCCCGCACTGTCAGGCGGCCGCGGTCGAGGGTGACCTCCACCGTGCCGCCCCGAGGGCTGAACTTCACCGCGTTGTCGAGGATGTTGACGATGGCCCGCTCCAGGGCGGGCGGCTCCACCCGCACGTACCAGGGCGCGAGCTCCGCGGTGATCGTCAGCTCGGGGCCGCGCAGGCGAGCCCGTTCGATGGCCGTCCTGACGGCGTCGTGCAGGGCGACGACCTGCACCTTGGCGCCGCCCACCCCCGTGTCGGGACGGGACAGCTCTTGCAGGTCGCCGATGAGGACGGCCAGTTCGGTCATCTGCGCGGTGACCGAGGCGAGGAGCGCCTTGCGGTCGTCGGGCGGGATGGCCCGGCCCGTCTCCTCGCTGCGGGCGAGCAGCTCGATGTTGGTCCGCAGGGAGGTCAGCGGCGTACGCAGCTCGTGGCCCGCGTCGGCGATCAGCTGCTGCTGGAGGTCGCGGGAGGAGGCCAGCGAGGCGGTCATGGAGTTGAAGGACTCCGAGAGGCGGGCGATCTCGTCGTCGCCCTCGACGGGGATGCGGAGGTCGAGGTCCTCTGTGCGGGCGACGTGCTCGACCGCGTCGGTGAGGCGGTCGACCGGGCGCAGCCCGGTGCGGGCCACCCAGAGTCCGGCTGCGCCGGCGCCGAGTACGCCGATGCCGGCGACGAAGACCAGGACCAGGACCAGGTTGTTCAGGGTGTCGTCGACCTCGCTGAGGGGGCGGGCCACGGAGATCGCCAGGCCCGGGCGGCCGTCCAGCGGATAGGTCAGGACGCGGTACTTGTCGCCGTTGGACGCGGTGGCGTCGTGGTACGCGTGCCCGGCGCCGCTCTGCGCGACCGCCGTGTCGTGCGACGTGACGTCGAGGGACTGCTTGCCGACGATGACGCAGTGCCCGCCACTCGCGTCGACGACCTGGACGGTCTCCTTGAAGATGTCGGGGTCGTCGGAGTCACCACTGATGATCGTGCGCAAGCACTGCCCGTCCCCGCCGACGCGGCCGGAGACCTGCGCCGGGGGGATCTTGGCCTCGCTCAGCGCGTCGTCCAACGAACTGATCAATACGTTCCGTACGACGAACCAGCACGCCACCGCGCTCGCGGCCACCGCGAGGGCCACGGCCACCGTGACCAGCAACGCCAAGCGCGAGCGCAAAGGCAACCCCCGAAAGCGCCGCAGCACCCCGTTCACTCGCCGCCCCGCAACACGTACCCCACACCCCGCACCGTGTGCACGAGGCGCGGTTCGCCGCCCGCCTCCGTCTTGCGGCGCAGGTACATCACATACACGTCCAGCGAATTGGACGACGGCTCGAAGTCGAAGCCCCAGACCGCCTTGAGGATCTGTTCGCGGGTGAGGACCTGGCGCGGGTGGGCGAGGAACATCTCCAGGAGGGTGAACTCCGTGCGGGTCAGCTCGACCGTCCGCCCGCCCCGCGTGACCTCGCGCGTCGCGAGATCCATCCGCAGGTCGGCGAAGGCGAGCGTGTCGCCCTCGGCGGCCTGCCCGGCCCCGGCCGCGTACGAACTGCGGCGCAGCAGCGCGCGGATGCGGGCGAAGAGCTCGTCCAGCTCGAACGGCTTGACCAGGTAGTCGTCGGCGCCCGCGTCGAGGCCCGTGACGCGGTCGCCGACGGTGTCGCGCGCGGTGAGCATCAGGATGGGCGTCAGGGAGCCCGTCGCGCGAAGCCTGCGCGCGGCGGTCAGGCCGTCCATGCGGGGCATCTGGATGTCGAGGACGACGAGGTCCGGGCGGTACACCGCCGCCTTCTCCAGCGCGTCGGCGCCGTCGACGGCGACCTCGGTGCCGTACCCCTCGAAGGCGAGACTGCGCCGCAGCGCCTCCCGCACGGCGGGTTCGTCGTCCACGATCAGGATGCGCAGCTGCTCGCGGTCACCGGTGCGGTCGCCTTCGGCGGGGCTCATGGGCTTCGGACTTCCTCGGGTAAGGGGCGGAACGGGGCCGGTACTGCCGGTATCAGCTAATACCGGTATCAGCCTCGCACGCGGGGACGCGGTGCGGCTGCCGTCACGTCTTCGATCCGGACCGCAGCTTGCCCAGGTCGTCCTTGACCGTGTCGATCGGAATGGCGAAGCCGAGGCCGACGCTGCCGGAGGCGGACTCGCCGGTGCCCTGGCCGGACGAACTGGGCGAGTACATCGCCGAGTTGATGCCGATGATGTTGCCGTTCATGTCGATGAGGGCGCCGCCGGAGTTGCCGGGGTTGAGCGAGGCGTCGGTCTGCAGCGCCTTGTACGTGGTCTTCGACGAACCGGTGTCGCCGTTGAACTGCCGCCCGTCGAACTCGAAGGGCCAGCCGCCCTGCGGGTCCTGCGGCTGCTCCTGCCCGTCGCCCGTGGAGACGGTGACGTCGCGGTCGAGCGCGGAGACGATGCCGCTGGTGACGGTGCCGGTCAGGCCCTCGGGGGAGCCGATGGCGACGACCTCGTCGCCGACCTTGACGTTCTCGGAGCTGCCGAGGGACGCGGGCTTGAGCCCGGAGGCGTCCTTCAGCTGGATGAGCGCGAGGTCCTTCTTGCTGTCGGTGCCGACGACCTCGGCGTCGTACGTCTTGCCGTCGTCCGTCCGCACCTTGATCGACGAGGCGCCCGCGATGACGTGGTTGTTGGTGATGATCTCGCCGCCGCTCGTGGTGATCACGCCGGAGCCGGTCGACTTGCCCTGCCCCGTCGTGGCGCTGATCTCGACGATGCTGGGGCTGACCGCCTCGGCGACTCCGGCGACGGTGCCCTTCTTGCTCGTCGGCACGACGTCCGTACTGGCGGCGGTCGTGCCGCCGTCCCTGTCGGTGAGCGTCTGCACGCCGTACGCGGTGCCGCCGCCGATCACGGCCGCCGCGACCGCGACGGCTGCGAGCAGGGCCGCGGGGCCCCTGGCGCGGCGGCGCCGCGGGGCGGGCGCCTGAGGTGCTTCCGGCGCGTGGGCGGGCGGAGGCGGAAAGGCGCCCCGCGTACCGCCGTGGTGCACAGGCGCTGACGACTGCTGCTGGGGGTACTCGCCGCTGTGGCGGAAGGTCTCGGTCATGACACTGAGATTGGCGGCCGCAGATGAGAGCTGCCTGAGTACGTCCTGAGAAGCCCGGCAGAAGTGCGTATGCCCGTTATAAAGACACGCCGAGGGCCGGCTGGGCGGCTACTTGCAGCCGCAGGACTGCCGCACGACCAGCCGGGACGGGAACAGCTTCAGCCGCTCCCGCCGCGACCCCGCGACCCGGAGACCGTCGTCCAGGACGAGGTCCACCGCGGCGCGGGCCATCGCGGGCCGGTCCGAGGCCACCGTCGTCAGCGGCGGATCCGTGAGGCCCGCCTCCTTGACGTCGTCGAAGCCGGCGACGGCCAGCTCGCCCGGCACGTCGATGCGCAGCTCCCGCGCGGCCCGCAGGATGCCGATGGCCTGGTCGTCCGTGGAGCAGAAGATCGCGGTGGGGCGGTCGGGCCCCGCGAGGAGCCGCAGGCCGACCTGGTACGCGTCGTAGCGGTTGTACGGCGCCTCGAAGAGCCGCCCCTCCACCGAGCGCCCGGCCTCCCGCATCGCGCGCCGCCAGCCCTCGACGTGGTCGGAGACGGGGTCGCCGACGGTCGGGGTCTCGGCCATGCCGCCGAGGCAGGCGACGAACTCGTGGCCGTGCTCGAGCAGATGGCGGGTGGCGAGCTGCGCGCCGCCCACGTCGTCCGTGACGACCGCGACGTCGTCGATGGCCTCGGGCCGCTCGTGCAGGAGCACCACGCGGGCGTCCCACGCGTCTATCTCGGCGGCGGCCTGGTCGGTCAGGCCGTGGCTGACGAGGATGAGGCCGGAGACCCGCATGCCGAGGAAGGCGCGGAGATAGTGGGTCTCGCGCTCCTCCACGTAGTCGGAGTTGCCGACGAGGACCATCTTTCCGCGCTCGGACGCGGCCTGTTCGACGGCGTGCGTCATCTCCGCGAAGAAGGGCTGCCGCGCGTCCGGCACGATCATGCCTATGAGGTCGGTGCGCCGCGACGCCATGGCCTGGGCAACCCTGTCGGGCCGGTACCCCAGCTCCTTGATCGCGGCGAGTACCCGCTCGCGCGTGGCCGGGGCGACCGGCCGGGGTCCGTTGTTGATGACGTAACTGACGACCGCGGTCGAAGTACCCGCAAGTCTTGCCACGTCATCCCGAGTCACCTTGGCCACGCGCGGAGTCTACGCGGATGGAACTACCGCTGGGCAGGGCGTACGGCAGCTTCCTTCGGAGCTTCCTTCGGAGCGGCCTTCGCGGACTTCGCCTTCTCGGCCTCGGCCGCGCGTTCGACCTTCTCCGGGATGACGAAGCGGTAGCCGACATTGCGGACCGTGCCGATCAGCGACTCGTGCTCGACGCCGAGCTTCGCCCGCAGCCGCCGCACGTGCACGTCGACCGTCCGGGTGCCGCCGAAGTAGTCGTAGCCCCACACCTCCTGGAGCAGCTGGGCGCGCGTGAAGACCCGCCCCGGATGCTGCGCCAGATACTTGAGCAGCTCGAACTCCTTGAAGGTCAGGTCGAGGACCCGGCCCTTCAGCTTCGCGCTGTACGTCGCCTCGTCCACGGAGAGATCGCCGTTGCGGATCTCCATCGGGGAGTCGTCGGAGGTGATCTGCTGGCGGCCCATCGCGAGCCGCAGCCTGGCCTCGACCTCGGCGGGGCCCGCCGTGTCGAGGAGCACGTCGTCGATGCCCCAGTCCGCGGTGACGGCCGCGAGGCCGCCCTCCGTCACGACGAGGACCAGCGGACAGCCGGGTCCCGTGGAGCGGAGCAGCTGGCAGAGGCTGCGCACCTGTGGAAGGTCGCGGCGCCCGTCGATGAGGATGACGTCGGCACCTGGGGTGTCGACGAGAGCGGGCCCCTCCGCCGGGGCGACGCGCACATTGTGGAGAAGCAGGCCGAGAGCGGGGAGCACCTCCGTCGACGGCTGGAGGGCATTGGTCAGGAGCAGCAGAGAGCTCACCGCCGACCACCTGCCCGGGTCGTCTGACTGTCGTGCACGTTTCGCTCGCCCATAACGTCGGTTCCTCCTCGGTCCCTGCGGAGGGGGTCCCCCCTGCTCCTTTGAGCTTGGGGGCGTTTACGGCACTGCTTCGTACTGAAATCTGCGCGTCTCCGGTGCCCGCGCCCGGGGCTCCGAAAGCACAAAAGGACCCGGGGGCTGCGCTGCCCGGATCCTCTGCCCAGCAGAATAGCCCACATGAGTTCCGGTCCGGCAGGTCAAACCGCGCGATCTTCTGTGCCTCCGATCACGCGCCGGCAGCGTCGCGTTCAGCGGTACGCAACGCTGCGTACACAGGACGGAGTGGCCATCGAGGCCGCCCACGACCCCGGGCCCGACCCCGAGGGAGAGCTCGCGATCGTCGTCGCGCACGGCTTCACCGGCGATCTCTCGCGCCCGCACGTGCGCCGGATCGCGGGCGTGTTCGCCCAGCGTGCGGGCGTGATCACCTTCTCCTTCCGGGGGCACGGCCGCTCCGGCGGGCACTCCACGGTCGGCGACCGCGAGGTCCTCGACCTGGCGGCCGCGGTCGAGTGGGCGCGGTCCCTCGGTTACGCGCACGTGGTGACCGTCGGCTTCTCGATGGGGGGCTCGGTCGTCCTGCGGCACGCCGCGTCGCACAGGGGGCGCACGGAAGCGCGCACCGACGCGGTGGTCGCCGTGAGTGCTCCGGCCCGCTGGTTCTACCGGGGTACGGCGCCGATGCGGCGGCTCCACTGGGTGGTCACCCGGCCCGCGGGGCGGGCCGTCGGCCGCTTCGGGCTGCGGACGAGAATCCACCCGCACGAGTGGGACCCCGTCCCCCTTTCGCCGGTCGAGTCCGTCCCCCTCATCGCGCCGACGCCGCTGCTCGTCGTGCACGGCGACCGGGATCCGTACTTCCCGCTCGACCACCCGCGGATGCTCGCCGCGGCCGCCGCCGGCGGGGCCGAGCTGTGGCTGGAAGAAGGCATGGGGCACGCGGAGCACGCGGCGACGGACGGGCTCGTCGCACGGATCGCCTCCTGGGCCACGGCATCATGGACGTCGGCAACCGCCGAGGAGACATCGGCGACCGCCGACTGAGAGGAAGGGGAGTCGCATGGTGAACGGCACCATTCGTTACTGGGCCGCTGCCAAGGCGGCCGCGGGCGTCGCCGAGGAGCCGTACGCCGCGGTCACGCTCGCCGACGCGCTGGACGCGGCCCGCGAGCGGCACCCGGGCGAGCTCGTCCGGGTCCTGCAACGCTGCTCCTTCCTGGTCGACGGAGCCCCCGTCGGGACCCGCGGGCATGAGACCGTACGGCTGGCCGAGGGCGGCACGGTCGAGGTGCTCCCGCCGTTCGCAGGAGGATGAGCGCCATGTCCGATCAGCCCAATGAGGGGTACGCGGGGCACGAGGGATACGAGGGGTACGACGGATACGAGCCGTATCCGCAGCAGTACCCCGCCCAGCAGCAGCCGTACCCGTACCCGTACCCCGAGCAGCAGGCGTACCCGCAGCAGCAGTACGGCCAGCAGTACGCCGACCCGCAGCAGCAGTACGCGCAGCCCCAGCAGTACGTACAGCCCCAGCAGTACTACGCCGACCCGCAGCAGCAGTACGGCCAGGAGCAGCACACCCAGCAGTGGGAGGGGCAGACCTGGGAGACGCAGGTGCAGCCGCCCGTGGCCGCGGTCGACGTGACGGAGACGGCGTACCTGCCGCCGCAGGCCCCCGCTCCCACCCCGGCCCCGGCCCCCGTGGCGCCGGCGGAGCCCGTGGCGGCCGCCACCGGAGCGTCCTCCTACGGCCCCGCCACCACCACCGGCAACCCCCGGATCACCGACGCCCAGCGGGCCCGCGCCGAGGGGCGGTCGCCGATCATAGAGCCGGGGATGCAGCCCGCCGCGCTGACCGCCGTGCTCGGTCTGCTGCTCGCCGCGGGCGCCGCCGTCGGGCAGTACGCGCTGCTCGTACCGCTGGTGCTGCTCCAGGCCGTCACCGCCGCCGGATGGTTCCGGCTCAACGGCATGTGGCCCGCGCGGCAGGGCATCGCGCTCGCCTTCCTCGGCGGCGTCGTCGCGGACGCCGTGCTGCTCGGCGTCGGCAAGGAGAACGGGCCCGCCGCCATCCTCGGCACCCTCGGCGTGTGGGTGCTGCTCGTGCTGGTGCTGCAGCTGCGCAGCCGGGCCGGTGCCGACGAGCGGATGTACGGGCTGATGGCCACCGTCGTCTCCGCCGCGCTCGCGATCGTCGCGGCCGGGCACCTCGCGGCCGCCTCCGACGCCGTGACCGTGGGCGGCATCGCCGTCGCCGTCGCGGTCCTCGCCCGCGCGCTGCCGCTGCCCACTCCCGCCTCCGTGGCCGTCGCCCTGCTCGCGGCCGCCGGTGCCGGGGTCGCCGTCGGCGGGACCACGGACTACGGCAGCAAGGGCGCGCTGCTCGCCGTCGGCGCCGGGGTGTGCGCGCTGATCGGTCACCGGGTCGCCAGTTACGACTATCCGTCGCGCTTCGTGCACATGACGGCGGGCGTCGCGCTGCCCCTCGCGGCCGCCGCTCCGGCCGTCTACGTCCTCGGCCGCGCCATCGGCTGACCCGCGCGCTGATCGTCACAGCTGTTCGACAGGTCCCCGGCCGATCTCTGCGGCCGGGGACCTGTCCTTTAGGCTCGCCGCAACGACAGTCGAGGCGGGGGACCAGTGGGGGAACACCGGACATGAGCAAGCGAGCCGTACGCATACTTCTGATAGTCGTCGTGGTCCTCGGGGGTCTCTTCGTGGCGGCCGACCGGCTCGCCGTGAACTTCGCCGAGGGCGAGGCGGCGGAGAAGATGCGTACCAGCGAGGGCCTGAGCGAGACGCCGGACGTCTCCATCAAGGGCTTCCCCTTCCTGACGCAGGTCGCCGGCGGCGAGCTCGACGAGGTGGAGGTCGGCATCAAGAACTACGACGCCAAGTCCGGTTCGGACGCCATCCGCATCGCCGACCTCACCGCCCACATGAAGGGCGTGAAGTTCTCCGGCGACTACAGCTCGGCGACCGCCGCGACCGCCACGGGCACCGCCCGCGTCTCGTACGACGAGCTCCTGAAGGCCAGCAAGGCTGAGCCCGTCGAGCTGCCGCTCGGCGCCACCGGCAAGGTCATCGGCCTCTCCGACGGCGGCAACGGCAAGATCAAGGTGGAGGTCGAGGTCAGCAAGGGGGGCACGAAGCTGCCGAAGCCCGTCCACGTGCTCAGCTCGGTCCGCGTCGAGGGCGACAACATCAAGGTGCACGCCGACGAGATCCCGAAGAACCTCGAGGTCCTCGGCGTCTCCATCCCGCTCCCCGAAGGCATGGTGCGCGACGTCACCGACTTCGAGCAGAAGATCGACGACCTGCCGGCCGGGATCAAGCTGGAGAAGGTCGAGGCGGCAGCGGACGGCGTGGACATGTCCGTGACCGGCTCCCAGGTGCGGCTGGCGGGCTGACCAGAGTACGAGACGCGGATGTCCGCCCGGCGGATGTGAGAGGGACGACACGGAGCCCGCGGCCCCATCGGGGCGGCCGCGGGCTTCAACCATTCCCACATCGTGGACGATCGTGTCTCAGCATGCGGAGCACCGGTGACACGGCCGCCCCTGCGTCCCTACGATCGGACGCATGCGACGACAGGCGGACCTCACGAAGCGGCGGGCAGTGGACCTGTGCCGCGTCGCCGCCATGCTCTGTCGCACCTTCTAGCGGGACGTCCGTTTCCCGCATTCCCCCAGGCCTGTTGACGTCATCCGTCAGGGCCTCCCCGTGCCGTACGTACGCGCCGTGCCTCCCCGCACCACCCGTACCGCGCACGCCCCTATGCACCGCCGCAACTGCCCCGGAGGAGAAAAGCATGAGCCGCAGCGACGTCCTGGTAGACGCCGACTGGGTCGAGGCCCACATCGACGACCCGAAGGTCGTCATCGTCGAGGTCGACGAGGACACCTCCGCGTACGACAAGAACCACATCAAGAACGCGATCCGCATCGACTGGACCAAGGACCTCCAGGACCCGGTCCGCCGCGACTTCATCGACCAGGAGGGCTTCGAGAAGCTCCTCTCGGCGAAGGGCATCGCCAACGACTCCACCGTCGTCCTCTACGGCGGCAACAACAACTGGTTCGCGTCGTACGCCTTCTGGTACTTCAAGCTCTACGGCCACCAGGACGTGAAGCTCCTCGACGGCGGCCGCAAGAAGTGGGAGCTCGACTCCCGCGACCTGGTCGACGGCGCCGAGGTGCCGAACCGGCCCGCCACCGAGTACAAGGCCAAGCCGCAGGACACCTCGATCCGTGCCTTCCGCGACGACGTCGTGGCGGCCATCGGCTCCCAGAACCTCGTCGACGTGCGCTCGCCCGACGAGTTCAGCGGCAAGCTGCTCGCCCCGGCCCACCTCCCGCAGGAGCAGTCGCAGCGCCCCGGCCACGTGCCGAGCGCCCGCAACATCCCCTGGTCGAAGAACGCCAACGACGACGGCACCTTCAAGTCCGACGACGAGCTCAAGGCCCTCTACGAGGACGAGCAGGTCGACCTCTCCAAGGACACCATCGCCTACTGCCGCATCGGTGAGCGTTCGGCCCTGACCTGGTTCGTCCTGCACGAGCTGCTCGGCCAGACCAACGTCAAGAACTACGACGGCTCCTGGACCGAGTACGGCTCGCTCGTCGGCGTGCCGATCGAGCTCGGCGCCAACAAGTAAGACCCCCGACCTCTCTTCCCCCTCAGGAGTACCCATGTGTGGAGCAAAGGCCGGCGGCCCCGACGCTTCGACGATCAAGCCCGGTGAGACGACGATCCAGGGTCAGGTGACCCGCGACGGCGAGCCCGTCACCGGTTACGTGCGCCTGCTCGACTCGACCGGCGAGTTCACCGCCGAGGTCCCCACCTCGGCCACCGGACAGTTCCGCTTCTACGCCGCCGAGGGCACGTGGACCGTCCGGGCGCTGATCCCCGGCGGCACCGCGGACCGTACGGTCGTCGCCCAGACGGGCGGTCTGGCGGAGGTCGCGATCGCGGTCTGATCGCGCCGCGGTCCGCACACCGCACCGAGAACGGCTGAAGGGCCGCACCCCAGGGGGTTGGACGCCACTGGAACGGGGTGCGGCCCTTCGGCTACCCCTGTCGTCTGCGTCTGCCGTCCAGCTCGTCCCACCACTCGTCGGACTTCGCGTCCCCGCTGGGATCGTCCCACCAGCGGTCATCGGGGCCGCGCCGGTTCGCCGTCATCGCGGCCAGCGGCGGGATCACCATCGCCACGACGCACATCCCGACGGCCACGGGAACCGACCAGAGCCGCACGACACCCCAGGCCAGGACGAAGAGGGCGACGCAGGTGCCCATCATGGCGAAGTAGCGGCGGCGCCTTCGCGCGTACATACACCCAGCGTACGTCCCGAGGGACCTCACAGAGAGGGACGGGCGCCGCCCGACTACAGTGGTAGCGGCTCTGAATACCTGCCCCACCGCTCACCGAGGAGCACCCCGTGCTTGAGGCCTTCTTCACCGTCCTGCTGGTTCTCGTCTGCCTCGGCGTTCTCGCCTTCATGGGTCTGACCGTGAAGAAGCTGTACCAGGGCCAGCGCTGACGACCGCCACCGCCACCTCCTCCTCCACAGATCGACTGAGCTTCCCATGATCGAGATTCCGTCCGACCTGAACCCCGACCTCGTCCCCCTCGCCTGGCTCCTCGGCAACTGGGCGGGCGCGGGCGTCACCGACTTCCCCGGCGCCGAGAAGGCGAATTTCGGCCAGGAGGTTTCCTTCACGCACGACGGGCGGGACTTCATCGAGTACCGCTCGTACACCTGGGTGCTCGACTCCGAGGGCAACAAGGTGAAGCCCCTGGAGACCGAGTCCGGGTTCTGGCGCATCGACAAGGACCGCAAGGTCGAGGTCGTCATGGTCCGTGACGACGGTGTCGTCGAGGTCTGGTACGGCGAGCTGGCCGACAAGAAGCCGCAGATCGACCTGGCCACCGACGCCGTCGCGCGCACCGCCGCCTCCGGCCCCTACACCGGCGGCAAGCGTCTCTACGGCTACGTGAAGGGCGACCTGATGTGGGTCGGCGAGAAGCAGACCCCCGAGGTGCCGCTGCGGCCCTACATGTCGGCCCAGCTGAAGAAGGTCGTCACCCCCGAAGAGGTCGCGGAGATGGCCCGCAACCTCGGCGATCTGCCGGACGACGGCATCGCTTTCTTCAAGTAGACCTAGACTTGCGGGTGTGACGAGTACCGACTCCGACTGGAAGAGCGACCTGCGTCAGCGCGGCTACCGGCTGACGCCGCAGCGTCAGCTTGTCCTCGAAGCCGTCGACACCCTCGAACACGCGACCCCCGACGACATCCTCTGCGAAGTGCGCAAGACGGCGTCGGGGGTCAACATCTCCACGGTCTACCGCACCCTGGAGCTCCTGGAGGAGCTCGGCCTGGTCAGCCACGCCCACCTCGGGCACGGCGCGCCGACGTACCACCTCGCGGACCGGCACCACCACATCCACCTCGTCTGCCGGGACTGCACGGACGTCATCGAGGCCGACACCGCGATCGCGGCGGAGTTCACCGCCAAGCTGCGGGACACCTTCGGCTTCGACACCGACCTCAAGCACTTCGCGATCTTCGGGCAGTGCGAGAAGTGCCGGGACACGGACAGCCGGGACACGGATAGCCGGGACACGGAATAAGCCCGGTCGCGGGCTGGTCGTACTCTTTGTGAACATGAAGAGCCCTCTGTTGTCCCTGCCCGGCGCCGTCCCCGCCGAGGGCGCGGACGAAGGCGTCGCCGCCCACTACGGCGAACTGTTCCGCGAGCAGCGCGCCCTCGCCGACGGCACCGGTTTCGTCGACCTCTCGCACCGCGGTGTGGTCACCGTGACCGGCTCCGACCGGCTGAGCTGGCTGCACCTGCTGCTCACCCAGCACGTCAGCGAGCTGCCGGCGGGCCGGGCCACCGAAGCGCTGATCCTCTCCGCCAACGGCCACATCGAGCACCACCTCTCCCTCGTCGACGACGGCGAGACCACCTGGGCGCACGTCGAGCCCGGCACGCAGGACGCGCTCATCGCGTACCTGGAGAGCATGAAGTTCTTCTACCGCGTCGAAGTCGCCGACCGCACGGACGAGATCGCCGTCGTCCACCTGCCCGCCGGCTCCATCGCCGCGGTCCCTGCGGGCGCCACCGTCCGCGAGACCGCGTACGGCCGCGACCTGTTCCTGCCGCGCGCGGACCTGGAGACGTTCGCCGCCGACCACGGCCCCGCGGCCGGTCTCCTCGCGTACGAGGCGCTGCGGGTGGAGGCCCACCGGCCGCGCCTCGGCTTCGAGACGGACCACCGCACCATCCCGCACGAGCTGGGCTGGATCGGCTCCGCGGTACACCTGGAGAAGGGCTGCTACCGCGGCCAGGAGACGGTCGCCCGCGTCCACAACCTGGGCAAGCCGCCGCGCCGCCTCGTCTTCCTGCACCTGGACGGCAGCGAGGTCCACCTGCCGGTGCCGGGGACCCCGCTGCACCTCGCGACCGAGGGCGCCGAGGGCCGGAAGCTGGGGTTCATCACCACGGCCGTACGCCACCACGAGCTCGGGCCGATCGCGCTCGGCCTCATCAAGCGCAACGTGCCGGTCGACGCGGGGCTGGTGGCGGGCGACACGGCCGCCGCACAGGAGGTCGTGGTCGAGCCGTAGGGTCCGGGCCCCGCCTCCGCGGTCACATCTCCAGGAGCACCGTGAACGGGCCGTCGTTGGTCAGGCCCACCCGCATCTGCGCGCCGAAGCGGCCCGTCGCCACCGTCGCCCCCAGGGCGCGCAGCCGCGACACCACCTCGTCGACGAGGGGCTCGGCCACCTCGCCGGGGGCCGCCGCGTTCCAGGTGGGGCGGCGGCCCTTGCGGGCGTCTCCGTAGAGCGTGAACTGGCTGATGACCAGGAGCGGGGCGTCGATGTCGCTGCACGACCTCTCGTCGGACAGCATGCGCAGCGACCAGAGCTTGCGGGCGAGCCGGTCCGCCTTCTCCTTGGTGTCGTCGTGCGTGACGCCCACCAGGACGCACAGGCCCTCGCCGCTGATCTCGCCCACTGTCTCGGGGCCGTCCTCACCCGCCACGACGACGCTCGCGCCGTCGACCCTCTGCACCACTGCTCGCATACGGCCATCATGCCGTGCCCGTCCCGTGCCGGGCGCGGCGCCCGGAACATGCCCCCGATCCCCCCATCTGGGGCCGATTCCGGGCACTCGCTCACATAGCGGGTACTCGGGGTGGCACGATGCTCACACGCGGTGCACCGCGTCGACCGGTCGAGGGGACGGGTAGAGGCAGATGAGCACACCAAGTACCGGGCAGTCGCCGGGCCGCATCTCGCTGCGGCGCGCGCAGGTCCCGCGTCCGCCCACACAGCGCACCGGCGGCCGGCTGATGACCGACGTGCCCGAGCACGGCCTGGGCGGGCTGCGCCTGCCGGAGCTCCGCGAACTGCGCAGGGCGGCCCAGCAGGACGAGGCGGACCTCAGCTATGTGCGGCGGCTCCTTCAGGGGCGGATCGACATCCTGCGGGCCGAGATCGCGCGCCGCGGGGAGCCGCACGCGCAGGCGCCCGAGCCGGAGGCGACGGTCATGGACCGGCTCGCGGAGATCCTCAGGGACGCCCCGGCCCGCCACCGCTCCTCGGCCCGGCACGTCACGCTCGGCACGCCGCACGGCGAGGAGTACCGCCTCCTCGCCACGGAGATGCTCGCGGAGGTCGAGCTCTCCGACCTGGCGGCGCGCACGGACGACGAGCTGCACGCGGCCATGGGCCGCCTCGTGCGGTACGAGCAGCAGGTGTCCCGGCGCCGCCAGCGGCTCCAGCGGACGACGGACGAGTGCAGCGCGGAGATCGCGCGGCGGTACCGGGTGGGCGAGGCGCAGGTCGACGACTTGCTGTCGTGAGGTGCTGCGCTGCCGCGGCGCCTGCCGCCGTGGACACGTCTGAGCCCCGGTCCGTCCGTAGCGGTGGACCGGGGCTCAGCCCTTGACGGTTGACCGGACTCCCGGCTCCCCTCCGGATGGGAGCCCGGCCCGCCGGGTCTGTGTGGCGCCGGCTCTGCCCGGCGCCGGTACGTCAGCTCGACTGGACGAGGAGCAGGACGAGGAGTCCGGCGCCGATGCCGCTGAGCTTCGTGTTCTTCGCCTTGATGCCGATGGTCAGCAGGACGAAGGCGACGATGCCGAGCGGTCCGTACTTCCACTGGATGAGCTGCTCGAAACCGATGGCGAGGGCGGCGACGACGAGGGCGATGAGTGGCATGGCGTTCCCTCCTTCGGGAGCGGGGCGGCGAACCCCGTTGAGCTGGTGGCCAACCCCGGGAGGGCCGGACCATGTCGCCGAAGTTGGCTACCAACTTCAACTGACTTATCTCCGCTGGGAGTCGACTCATAACCACCTTTCCTGCAACTCCCGTAAGATGGCGCGAAGTTGTACTGTTTGGTTGTGAGCACCGAACCCGCCGCAGTCAACGGGCGCAAGCGATCACAGCGGTCACACCGCGAGGTTGCCGACGTGCTGCGCGACCGGATCAGGTCCGGGACGCTGCGGCCGGGGCAGCGCATGCCGACCCAGGCCGAGCTGGCCGACGAGTTCGGCGTGGAGCGTGGTGCGGTGCGGGAGGCGCTGCGCATCCTGCACCGTGAGCATCTGCTGTCCAATGTGTCCAAGGGGAGCCCCGCCACGGTCGCGGAGGCCTCGGAGCGCACCGTGGCCGGAGCCGGCGAGGCGCGGCCGCAGCCCACGATGGTCGGCCTGGCCCCGCGCATAGCGGCCGCCTTCGACGTGCCGCACGTGGAGATAGACGCGCTCTGCCTCACCTCCATCTCCCTCACCATGGCCATCGGCGAGCCGCTGCGGCAGATCCACGCCGGGCAGCTGAAACCGGCCAAGGTCGACGTCCGGGTGCTGCTGCCGAGCCGCGACATCGACCTCGCCTTCCCGGCGCCGGTCGACGGCGGCGGCCACGAGGGCAACCAGGTCCACCGGCGCTGGCTCGACCAGCGCAACGCGCAGGGCCAGGTGCTGCGCCACAACCTCCTCGCGCTGCGGTCCTCGCACGGCATCGACGTATCGGTGCAGTTCCGCGCGCTCCCGTTCACGCCGCCGGTGAAGCTGTACCTGATCAACGGCTCCGAGGCGCTCTTCGCGTACTACACGCTCACCAAGCGGGACGAGGAGATCGGCCAGGAATCCCTGGAGATGTACGACGCGCAGGGCACGCAGTCGATGCTCTTTCCGTTCAAGGAGGGGGACGGGCTGCGGGACACGACGTTCGTGGAGCAGTCCCACCTGTGGTTCAACGCCCTCTGGAACACGATCAGTCAGGACCTGCACCTGGCGACGGGCTAGGTCGGGTGCTGGGCGGCCCCGTCGGTCGGGTCAGCTCGCCGGAGCCGTCACCAGCAGGGCGAGGACGACGGCGCCGATGGAGCTGCACGTCGGGTTCCGTGCCTTGACGCCGATGGTGAGCAGGAGGAGGCCGACGATGCCCATGGGGCCGTACTTCCACTGCACGAGCTGTTCGACGCTGACGGCGACCACGGCTGCGAGGAGGGCTATGGCTGGCATGGTGGTTCCTCCTTCTGCCATCTTGGGCGAGTTGGCAACCAACTCTGCTTAGGTTGTCCCCACTTGGCGTGCCCCCATAAACAACTTCCCCTCAACTCCCCAAACTTGGCGGTCAGTTGTATCGTCTGGTCGTGACCCAGGAGAACGTTGCAGTGAACGGCAGCAGAAGACTCACACCCCAGGACATCGCCGACACCCTCCGCGACCGCATCCGGGCGGGCGAACTGAAAGCGGGAGACCGCCTGCCGACCCAGGCCGAACTGGCCGGCGAGTTCGGCGTCGAACGCGGCGCCGTCCGCCAGGCGATGAAGCTGCTCCAGGGAGAGGGCCTGCTCTCCAACGTCAGCAAGGGAAGCCCACCGAGGGTGGCGGACGCGGGCCCGGCCCCCGCGGCCCGGGAGCCCCAGCCGTCGATGGTCGCGCTGGCCCCGCGGCTGGCGGAGGCGTTCGCGGAGCCGCACGTCCGGATAGACGTGGTCTCCTATACCGCCGAGACGCTGATGGTCGCCATCGGCGAGCCGCTCCGCCTCATTCACGAGGGCCGCATCCGTCCGGATTCGATCGACGTACGGATTCTGCTGCCGAGCAGCGACATCCAGCTCGCCTTTCCGGTGCCCATCGAGACCGACGCGGAGCACCGGCAGCGGCTGCACCGGCGCTGGCTCGCCCAGCGCAACGCGCAGGGCCAGGTGCTGCGGCACAATCTCCGCGCCCTGCGGTCCTCACACGGCATCGACGTCCGGGTGACGTTCCGCGCGCTCCCCTTCACCACGCCGGTCAAGATCTATCTGCTGAACGGGAGGGAGGCGCTGTTCGCCTTCTACTCGCCCCACAAGCAGTCCCTGGAGCTGGACACGGCCGACGGCGACGCGAGCGAGGTGGTGGACCTCTACGACGTGGGGGGCGTCAAGGCGCCCGTCTTCTCCTTCGAGAAGGCCTTCGGGAACGACGTGACGGCCTCGCGGGACGCGATGTTCGTCGAAGAGTCGCAGAACTGGTTCGACGCACTCTGGGCAACCATCACATCGGACCTGACACTCTCTTAGGTGACTCCTGATTCGACGCAACCCGACGCGACCCGGTCCGAGACGATCGACGAAGAGTTCGGAACGCTCCGCGACCTGACCGGACCCGCCCGCTTCGTGCTCTTCGATTTCGACGGGCCCATCTGCCGCCTCTTCGCCGGCCACTCGGCCGGGCTGGTGGCGAAGGAACTGGTCCAGTGGCTGGAGGGGAGGGGCCTGCACGGCCTTCTCACCGAGGAGGAGCGGCAGCTGGCCGATCCCTACGTCGTCCTGCGTGCCGTGGACCGGCGCCACCCCCGGAGCGACCTGGTCGACGAGCTGGAGGAGTGGCTGACCCGGCAGGAGCTGAACGCCGTGGCGTCGGCCTGGCCCACCGCGTACGCCGACAGGCTGATCCGCACCTGGACGGCGGTCGGCGCCCGGCTGGCCGTGACGACCAACAACGCGCCCCGCGCGGTGGAGAGTTACCTCGGCGCACGCGGGCTGCTGGAGTGCTTCGCCCCGCACATCTACGGCCGCACCCAGAACCTCAGCCTGCTCAAGCCCGACCCGCACTGCGTGCACCGCGCCCTGAGTGCGATGGGGGCGGACCCGGCCGCCACCCTCATGATCGGCGACGCGCCGTCGGACTACGTGGCGGCACGGGCGGCGGGCGTGCGCTTCCTCGGCTTCGCGCGCAACGAACGCAAGGCGGGGCTGCTGCGCGAGGCGGGCGCGGAACACCTGGTCGAGTCCCTCGAACTGCTTTCCCGCGTCGTATACAGCGTGGGGGACAGGAAGGCGCAGTAAAGCGGCAGGCTGAGCGATCGGACGCCACGCCGACGTCCACTATGTGGCATGTGGCAGGAACGGTTCCGTGCAGGGGATACCCTCAGCGCTCATGCCGTCACCCCCGCCTCGCACTCCCCACGAGGCGCCGAAGAGCGGTCGCCGCGAGTCGTGGATCCGACGTCTCGCCGACGCTCACCGTGACCACCCGGACCGCCAGGTCGTGGCCGGTCACCACAACATCAACTACGTCGTGCCGCTCGGCTGGTCGCTCGCCCTGCTGCTGCGCACGATGCCCTTCCGGGCCCGGGTCAAGTGCCGGATGCCGCGCGACACCGTGGAGGTGGTGCCCCGCATCTGGCAGAGCGAGCCGGAGCTCCTCGCGGTGGTGAGCCGCCACCTCAAGGAGGTGCCGCGCTGTCTGCGGGACTTCGGCGACTGGTCGCTGCACTCCTACCGGGCGGGCCGCGCGCTCTCCGAACTGCAGCCGGAAGGGCCCGTAGGGGAGCCGATGCTGCGCTCCTTCGCCGAGTTCTTCGCCCGGACGGCGTCCGTACCTGACGACGAACTGCCGCCGCGGCCCGCCGGCTGGCCGGAGTCCCGGCAGAGTCAGGCATTCCTCCACTGGCTGATCGGCTTCACCGAGGACCGGGTGCACGGCCCCAACCGCTGGCGGTTCGCCGACCTCTTCGCGGCCGTGGGCGTCCGACCCGACGCCATGACGGCCTTCCGCGACGACCCTGACCGCCCGCGCCTGACGCCACGCCCCTTCTGCCTCCTGCACACCGACGTGCACCGTGCCAACGTCGTCGTCGACCGCAAGCGGATCGCCGTCATCGACTGGGAGCTGGCCATGTACGGCGACCCGCTGCACGATCTCGCCACCCATCTGGTGCGCATGGACTACGAGAAGGACGAGCAGACCCGGATGAAGGAGCTCTGGGCCGAGGCGATGTGTCTCGCGGGCCACGCCGAGATGACCGAAGGCATGGTCGCCGACCTGCCCGTCTACCTCGATTTCGAGTACGCCCAGTCCGTCTTCCCCGACATCATGCGGGCCGCCCTCGACCTGGCCGAGCTGCCGGAGGAACCGGACAGCGCCGACTTCGCGGCCGCCGCCGCACGGGTCTGCCGGGCACTGCGCCGGGCGGCCGAGCCCCTGAAGCTGACCGAAGTGCCCGACGCGGCCCTGGCCGAGCAGGCCCTGCGCGAGTGGTGCGCGGGGCCGCTCGGCCGGGCTCTTCCTGACCGGCCCGGGCACGGGCACCATGGGCTACTTCTGTAGAACACTCCGTGCAATTCCCGTGACGCTAGGGGGCGTGGTGGCCGCGAGGGGTCTTCGTGCGGGGCGTGAGCGGTTCGGGGACCGGTGGGCGGACGCGGAGAGCGCCGTGACCAAGGCGCTGCTGCTCGGCGTGTTCCTCCTCGGCCTGGTCGCCCAGTTCGTGCAGCCGGTGGGGGACGCGTTGGAGGGCAAGGCCTACCTGGGCGGCGCCATCCTCAGCCTGGTGGGGTACGTGCTCTACGCCGAGGTGCGGGAGCTGAACCGCAGGATGCTTCCGGAGTCCGGTTCCGAGATCCGCACGTCCGACCTGCGCGAGCACATCGAGCGGGTGCTGGCGAGCAGAAGGGCCAGACGGATCCGGATAGACGCCATCGGCTACACGGGGGAGACCGTCCAGTCCCCGGTCAGCCGGAGCCTGGAAGCCCTGGAGGAGGGCGCGCGCCGCGAGGTGCGGGTCCGCATCCTCGTGCCGGACTTCACCGTGCCGATGGCGATTCCCGGGACGCTGGACGCGGAGGGCAGGGCGGTGGACGACCCGGCGTACCGCGCGTACCAACTGGACAAGGTCCGGTGGAACGTCCGGGAGTTCCGCGTCGCCGCCCGCAGCCTGCGGGAGTCCCGGCGGGCCGAGATGGACGTGCAGTTCCGCGTCCTGTGCATCACGCCGCTGCTGAAGTTCTGCCTGATCAACGGTGACGAGCTGTTCGACGGCATCTACGACAAGGTGGTGCAGGAGTCGGCGCCCGTGCCCCCGGAGCGGCAGATCCTGGATCTCAAGGGGTATCAGGCGGTCCTGACCCACTGGCGGGCCGAGTCGGGCGCCGCGGGCCGCGAGAAGGTCGCGCAGCGGCAGGACCTCTTCGACACGCTGTGGCGGCTCGCCTCACCGCTGCCCGACGCTCACGCGTAGCACCCCAGGCCCGACCGCAGCTGCCCGAACGCCTCGTTCGCGGAGGTGACCGCCTCCGGGTGGACCCCGGCCGCGGGTTCGCCCGCCGCGATGCGGCGCCAGTTCTCCTCGGCGAGGGTGCGTTGGACGGCGACGATCTGGGCGGCGGCGAGGCGGGCCTTCAGGGGGGTGCCGCCGTGGGCGGTGGCGAGGGCGCCGGCGAGGGCCCGTTCGGAGCGGTCCTGGTAGCCGTACAGGCGGGCGACCAGGGACGGGGTGCCGTAGAGGAGGCGGTGGAAGGCCAGGACGGCGGGGGAGTCGCAGAGGCCGGTGACCGGGTCGTGGCGGTCCAGGCCGGCGAGGAAGTGGTGGTGCAAGGCGTCGAGGGCCGTGGCCTCGCCGCGGGTGGTGACCACGCGGGCCGCCTCGTCCTCGTGGTCGGCGAAGCGGTGCAGGACCACGTCCTCCTTCGACGCGAAGTACCGGAACAGGGTCGGCTTGGAGATGTCGGCCGCCTCCGCGATCTCCGCGACGGAGACCTTCTCGAAGCCCCGTTCCAGGAAGAGGGCGATCGCCGTCTCGGAGATCGCCTCGTACCTGCGCTGCTTCTTGCGCTCGCGCAGGCCTGGGGGGCGGGTGCCGGTCGCTGTGCTGTCGCTGGGCATGGGAGCACTCTAGCCGGAGTGAGACGCGGTAAGAAACTTTACTCGGTTACGTTATTGGTTACGCTGATGTCCATGACGTTCACATCCGATGCCCTCGCCAGAGAACGCAGCTACCACGACGCCTGCCGCGCCGCCCTCACCGGCATGGTCGAGGGTGCAGAGGAACAAGTGGCCGGCGGGGCGGACGTGTCCGCGTCCGGGGCCGATGCCGAAGTGCTCGGATATCAGTTCCGAAGCCACGCCAAAGCCATGCGCGAGCTTCCCGAGGCGCCGCTCTTCTTCGGGCGGCTGGACTTCGGCCGGGAGGAGGAAGAAGCCGGAGATCACCGCGGGCAGCGGTACTACATCGGGCGGCTCCGCATCACCGAGCACCCCTCCGCCCCGCCCCTCGTCGTCGACTGGCGCGCCCCCGTCTCCCGCGCCTTCTACCAGGCCGGCGTCCGTGACCCGCAGGGCGTCGCCGTCCGCCGCCGGTTCGGCTGGGCGCCCGGCAGCAAGGGCGACTCCGCCGACCTCACCGGGATGGAGGACGAGCACCTGGGGGAGGGGGAGGGGGAGAGCGAGAGCGGCGGGAGCAGGGAAGAGAGCCGCATTCTCGCCGGGGAGATCGAGCGGCCCCGCGTCGGGCCCATGCGCGACATCGCCGCCACCATCCAGCCCGAGCAGGACGACCTCGTACGCGGTGACCTCGCCGCCTCCGTCTGTGTGCAGGGCGCGCCCGGCACCGGCAAGACCGCCGTGGGGCTGCACCGTGCCGCGTATCTGCTCTACACGTACCCCCAGCGCGTCCAGCGCTCCGGGCTGCTCATCCTCGGGCCCAACCGGACCTTCCTGCGCTACATCGCCGAGGTGCTGCCCTCCCTCGGCGAGACCGGCGTACGGCAGTCCACCGTCGAGGACGAGATCGCCCGGCATCCGGTACGTGCCCACGACGACCCGGCCGCCGCCCTCGTGAAGCACGACGCCCGGATGGCCGAGGTGCTGCGGCGCGCGCTGTACTCCCGCGTCGCGCCGCCCGCGGACGCCCTCGCGGTGCCGGACGGCTCGTACCGCTGGCGGGTGCCGCTCGGTGAGCTGGAGCGGATCATCGAGGACGTACGGGGCGAGGAGCCGCCGTACGCGGTCGGACGCGAACGCGTGCGGAGCCGGGCCGTCCGCGCGATTCAGGAGCAGGCCGAGCGGCGGTCGGGGCCGCGGAACAACACCTGGCTGCAGAAGATCGGCCGGGCCCGCCCCGTCAGCGCCTTCGTGGACGCCGCCTGGCCCAAGGTGCGGGCCGACGAGGTGCTTGCGGGGCTGCTCGGTGACGCCGGCGCGCTCGCCGCCGCGGCCGACGGCGTACTCGACGACGCGGAGCAGCGGGCCATCCTGTGGGCCGCGCCCCCGCGCTCGTACAAGTCCGCGAAGTGGAGCGCCGCCGACCTGGTGCTCATGGACGAGATCGAGGGGCTGCTCGAACGGCCCGCGGGGTACGGGCACATCGTCGTCGACGAGGCGCAGGACCTGTCGCCCATGGAGTGCCGGGCCATCGCGCGCCGCGCCGGTTTCGGCTCGCTGACCGTCCTCGGCGACCTCGCGCAGGCCACCACCCCGTGGGCGGCCCGCAGTTGGCCCGAGCTCCTCGCCCACCTGGGCAAGCCGGACGCCACGGTCACGCCGCTGACCACCGGGTTCCGGGTGCCGCGCGCCGTCGTCGGGCTCGCCAACCAGCTGCTCGGGCGGCTCGGCGTGGACGTGCCGCCCGCCCGGTCGCTGCGCGCTGACGGGGAGTTGCGGGTGCGTCAGGTCGGTGAGGCGGCGGAGGTGGAGGCCGGCGTCGTCGGGGCGGTGCGGGCCGCGCTCGGGCGCGAGGGGACCATCGGCGTCATCGCCGCCGACCGCCGCATCGGGCGGGTGCGCGCCGCGCTGGACGCGGCGGGCATCGGGAGCGCGGGCCCCGACGAGCTGGGCGCGCGGGTGACCGTGCTGCCCGCCTCCGTCGCCAAGGGTCTCGAGTACGACCATGTCGTCGCCGTCGAGCCCGCCGACATCGCGGAGGCCGAACCGCGCGGCCTGCACCGGCTGTACGTCGTCCTGACCCGGGCGGTGTCCCGGCTCGACGTACTGCACAGCAGGCCGCTGCCCTGGGACGCGTGATCCCCGGGTGCCGGCTCAGCGGTCCAGGACCGCCTCCATGACCGCCTTCGCGATCGGCGCGCCCAGCTTGCCGCCGGCGATCTCCGAGCGCGGGATGTCCATGTTGGACGGGTCGACGAACACGGCGACGGCGACGGGCGACTCGCCCTCGCTGTTCTTGGCGTAGGAGACGAACCATGCGTACGGGCGCTCGTCGTTGACGTCCGTGCCGTGCTGCGCCGTGCCGGTCTTGCCGCCGACCGTGACGCCGTCGATCCGCGCCTTGTTCGCGGTGCCGTTCTCGACGGTGTTCTCCATCATCTCCTGCACCGTCTTCGCGGTCTTCTCGGAGACGGCCTGGTTCAGCGGGTCGGGCGACGCCTTCTCGATCGCCGAGAGGTCGGGGCCGCGCAACTCCTCGACGAGGTAGGGCTTCATGACCTTGCCGTCGTTGGCGAGGCCCGCCGTCACCATCGCCATCTGCAGCGGCGTGCTGGTGAGGCTGCCCTGGCCCATGCCGGTCAGCGCGGTCTGCGGCTTGTCGAGCTCCTCCGGATAGCTGCTGGCCACCGCGCGTACGGGGATGAACTGCTCTTCGTTGAACCCGAACTTCTCCGCCGTCTCGCGCATCCTGTCCTTGCCGACCTTGAGCGCGATGTCGAGGAAGACGTTGTTGCAGGACCACTGCATGCCGGTCTTCATCGACACCTTGTCGCAGTTGGCGTCGGGCACGTCGTTGCCGATGCGGGTGGAGCTCAGGGGGAGTTTGTACGGGGTCTCGGCGCCGGTCCGCTTGTCGATGTCCGTCACCACGCCGTGTTCGAGGGCTGCGGCCGCGGTGAGGATCTTGAAGGTGGAGCCGGGCGGGTAGATCTCGCGCAGCGCGCGGTTGCTGAGCGGCTTGTCCTTCCGCTTCTCCAGCTCCTTGAACTTCCTGCCCTCCTCGGACGAGATGCCCGCGAACACCGACGGGTCGTACGACGGGGTGCTCGCCATGGCCAGCACCTTGCCGGTGCGGGGGTCGAGCGCGACCACCGCACCCTTGGCGTTCAGGTTCACCAGACCGTTGTAGGCGGCCTTCTGCGCCTCGGGGTCGATGGTCGTGACGACGTCGCCGCCCTGCTGCTTCTCGCCGGTCAGCATGTCGAGGGTGCGCTTGATGAAGAGCCGGTCGTCGTTGCCGCTGAGGATGCCGTTGTGGACGCCCTCCAGGAAGGTGCCGCCCTGCGCCTGCGAGAAGTAACCCGTCACCGGCGCGTACATAGGGCCCTCCTTGAAGGTCCGCTTGTACGCGAAGTCGGTGCCCGACGTCTTCTTCGAACCGGTGATGGACTTGCCGCCGACGATGATGTCGCCTCGGGGATGGGAGAACGCCTCGATCTGCACGCGGCGGTTGCTGGCGTGGTTGGACAGCTCGTCGTTCCGCGCGAACTGCACCCACGTCGCCCGCAGCAGCAGCGCGAGCGTGAGGATTCCGCAGAAGACGGCGATGTGCCGCAGCGGACGGTTCATCGGTGGCTCCCCCCGGTGCCGGTGAGCGGACTCTTCCGGTACATCCTGACCGCTCGCGCTCCGGCACGGGAGAGGAACCCGCGTAACGGGCCTGCTACAGGGCGGCGGGGCGACTACGGGGCAACTACTAAGGGTGGCGGGGGCGGTTACGGGGTGGTGGGGGCGGTTACGGGGTGGTGGGGGCCCGCAGCACCTCGATGACGCTCGCGTAGCTGTCCTGTCCGTGCCCCGCGGCCGCCGCGCGCTCCATCGTCGCCTTCAGGAGCTCCGGCAGCGACGTGTCGACGCCCCGCGCCCGCGCGGCGTGGACGAGGTGGTCGATCGTCGCGATCTGTACGTCGACGGTGGCGTCGTCGCCCGGATAGTGCCCGGCGTCCACCTGCGGCGCGTACGTCGTCATGAATCCGGAGACGGCGCCGGTCAGCCAGCGCAGGGCGACCCGGGTGAAGTCCGTGGCCGGAGGACCGTCGGCGGACACCACGGCGGCGCCGTGCAGCCAGCCGGTGAACGTCGCCCACATCAGGCCGAGCAGGGCGGAGTCGTACAGCGAGGCGAGGCCCGGCCGCGCGCCCAGGTAGAGCGGATCGCCGAGCGCGGCGAGGACGGGTCGGTGGGACGTGAGGACCGCCTCCGATCCGCTGTAGAGGAACATCATCTCGGGGTTCCCGACGCCCGGCGGCGTCGTCATGATGCCGCCGTCGAGGTAGTCCGCGCCGTGCGCGGCCGCCCAGCCGGCCATCGCGTCGGCCTGCTCCGGCGACCCCGAGGTGAGGTTGACCAGGGACTTCCCGGCGAGGCCGCCCGCGTCGGCCGTCGGGTCGAGGACGGTGCGCAGGGCGTCGTAGTCGAGTACGCAGGCCAGCACGAGGTTGCTGGCGGCGACGGCCTCCGCCGGGGTCGCGGCCACGTGCGCCCCGCGGTCGGCCAGGGGCTTCGCCTTCTCCGGGGAGCGGTTCCAGACGGTGGTGGGGTGACCGCGGTCCAGGAGGGCGGCGGCGAGGGCGGAACCCATGTTGCCGAGGCCTATGACGGTTACGGGGGCGGGAGTGGGGATGGTGTCTGTGCTCTGTGCGTTCATGGGGATCACGCTCGCAGGGCGGCGCCGGTCCTGACAGTGACAGTAGTGACGGCGGACACCAAATTCCTGCCAGGGGTCGCGTGGGGGCCGGATCGTCGTACGCTCCCGGAATGAGCGCTGGTTCCGTAGCCGTGGTCGTGGCCGACGAGATCGGGTTCCCGTCCTGGGACCTGTACGAGCTGAGCATCCCGCTCACCGTGTTCGGGAAGCCGCAGCCCGACCTGTCCGACCACTGGTACGACCTGCGGCTGTGCGCGACGCGCGAAAGTGCTGCCAGCGGCGGCGACTTCGGGCTCGCCCTCCGCACCCCGTACGGCCTCGAAGGCCTCGAAGGCGCCGACACCGTGGTCGTCACCTCGGTGCCGGACGCCTGTGTCGAGGAGGGGGCGCCGTTGCCGGCCGGTCTCACCGAGGCCCTGCGCGCGGCGCACGCGGGAGGCGCCCGGATGGTCTCCCTCTGCACCGGGGCGTTCGCGCTCGCCGGGGCGGGCCTCCTGGACGGCCGCAGGGCGACCGCCCACTGGATGCACACCGCCCAACTGGCCGCCCGCCACCCGGCGGTCACGGTCGACGACTCCGTCCTCTACGTGGACGACGGTGACGTCCTGACCAGCGCGGGCCTGACCGCGGGCCTCGACCTCTGCCTCCATCTGGTCCGCCGCGACCTCGGCGCACACGTCGCCAACCAGCTGGCCCGGCGGATGGTCGTGCCCGCCCACCGCCCGGGCGGCCAGGCGCAGTTCGTCGACCTGTCGGTGCCGGAGACGGACGACGCGGGCCTCGGCCCCGTACTGGAATGGGCCCGCGCGCACCTGGACCGGCCGCTGACCGTCGACGACCTGGCGCGGCGGGCGGCGATGAGCCCGCGCACCTTCTACCGCTGGCTCCACGCGGCCACGGGCACGACACCGCTCCAGTGGCTGCTCAACCAGCGCCTCGCCCGCGCCCAGAGCCTCCTGGAGTCGACGGACCTGCCGGTGGAGAAGGTGGGCGAGCTGAGCGGCCTCGGTACGGCGAACAACCTCCGGCACCACTTCCTGAAGCAGGTCGGGGTGTCGCCGGGGGACTACCGCCGGTCGTTCTTCAGCCGCCGCCCAGCAGCTTGATCAGCCGCTTGATCAGCCGCTTGATCAGGCATCGCCCAGCTGCCTGACCATGTTCATGATGGCGGTGATCTGCTTGCCGCCCTTCTCGGCGTACTTGGTGTCGCCGCCGTAGCCCCACCAGTTCCAGCAGCCGCGCGGGTTGTCGAGGGACGTGGTGGCCTGCGGGTACAGGACGATCATGCGGTTGGTGTCGGCGTACTCGTTCAGATGCGCCTGCCGCATGAACGTGTCGCCGATCTGGCCGTACGTCTGCTGGCAGCCGTGCAGGGCGACCATGAGGCGGCACGGCCCGTCCGCGCCGGCCGGCACGGGGGCGCAGGCCTTCGGTACGTACGCGAAGCCGTCCTTGCCCATGCTGACGGCGGCCGCGTTGCCGCCCGGCACGTGGCGGTTCTGGTCGAAGCGGGTGAGGGTGCCGTCGAGGGGTGCGCTGGTGGCGGGGGCCACCGGGGCGCCGAAGAGGTGGCTGAGCATGGCGCGTTGGGGGTCGGTGCCGCAGTTGTTGAGGTAGGGGGACGCGGTGGTGGCGCAGGGGACCTGGCCGAGCGGGGAGACCCAGGCGTGGCCCGCGGCCGAAGAAGTGTCGTACGAGACGTTCGCGCCGAAGTCCCGGTGGTAGCGGGCCAGATCGTCGTTGACCGGGCGGTCGACGGTCCGGTCGCTGCCGCCGTGGAAGAGCCAGACCGGATCGCCGGACAGGTTCGCCACGGGGTCGACGCGGCCGGCCGCGGCGCGCTCCCTGGTCAGCTGCTCCAGCTGCGCCGGGGACCTGCGCGGCATGAACGTGTCCATGCAGGCGTACAGGGCGGTGTTGACGCTGCCCTGAGCACAGTCGTAGGCCCCGGCGCTGAAGATCCCGGCACCCTCGAAGACCGCGGAGTGGGCCACGTGCAGCTGGTCGGCGAGGTACCCGCCGGACGAGACGCCGGACACGTACGCCGAGCTGATGTCGTACGGGCGGAGTTCGCCGGGGGTGGGGGAGGGAACGGCGGCCGTGGCGCCGCCCGCGCCGCCGAGCGCGAGGGGCAGGGCGGCGGCCACGGCCAGCAGGGTGCGCAGCGTCTTCCGGTACGCCATGAGTACCTCCGGGAGGGGGGTTGGAGGCCGTCATCCTGCGGGGTCTTGGCGTGGGTGACGAGGTGGGCCGGGGCCACTTCGGGCGGGCGGGGGGTGTGGTTCGGCGCCACGGGGGAAGGTCAGGCGGGCGCGTCCAGTGCGTCGAGTGCGTCGAGTGCGTTCAGGATGTCGGACGGCTCCGCCCGCACGGTGTAGTCGGTGTCGACGAACGCCCAGCGGACGGTGCCCGAGCGGTCGATGACGTAGGTGGCGGGCAGCGGCAGGGTGCGGGCGTGACCGTCGTTCACCCGGTCGAGGTCGAAGCCCAAACGGTCGTACAGAGCGCCCAGTTCGTCGGAGAGGTCGAAGGCGACGCCGTACTGCTCGGCGACGTCGGAGCCGATGTCGCTGAGGACGTCGAAGCCGAGCTGTTCCTTCTCCGTGAGGGAGAGCGTCTCGTCCGGGATCTGCGGTGAGACGGCCACCAGGCGGGCGCCGCGTGCGGCGAAGTCGCCCTGATGCTGCTGGAGGGCGCGCAGCGCGAGGTTGCAGTAGGGGCACCAGGCGCCGCGGTAGAAGGTCAGGACCACGGGACCTTCGGCGAGCAGGGCTTCGAGGGAGACCTCCTGGCCGGTGGCCGAGGGGAGGGTGAAGCGCGGGGCCGGGGCGCCGACGGTGAGCGCGCGTTCGGCGAGACCCGACGCGGCGAGTTCGGCCGCGGCCCGGTCCATGACCTCCAGGACGTCCGGGGGGAGTCTGCGGTGGCCGTTCGTGTAGAGGTCGAGCAGGTCGTCCTTGAGGCTCATGGCGGAAGGGCCCTCTCTGAACTTGGAACGTCCGTTTCAGGATTTCTTCAGGATGGCGAGGGGCGCGGAGGGCGTCAAGGGTTATCTTGGAATTGCCGTTCCAAGAAGCGGCTCCGAGGATCCTGAGGAAGCCGGGGGCTCCAACTCGTGCCGGACATCAAGCACTTCGACCCCGACGAGGCGCTGGACCGAGTGGTCCGGCTCTTCTGGCAGCACGGCGCCGCGACGACGTCGATCCAGGCGGTGGCGACGGCGACGGGCCTCAACCGTTCGAGCCTGTATGCCACGTTCGGCGGCAAGCGCGAGCTGTACGTCGCCGCGCTGCGGCGGTACCTGCGCGACCACTCGCACCGGGCGTTCCGGAGCATCGCCGAGGACGGCCGGGGGCTGCCCGGCGTACGGGACTTCTTCGAGGCCCTCATCGAGCTGCGCTGCGAGGGCCCGTACGCGGGGTGGGGGTGCATGGTGGTCAACGCCCATGCCGGGGTGGAGCGGACCGACCCGGAGGTCCGGGCCCTCTTGGACGACCATCACGAAGGGCTGCGGGACGCGATGCGGGCGGCGCTCGAAGCGGCGCGCCGGGCCGGTCAGTTGGGGCCGGGGGTGTCGGTCGAGGACTCCGCCGAGGCCCTCGTCCTGCTCGCGTACGGGGTGAACCTCCGCTCCCGCGCCGGGGCGGACGCGGCGGTGCTGCGGCGGACGGTGGACGCGGTGCTCGCCTCGCTGGGGTGATGCGTTCGGGTCCCGGCCGGGTCCCGGCCGGGTCGTGTCCGGGTCCCGTCAGCGGACCGTCAGGAGTCCCGAAGCGCTCCGGAGCAGAGTCGTCCCTGTCAGCAGCCGACGGGACGACGCAGCGAGTCCATGTGACGCGGCGAGTCCACGCGACAGGGAGCACACCATGACCACGACCACGCCCATCACCGCCACCGCCACCGGCAACTCCCCGCTCCTCCAGCCCACCCGCCTCGGCGGCCTCCGCCTCCCCAACCGCCTCGTCATGGCGCCGATGACCCGCAACCGGGCCTCCGCCGACGGTGTCCCGGAGCCGGTGATGGCCACGTATTACGCGCAGAGAGCCTCCGCGGGGCTGATCATCGCGGAGGCCTCCACTCCCAACGCGGTCGGGCAGACGTACGCCAACATCACGGCGATCCACGACGACGCGCACGTCGCGGGGTGGCGGCGGGTCACCGACGCGGTGCGCGACGCGGGCGGCCGGATGTTCCTGCAGATCCAGCACGGCGGCCGCGTCGGGCACCCGGACAACAGCGGGCTCACGCCCGTCGCGCCCTCGCCGGTCCCGCTCCCGGACACCATCCACACGCCCACCGGGCACCAACCCGCCGTCGTACCGAGGGAGATGACCGTCGAGGACATCCGCGACACCGTCGCGGACTTCGCGGCCGCCGCCCGCCGCGCCGTCGACGCGGGGTTCGCCGGCGTCGAGGTGCACGCCGCGAACGGCTACCTCCTCCAGCAGTTCCTCGCCCGCAACACCAACCACCGCACCGACGCGTACGGCGGCCCGGTCGCGCACCGCGTCCGCTTCGTGGCCGAGGTCGTCCGGGCCGTCGCCGAGGCGATCGGCGCCGAGCGGGTCGGCGTGCGCATCGCGCCCGGCATCACCGTCAACGGCATCGACGAGGGCGACACCGAGGACATCTACCCGGTGCTCGTCGACGCCCTGAAGGACATCGGCGACCTCGCCTACCTGCACGTGGTCTTCGCCGACCCCGACAGCGCCCTCTTCCGGCGGATCCGCGCGAGCTGGCCGGGCACGCTCATCGGCAACCCGGTCCTAGGCTGGGGCGGACCGCTGCCCGCCGACGGCGGCAGGCGAGCGGGCGAGCGGCTGCTCGCGGCCGGTGCGGACCTGGTGTCACTGGGCCGCGCGTTCCTCGCCAACCCCGACCTGGTCGAGCGGATGCGGGTCGGGGCGCCGCTGAACGCCGTACGGGACACAGGGCAGATGTACGTGGGCGGGGCAGCCGGCTACACGGACTACCCCACCCTGCGTGAGACGGAGGACCGGCCGCTCGTCCGGTCCTGACTCAGCGGCCGCGGCCGAGCAGCTCCACCAGCCTGGTCGGCCCTTCCGAGCCGTGGCCCTCGTCGATGACGCGGCGGACCAGGCCCTCGGCGGCGCGCATGACGCCCGCGTCGATGCCGTGCGCCTCGGAGGCGTGGATGACGTGGGCCATGGTCGAGGCGGCCGACGTGATCGGGTTGCCCTCTCCGGAGTAGGTGCCGTTGTCCACCTCCGCCGCCAACTCGTCCATGAGCGACGGCAGGATCGAGCTGACGCCCTTCGCGAACGGCGCCAGCTCCCGCGCGGAGATGCCCTCCGCCTTCGCCAGCGCCACGGCGTGCATGTAGCCGGTCATCGCGGTCCAGAAGATGTCGAGCAGCGCGATGTCGTACGCCGCCGCCCGCCCGATGTCCTCGCCGAGGTGGGTGTGGGTGCCGCCCAGCTTCTCGAGGACGGGGCGGTGCTCCTCGTAGAGCGCGGCGTCACCGCTGTGGATGAAGACGCCGTCCGGTGTGCCGATGGTCGGGGTCGGCGTCATGATCGCGCCGTCCAGGTACCGGACGCCGTGCCGGTCCGCCCAGTCCGCGGTGGATCTCGACCGGTCGGGGGTGTCGGCGCTCAGGTTCACGACCGTGCGGCCCTTGAGCGCGTCGGTGACGGAGTCGCGGCGCAGGACGGCGTCCGACGCGTCGTAGTTGACGACGCAGACGACGGTCAGCGGACTCGTGGCCACCGCCTCCTCCGCCGTGCCGGCGCGCACCGCGCCTTGCGCGACCAGCGCGTCGTCCCGCCCCGGCGTCCGGTTCCACACGGTGGTCCGCACCCCGGCGGCCAGGAACGCGGCGGCCAGGGCGCGGCCCATCGGGCCCAGTCCGAGGACGGTGACGGCAGACTGTTCGTTGTGCGGGGACATGCTTCTCCAACTCTCATATGAGTATGAGTACGGGTAAAGGTGTACGAAAGGGGCGAATGTGACGCGCAGCCGCGCTCAGGACCCGAACGTGTGCGGGGTGACCGCCGCGATCGCGGTGATCGACGGCAAGTGGAAGACGGCGCTGCTCTGGCCCCTGGAGAGTGGGCCGCACCGCCCCGGCGAGATCCTCCGGCTGCTGCCGGGGCTGACGGAGAAGGTGCTGACGCAGGCGCTGCGCGAGATGGAGGCGGACGGTCTCGTGCACCGGGAGGTGTACGACGTACGGCCGTTGAAGACCGTCTACTCCCTCACGGAGTTCGGCCGCGACCTGTGCGAGGCGCTGGCACCGCTGTCGGACTGGGGCCACCGGCGCCTGGACAGGCTGGCGGAGGAGAAGCCCGGTGCGGCGGCGGCGATGAACAGCCGGGCGTAGTAAGCCTCTTGATTGACCGTCACCCCTTCCCTCGCCTTTTCCGGCGGCTCGGGTGAGCCGCCGCACCACCAGGTTCGCCGGTGAACCCGGTGGTGCCAAGTACCCACTTTTAAGTGGCTACGACTCCAGCTTTTGAGTGGCTACAGCTCCACCACGTCGGCGACCACGCAGCTGACGTTGTCCGGACCGCCCATTGCGTTGGCCAGGCCGACGAGCGCGCGTACGGCGTCGTCGGGGTCCTCGACCGTGGTGAGGACCCGCCGCACCTCCGCGTCGGGGACGACCGTGGACAGGCCGTCGGAGCAGAGCAGGTAGCGGTCCCCGGGACGGGCGTCGTGCAGACGCAGGTCGGGGGTGGCGTCGCCGCCCTGGGCGAGGGCCCGCAGCAGCAGCGAACGCTGGGGGTGGGAGGAGGCCTCCTCCGGCGTGATGCGCCCCTCGTCGAGCAGGGACTGCACCAGCGTGTGGTCGTGCGTGATCCTGAAGAACTCCCCGTCGCGCAGGAGGCAGGCGCGGGAGTCGCCGATGTGGACGAGGGCGAGCCGCGAGCCGGTCCAGAGCATCGCGGTGAGGGTCGTACCGTCCTCGTCCTCCTCCTGCGGGGGACCGGTGACACCGTCCACGGCCCGCTGGACCTGCTCGATGGTGTCTTCCAGGACGTTGAGGAGGTCCCCGGCGGGGATGGTCTCGGTCTCCAGGCGCTTGAGCGTGTCGACGGCCGCGGCGCTCGCGGGCGCCCCGCGGCGGCCGAACCCGTCGGCGACGGCGAGCAGCCGGGAACCGGCGTACGCGGTGTCCTGGTTGCTCTCCCGGACGAGGCCGGTGTCGGACAGCGCGGCGTAACGGATGCCCAGGGGCTTGGTGGCGGGGGACGTGGCAGGGGACGCGTTGTGGGACGCGTTGTGGGACGTGATGTGGGACGTCTCGTGGGACAAGGCGGGGTCCTTCCAGGACAGCTGGTCGACGAGGAAGGCGGCCAGGTCCCGCCGGGCGGCGGTCTCGGCCTCGACCTGTGCCCAGTACGCCCGTACCTCCTGGGCCGCCGCACCGGCGCCGGCGCCCGCACCCGCGTCCAGCGCGCAGACGTGCTGGATGCGGGCGAGCGGCATGCCCAGGCGACGGAGCCAGGCGACGAGCCGGGCCCGGTCGAGCTGGTCCGGGGCGTACAGGCGGTACCCGGTCACGGGGTCGACGCGGGCCGGGCGCAGCAGACCGAGCTCGTCGTAGAGGCGCAGTGCCTTCGGCGACAGCCGGGACGCCTTCGCGAACGCCCCGATGGTCAGCATCCCCGTGTCCGTGTCCGTGTCCGTGTCCGTGCCCATGCCGGCCCGCCCCCCTTCCTCGTCCGGGCGGTTTCGCCCGGCCCCACCGATGCTGTGGCTTCCCCCAAGGTGAAGGTCAACCGCCTACTTGGCGGCCGTACGCGACTGGTTGAAGCGCAGCATGTTCCCGGCCGGGTCGCGGAACGCGCAGTCCCGCACCCCGTACGGCTGGTCCATCGGCTCCTGGAGGACCTCGCCGCCCGCGG
The DNA here is from genome assembly GCF_044903205.1 of Streptomyces sp. NPDC029674. Lineage (NCBI taxonomy): Bacteria > Bacillati > Actinomycetota > Actinomycetes > Kitasatosporales > Streptomycetaceae > Streptomyces > Streptomyces sp. NPDC029674. Next base: position 90,711 of record NZ_JBJDPY010000003.1, read on the forward strand.
CACGGATCCGTTCGAAGGCGGCGTCGCAGTCGTCGGTGCGGAAGTTGACGCCGCGGAGCATGCCCTTGGCCATGAGCTCGGAGACCGCGAGCCGGTCGGCCTCCGGGGCGTTCGGGTCCGCGAGCGGCGGTTCGAGGACGATCTCGACGTCCGGCTGCGACGGCGACGCGACGGTCACCCACCGCATCCCCTCGAAACCGACGTCGTTGCGCACCTCGAAACCGAGTACGTCGCGGTAGAAGGCGAGAGCCTTGTCGTGGTCGTCGACGGCGATGAAGCACTGTGCGAGTTCGATGTTCATGTGAGCCACGCTAGGGACTCTCGTCGGGCTTCGCTTCTCCGTTCCTGACCGGTCGGGTGCGGAGTTTCGCGATGCAGGGCGTGACGGCGGAGATGTCGCCGTGGTCGCGGGCCCGGTAGGCGCTCGGACTCTCGCCGACGAGCTCCGTGAAGCGCGAGCTGAACGAGCCCAGCGACGTACATCCCACCTCGAAACAGACCTCGGTGACGCTGAGGTCGCCGCGCCGCAGCAGCGCCTTCGCCCGCTCGATGCGGCGGGTCATGAGGTAGCTGTACGGCGTCTCGCCGTAGGCCGCGCGGAAGCTGCGCGAGAAGTGGCCCGCCGACATGAGGGCGCCCCGCGCCAGCGCCGGGACGTCCAGCGGCTGCGCGTAGTCGCGGTCCATCCGGTCGCGGGCCTGGCGCAGTCGGACGAGGTCGGAGAGAGGTACACGGGGCACGAAGCCCACAGTACCCACGGCGCGGCGCCCCGGGCAGTGATCGCCGACCGTGCTGCCCGGGGCGCCGTGCGGTCAGGTCAGCCGCCCACGTACGCCGCGAGGTGCTCGCCCGTGAGGGTGGTCCTGGAGGCGACGAGGTCGGCCGGCGTGCCCTCGAAGACGATCTTTCCGCCGTCGTGGCCCGCGCCGGGCCCGAGGTCGATGATCCAGTCGGCGTGCGCCATGACCGCCTGGTGGTGCTCGACGACGATGACCGACTTGCCCGAGTCGACGAGCCGGTCCAGGAGGCCGAGCAGCTGCTCGACGTCGGCGAGGTGGAGTCCGGTGGTCGGCTCGTCGAGGACGTACACGCCGCCCTTGTCGCCCATGTGCGTCGCCAGCTTCAGCCGCTGCCGCTCGCCGCCGGAGAGCGTGGTGAGCGGCTGGCCGAGGCTGAGGTAGCCGAGCCCGACGTCCGAGAGGCGCCGCAGGATCTTGTGGGCGGCGGGGGTGTGCGCCTCGCCGGACGAGCCGGAGCCGCTCCCGCCACCGGAGCCGCTCCCGGATTCGGATCCGCCGCCGAAGAACTCCTCCGCCTCGTCCACCGACATCGCGAGGACCTCGCTGATGTCGCGGCCGCCGAGCCGGTACTCCAGGACCGACGCCTGGTAGCGCCTGCCCTCGCAGTCCTCGCACGGGGTGGCGACGCCCGCCATCATCGCGAGGTCGGTGTAGATCACGCCCGCGCCGTTGCAGGTCGGACAGGCGCCCTCGGAGTTCGCGCTGAACAGCGCCGGCTTCACGCCGTTGACCTTCGCGAACGCCTTGCGGATCGGGTCGAGGAGCCCCGTGTACGTGGCGGGGTTGCTGCGCCGCGAGCCGCGGATCGGGGTCTGGTCGACCGTCACCACGCCCGCGTCGGCCGGCATCGACCCGTGCACGAGCGAGCTCTTGCCGGAACCGGCGACACCGGTGACGACGGTGAGCACCCCGAGCGGGATGTCGACGTCGACCCCGCGCAGGTTGTGCGCGCTCGCGCCGCGGATCTCCAGCGCCCCGGTCGGCTTGCGCACGCTCTCCTTCAGCGCGGACCGGTCGTCGAAGTGGCGCCCGGTGACGGTGTCGGAGGTCCGCAGCCCCTCGACGGTGCCCTCGAAGCAGACGGTGCCGCCGCCCGTACCGGCACCGGGCCCGAGGTCGACGACGTGGTCGGCGATGGAGATCGTCTCCGGCTTGTGCTCCACGACGAGCACGGTGTTGCCCTTGTCCCGCAGCCGCAGCAGCAGCCCGTTCATCCGCTGGATGTCGTGCGGGTGCAGGCCGATGGTGGGCTCGTCGAAGACGTACGTGACGTCGGTGAGGGAGGAGCCGAGGTGGCGGATCATCTTGACGCGCTGCGCCTCACCGCCGGACAGGGTGGCCGCGGGCCGGTCGAGCGAGAGGTACCCGAGCCCGATCTCCACGAACGAGTCGAGGGTCTGCTGCAAGGCGGTGAGCAGCGGCGCGACGGTCTCGTACGCGCCATCTGTGGAGGATCCCTTGGTGGGCCCCGGGGACGACTCCGCGGAGGACTCCGTCAAGCCGCGGACCCACTCGGCCAGATCCCGGATCTCCATCGCGCAGGCGTCGGCGATGCTCTTCCGCTTGATCTTCGACGAGCGGGCGCCCTCGCTGAGGCGGGTGCCGTCGCACTCCGGGCAGGTGGTGAAGGTGACCGCCCGCTCCACGAACGCCCGGATGTGCGGCTGCATCGACTCCTTGTCCTTGGCCAGGAACGACTTCTGGACCTTGGGGATGAGCCCTTCGTAGGTGAGGTTGACGCCGTTGACCTTCACCTTGACCGGCTCGCCGTACAGGAAGGACTGCAGCTCCTTCTCGGTGTACTCGCGGATCGGCTTGTCCGGGTCGACGAAGCCGGACTGGGCGTAGACCTGCACGGTCCACTGGCTGTCCGACTTCCAGCCGGGGATGGTGAAGGCGCCCTCGGCCAGCGACTTGGAGTCGTCGTACAGCTGCGTGAGGTCGATGTCGGAGACCGTGCCCCGCCCCTCGCAGCGCGTGCACATGCCGCCGGTGCGGTTGAACGTCGCCTTCTGCGCCTTCGTCTTGTTGCCGCGCTCGACGGTGATCGCGCCGCTCGCCCGGACCGACGCGGTGTTGAAGGAGTAGGCGCTGGGCGGGCCGATGTGCGGCTCGCCGAGCCGGCTGAAGAGGATGCGCAGCATCGCGTTGGCGTCGGTGGCGGTGCCGACGGTGGAGCGGGGGTCGCCGCCCATCCGCTGCTGGCCGACGGTGATCGCGGTGGTGAGACCGTCGAGGACGTCGACCTCGGGGCGCGCGAGCGTCGGCATGAATCCCTGCAAGAAGGCGCTGTACGTCTCGTTGATCAGCCGCTGCGACTCGGCGGCGATGGTGTCGAACACCAGGGAGCTCTTGCCCGAACCGGAGACGCCGGTGAACACCGTCAGACGGCGCTTCGGGATCTCGATGCTGACGTCCTTGAGGTTGTTCTCCCGGGCACCGTGCACGCGGATCAGATCGTGACTGTCGGCGGCGTGATCCTGCGATTCCGTCCGCTGCGTCTGTTCCGTCTGCTGTGTCTGTTCCGTCTTTCTTGCCTTGCTCATCGTGGTCGTCTCCATCGAAGTCCGGCACGCGGCGTCGTGCGGGCTCACGCTATCCGCGGGGTCTGACAGACGCTGCTCGGACTGGAGGAGAGAAAAAAAGAAAGGCAAGGAGGGATACGCACTCCTTGCCACTCTCAACTTATAGCGCACGGGGGGCCTTGCGGCAAGACCCCGGTGGTCCTGCACAATCACCGCTCGTAGCCACGACGGGCTCGACGAACAGGGTGACTTCATGGGGGATTTCATGGTCGACGTGATCATCGCCGGCGGCGGACCGACCGGCTTGATGCTGGCGGCCGAACTGCGGTTGCAGGGCGTGCACGTCCTCATCCTCGAGAAGGAGACGGAGCCGACCAAGCAGTCCCGTGCGCAGGGCCTGCACGTGCGCAGCATCGAGGTGATGGCCCAGCGCGGTCTGCTGGAGCGCTTCCTGCCGCTCGGCAGGCAGTTCACGGTCGGCGGTTTCTTCGCCGGTCTCGGCAAGGCCTGGCCGGACCGGATGGACACGGCGCACTCGTACGTACTCGCCATTCCGCAGGAGGTGACCGAGCGGCTGCTGGCCGAGCGCGCCGCCGAACTCGGCGTCGAGGTCCGGCGCGGCTGCGAAGTGGTCGGCATCGACCAGGACGACGACGGTGTGACCGTCGAACTGGCCGACGGCACGGAGCTGCGCTCGCGCTACGCCGTCGGCTGCGACGGCGGCCGCAGCGCCGTGCGCAAGCTGCTCGGCATCGGCTTCCCCGGGGAGCCGAGCAGGACCGAGACGCTGCTGGGCGAGATGGAGCTGACCGCATCGCCCGAGGAGCTCGCGGAGAAGATGGCCGAAGTGCGCAAGACGCAGCTGCGGTTCGGCGCCATGCCTCTCGGCGACGGCGTGTACCGCGTCATCGTGCCCGCCGACGGCCTGTCCGAGGACCGGACGACTCCGCCGACGCTCGCGGACTTCCAGCGGCAGCTGCGGGCCTTCGCCGGCACGGACTTCGGCGTGCACTCGCCGCGCTGGCTCTCCCGCTTCGGCGACGCCACCCGGCAGGCCGAGCGGTACCGGGCCGGCCGGGTGCTGCTGGCCGGCGACGCCGCGCACATCCACCCGCCGACCGGCGGGCAGGGCCTCAACCTCGGCATCCAGGACGCGTTCAACCTCGGCTGGAAGCTGGCCGCCGAGGTCAACGGCTGGGCTCCGGAAGGCCTGTTGGACAGCTACTACGACGAGCGGCACCCGGTGGCCGCCGCCGTACTGGACAACACCCGCGCGCAGATGCAGCTGATGTCCCCGGAGCCGGGCCCGCAGGCGGTGCGCCGGCTCCTCGCGGAGCTGATGGACTTCGAGGAGGTGAACCGCCACCTCATCGAGAAGATCACCGCGATCGGCGTCCGGTACGACTTCGGCGAGGGCCACGAGCTGCTCGGCAAGCGGCTGCGGGACATCGAGCTGAAGCAGGGCAGCCTCTACGACCTGACGCACGACGGCCGCGGCCTCCTCCTCGACCAGACCGGCCGCCTCTCCGTAGAGGGCTGGTCCGACCGGATCGACCACGTGGTCGACGTCAGCGAGGAACTGGACGCCCCCGCGGTACTGCTGCGCCCCGACGGCCACGTGGCGTGGGTGGGCGACGACCAGGAGGAGCTGCTGCGGGGGCTGCCGAGGTGGTTCGGGGCGTCAGCCGTGAGCTGACAGGACGTCGCGGAGAGCGAGGGGGGAGCGGCCGGTCAGCTGGGCGTAGTCGTTCCGGACCCGGTCCCAGCGCTGCTCGCGCACCGAGGCGAACATGGACGAGAACGCGTAGAGCCACCAGGGACCCAGACCGGCCGCCGCCCTCTCGGCGCAGTACGCGTCAGTCATCGCCACGACGTCCACGTCGGCCCGGTCCGCGAGCAACCGCACCACCCGCCCGCCCAGACTGCCCGCCGCCCGCCGCCCGTCACCGTTGTCATCAGTCGCTGGAAGGAACGACCTGCTCAGGGTCTTCGGGGCTCGGCCTGCTCGGCGATCCGCTCGGCGATGAGCCGCCGGTAGTTCGGACACTGGGTGACGTCCTCGTGTGCGCAGTTCAGTCCGCCCTCGATGAGCTCCAATGAGGCCTGGGCCGCTGCGATTCTCGACCGGAGCTCCTCGGCCGTGGGACGAAGGATCTCGTGCCGGGCGGCGCGGTCGACGGTTGTGGAGAGGACCCTGATGGTGTTCAAGCCAAGGCCGGCCTCCTTCAGGACGAGGATCGTCGCCACGCGGGTGAGGTCGTCCGCACCGTAGCGGCGGCGCCCGCCGGCGTCCCGTCCGGGGTGCAGCAGGCCCATCGCCTCCCAATGCCGCAGCACGTGCGTGGCAAGGCCGAACCGTGCCGCGAGGGCGCCGATGCTCAACGTGCCGGCGCCGCCGCCTTCCCTTGACTTCATGCCGACATTAAGTCGCAGCATGACGTCCATGTCCAAGCATCAGGAAGCGGTGGAAGAGCACCGCGACACCGAAGCCCTGCTGGCCGTCCTCGACGCCGCGGACCAGATGCCGAGCGCCGCTCGGCTGCGGGCCCGCTCCTACGAACTGCTTTCTCTCGTCCCGGGCTCGACCGTCGTGGACGTCGGCTGCGGCGCCGGACGAGCCGTCGCCGAGCTGGCCGAACGCGGCATCCACGCGGTGGGCGTGGACCCCGACCCGTGGATGCTGGCCGCGGCCAGGAAGCGTTGGCCGGATGCCGAGTTGCAGGAGGCAGGGGCGGAGGCCCTGCCGTTCGCCGACGGAAGCGTGCGCGGCTACCGTGCCGACAAGGTCTTCCACGTACTTCGGGAGCCGGGGCGCGCGGTGGCGGAGGCACGACGGGTTCTCTGCCCGGGCGGCAGGATCGTTCTGGTCGGTCAGGACTGGGACGCCATCATGATCGACTCGGCTGACGCGACGCTCACCCGCACGATCGTGCACGCGCGTGCCGACCTCTTGAGCACGCCCCGCGCCGGCCGCCAGTACCGCAGCCTGCTCCTGACCGGCGGCTTCGACGATGTCACGGTCGAGGTGCACACCCACGTGTTCACCGACCCCGCAATGCTGTCGCTGCTCGCGAGACTCGCCGAGCCGGTCTGCGCCAGCGGCGCCGTCAGTCGTGACCAGGTGGACGAGTGGCTCGCCGAACAGCGCCGACGCGCCGAGACCGGCCGCTTCCTCGTCGCCATCCCGTTCTTCGTGGCCGCCGCCTCCGCCTGAGTGCCATCCCTGGCATGGTGGGGCCCTGACCTGCTGTGCTTACGGTTGAGCGGAAATATGGAGGCCTCATGCCCCTGCAGATGGAACTCGTCGCGATAACGCTCGACTGCCCCGACCCGCCGGCCCTGGCGGCGTTCTACCAGCAGGCCACCGGCTTCGAACCGCACCCGGAGTCCGGCGCCGAGTTCGCCGGTCTCAACCGGGAGGACGGCCTCTTCATCGGCTTCCAGCGGGTCGCGGACCACCGCGCTCCGAACTGGCCCGACCAGACCGTTCCCCAGCAGCTGCACATCTGCTTCAAGGTCACGGAGAGCCTGGACGAGGCCGAGGCCCGGCTGCTGGAGCTGGGTGCGGGGAAGCCGGAACACCAGCCGCACGGGGACAAGGCGCGGGTCCTCACCGACCCGGCCGGGCATCCCTTCTGCATCATCGCGCGCTGACTGGCGAGTGACGTGGTGGCTGTCCTGTCCCAGTTAAGTGTTAAGTGTGGGTAGTACGAGGCCCTGAACTGGGGTACTTCGTTTTGTTTGGGACGTGCTGGCCGGGACCCTCCCGCCCGCTGGGACGATGTCCTTCGTCCGCCGGTCAGCGCGGCCTCACGCAGCCACTCCTCGGTCAGGGCGTCGTCCTCGACCGCGTCGTGCAGCCAGGCGGCGGCGATCGGCTCGTCGTCGCCGCGGGCACAGACCCCTTCGGCGACGGCCGGAGGTGCTCGGCGTAGGGCCGTCCGGCCTTGTCGGTCTGGTGTGCGTGCGCCTCGCGGGCGACGGCTTCCACTTCGGGGAGGGGCAGCGGGGTTGTGGTCATGGCCTCAGTGCCCCCACGGAGGCTCATCGACCCCAAGTCCCTCGTCAAGCGAACCAAATCGCTCAAGAAATGGTCTACGGAAATGCGATGTGGGGCATTTCTCGAAAATTCCCGAGTCCGCCAGGTAATGCGGGATACCCTGGTCTGCGCACGCGTTGGGGCGCGACTGCGGTCGCGGTACAGGGGGCCGGAAATTGACGCAGCAGAACACGGGGCGAACTCATTCCCTCTGGTGGAGTGCAGTCATTTCCTTGATCGTGCTCATTGTGGTTGGCGCTCTCGCCTTCGCCGGGTGCGCAGGAGGCGGTGCGGACCAGGGGGCTGGAAGTCCGGGCGCCAAGAACGCATTACCGCGCAGTGCCGGGCCGGGCGATGGGTCCCCCGGATCGGGCGGATCGAAGGGTTCTCCGGGGGCCGGCGATTCGGACAGGCCTGATCGAGGCGGTGGGACGCAGGGAGGTGCCGGGAGCCCCGACTCCTCGGCGCCCGGCGGCGGTTGGACGGGAGATCCGGGGTCGGACGGAGGGGGGTGGACACCCGGAGCTTCGGAGTCGGCTGCATCTCCCAGGACTCCTGCACCCGGGTCACCGGGAGCGTCCACAGGATCCGGGAACCACGATGGCGGCGGCGGAGGAAACGGGGGCGGGGACGGGGAAGTACCGAGCGAGAAGTTCTCCTGGCTTCGCATCGGCCCGAAATCCCCCGAGTTCGATGCGCTCCAGCCCGACCACGTCTACGACCTGATCCAGCGACACAATTGCGACCGTGCCCAGCGGCGGTATGACGTGAAGGGTTCCGAACGCCGGGCGGAAGCCCCTGCCACGTGGAATCTCCTCAAAGGGCTCATCGGCATCTGTTTTGCCGTGCAGGGAAATGAGGGCGGGTGGAAAACTGCCATCGAGTCCTACCGTGAGGTCAGGGGTATTACTAACGGGGACTGCAAGTACCAGGCCGGGTACAACCTGCTGAAGCAGGTCGGGTCCTTCCTCCTGGAACATCCCGACGGGAAGGTCGAGTTCGGCGAGGCGCCCACAGGACCGGGCTCGGCTGCGTGTCCGTACCGGGTCACCGACCTGTACTTCCCCATCGGGAACGCCGACGAGGCGGCCCCCGGGGACATCGTCGAGGTCCAAGGAACCTGGCCGAGCGAGGTCCGTCATGTTTTCCTCGACGGAAAGAAACAGGATGTCCGCCCCTTGTCCGAGGGCAATGAGGACAAGGCGTGCTGCCACAAGGGCATCACCCTGTTCGAGGTGCCACAGAACCTGCAGCCCGGCACCGAGGTGAAGAAGGTCACGCTCGCCGGGGCCGGGTTCGAACTCACCGCGCCCCGCGGGTTCACGGTGAAGGCCCCCTCCTGATGGCCGTCGCCTCCCGGAGGAGGACCCGGCTGCGCACCCTCGCCCAGCAGATGGTCCGCCCCCGTCGCCCGCTGCAGGGCGACGGGGGCCCTCCTGAACCCTCCCCGGCCGCCCACACGCCGGACGACTCCCCCGCAGTCAGCCCAGCAGCCGCCCCGAACCGTGCGCCAGACACATCGTCCCCCGAGCCCGAGCCCCAGTCCGGTGCAGGACCCGAGAGCAACCTGCCGCCCGGCTGGCTGGAACTCCTCGGTGCGGCGGGTTCGCTGCTGTCGCTGCTCACAGCGGTCCTGTTCTACTTCGGGTGGGCGAGCACAGATGCCGAGACCCGGGCTCTCGGGCTGCGTGACACCGTGTTACGGCTGTCGACCATCGACTACCTGCTGCGCAGTGTGGACGCGCTGTTCCTGCCGGCCGCGCTGGTGGCGGCCGCCGCGCTGGCCGGTACAGGGCTGCACCACTGGGTGACGCAGGACCCGGGCCGCGCCGAAGCGGTGACCCGGACCCTACGGTTCGCCTGGCTGCCACCCGTGGCCCTGATGGTGCTGCTGCCGCGCTTCCGCCTGTTGGAGTTGCTCCTCCCGCTGGCGCTGATTCCAGGCTTTCTGCTGACCACCTACGCGCGTACTCTGTCGCGCGCAGGCGAGCCGGCCTCGGCGGCAGACCGCCGCAGAAAGTTGCGCCTGTGGGCGCTTACCGTCCTGATCAGCGTGCTGGCGCTGTTCTGGGCGATCTCCACGTACGCGGGAATGGTGGGCCGCAGCCGGGCGGAGGCGGCCGCGCGATCGGTCGACACGGCGTTTCCCTCAGTGGTCGTCTTCAGTGAGAAGGACCTGCTGATCCGCGGTGATGGCACCTGCTTCAACCGTATCGAGGACAAGAACAGCGCCTACGGCTTCCGTCACGCAGGGCTGCGGCTCTTCCACGTGTCGGGGGACCGGGTGTTCCTGGTGGGGTCGGATTGGACGCCCGGCCGCGGCACTCTCTGGGTGATCGAGAAGGACGACAGCCTGCGGGTGGAGTTCGCCGACGTCAAGGGGAGGCCCGCCAAGGAGTGCTGAGCTTGGCATTTAGTACTCCAGCTGCAGATCGTGATCTTCATGTCGGGGATGCGGCTTGCCGCCGGTAGTGACTGGTGCGTGGTCGTGCCTGGTGGCGGCGCCAGTCGGACCAAGCAAGCCGGTGGGTCGCGTCGCGGACGGGTCGGACGGCGAGCGCGATGAACAGGCGTCGTCCGGCGTGGGTCGGTGTGCGTGTTCGTCGGCGCGGACGACGGTGAGGAAGGCGTGGGCGAGCATGGCGAGGGTGACTCAGCGGGCCCAGGAGGGGGGAGCGACGGGCCTGGTGTTCATCCAGTCCGGCCAGTCCCTTCTCGCTTTGGAAGGTCTCTTCCACTCGCCATCTGGAACCTGCGACCTTGACCAGGGTGACCAGGGGTGCTGGCCTGATGGAGTGACAGCGGTAGTAGGCGAGTTCGCCGGTGGTGCGGTTGCGACGGATCAGCAGCTGGTGGTGTCCTGGCGGCTCTTCGGCGAGGTCGATGACGACCCAGTCGTAGAACCGCTGCCCCTTCGCGCCGGGCCTGGCCGAGAGCTTCTGCCAGGCCCGCTTCGGCACCTTCTTCGCCAGGGCATCAGCGCGGAACATACCTGCAGCGGTGGGAACTTCGGCTGAGCAGGCCACCGCGAGGACGTAGCCGATGCCGCGTCCTTCCAAGGCGGTCCGCAGTTGCGGGTTGCCGCCGTAGACCTCGTCACCGATGGCCCAGCCCACTTGGTGTCCGGCGGCCGGGAACCGTTCGATCATCACCCTGGCCGATTCCGGCTTGGTCGCGAAGACGGTGTCCTCGCCGAGCGCCCTGCGGACGAATGGAGAGGTCGAACGCTTCAACGGCGCCCTGGTCCGTGAGTAGGCCTACGTCCGCGACTACAGCCCAGAGCACGAACGCCGCGCCGCGCTCGCGGACTTCCTCAACTACTACAGAGCGCCCACATACCGCCCTCGGCGGGAAGCCGCCTATCAGCCGGACCGTCGGGAGCGACTATCGCGGCGTGTGCAATCAGCCGCCGGAACCGCTCGACATGGCCCTGCAGCAACTCGCGTTCGAGGACCTCGTGGAACCAACCTCATGAGACAGCACAGCGAGGATTTGGAGCCCCCTGATGCGGCGGGCGCAACACCTCTCGGTCACGCAGGGGACCAGTACCAACCGCACCGGTTGCCCTGACCACGAAATGCCGGGAACCGGCGCTCGGGGCGTACCGACTCGAACCGGACCGACCATAAACGTCGCAAAGATCCCCGCTCGCGGACCCCCGTCGCATGACGTACTCCAGCTCAACGTTCTCCGACGACCCCTCGCGCACATCCACCCGGGCCTCCGGTACGACGTCGACCAGCCACTTCGACCGTAGAAGCGGGGCGATCCCCGTACCTACACAAGACCGGACTCTTCAGAACTTGCCCACACATGACCGGGACGCAGCCCCGCATGCCTACAGAAGAGCGGGACTGCCTACACGTCGCGGAGGCAGGACAGCGCATGGCGGGTGTCGCGGCGCGTGGCGTAGCGCACTTTTGCAAGCGGGTGCTTGCAAAAGTTAGCAAGGGTGCTGCACCATCGGGGCATGGCATCACTCAACGTCGGCAATCTCGGCGAGTACCTGCGCGAGCAGCGGCGCACCGCGCAGCTGTCGTTGCGGCAGCTCGCCGACGCCGCCGGGGTGTCCAATCCGTATCTGAGCCAGATCGAGCGCGGCCTGCGCAAGCCGAGCGCGGAGGTTCTGCAGCAGGTCGCCAAGGCCCTGCGCATCTCCGCCGAGACGCTGTACGTGCGGGCCGGGATCCTCGACGAGAAGGAGCGGGACGAGCTGGAGACGCGCGCCGTCATCCTCGCCGACCCGTCCCTCAACGAGCGCCAGAAGCAGGTGCTGTTGCAGATCTACGAGTCGTTCCGCAAGGAGAACGGCTTCGATACGGCGTCGTACGACGACGGCAGTGACGTCGACGGCAGTGATGTGGGCCCGAAGCAGGCCTCTTAAAGCTGACCAGACCAGCAGTAGCTGACAAGCCGACGCGAATCCGGGAGGACCATCGTCATGGCCATCACCGATGACCTGCGCAAGACCCTCAGCAACCCCACCCCCGCGTACTTCGTCGCCGGGTCCGCGGACCTCGCCTTCCAGCAGGCGAAGAAGGTTCCCGGCCTCGTCGAGCAGCTGATCGCCGAGGCTCCGTCCCGCATCGACGCGGTGCGCAACACCGACCCCAAGGCCGTCCAGGACAAGGCCGCCGCCCGCGCCAAGGAGGCGCAGGAGACCCTCCAGGCCAAGGTCACCGAGGTGCTCGGCACGCTCGACACCGACCTGAAGAAGCTCCAGGAGACCGCTCAGGACCTCGCGCTGCGCGGTGTCGGCGTGGCCGCCGAACTCGCCGTCAAGGCGCGGGAGAAGTACGACGAGGTCGCCGAGCACGGCGAGCACGCCGTGAAGTCCTGGCGCGGCGAGGCCGCCGAGGAGATCCTCGACCTGGCCGAGACGGTCGAGCCCGACGACGAGCCGAAGCCCGAGGCGGCGGACGCCGCGGCGCCCAAGGCGTCCGGGGTCGTCGCGCCCAGGAGCGCGGCCGCCGCCCCGGCGAAGAAGCCCGTCGCGAAGAAGGCGCCGGCCCGCAAGACGACGGCCAAGAAGACCACGCCGCCCGCCGAGTAGCGCGCGACAGCACGTGTGTAAGGGGCGGGCACGGGGCGGGCACTCTCCGCGTGCCCGCCCCGTTGTCGGGGTAGCGGGTACCGTGGCCGCGTAATCGATGAGCCGTGACTGGCCGAGACTGGTGGTGGACGTTGTGCTGATGCAAGGGTTCGCGAACTTCATGTGGCTGCTGTCGCTGGCCCTGATCCTCTTCAGCGGTTTCGCCCTCATCGACGCCGCCGTCCGGCGCGAGGACGCCTATCGCGCGGCGGACAAGAAGACCAAGCCGTTCTGGCTGATCATCCTCGGCCTCGCCTTCGTGGTGAACCTGATCTTCAACATCCTGTCGTTCCTGCCGATCATCGGGCTCATCGCCACCATCGTGTACATGGTCGACGTGCGCCCGGCGATCCAGCAGATCACCGGCGGCGGACGCGGCGGCCGCCGCGGCGGCTCCAGCAGCGACGGCCCGTACGGCCCGTACAACGGCGGCCGGTAGCTTCTGCCCCCGCCGGTACGGACCGCGCTCACCGCGCCCCGGGCGACCGGTCCAGGAGCAGCACGGCCACGTCGTCCGTGAGGTCGCCGCCATTGAGGTCGCGCACCTCGTTCACGGCCGCCTCCAGGAGCTCGTCGCCCCGCAGCCCCGCGGCGATCTGGCGGCGGACCATCTCCACCATCCCGTCCTGCCCCAGGCGCTGGTTGCCCTCGCCGATCCGGCCCTCGATCAGACCGTCCGTGTAGAGCATCAGGCTCCACGCGCCGCCGAGCTCCACCTGGCGGCGCGGCCAGCGGGCGCGCGGCAGCAGGCCGAGGGCGGGACCGCCGTCCTCGTACGGCAGAAGTTCCGCGAGCCGCCCCTCGCGCGCGATCAGCGGCGACGGGTGCCCGGCGAGGCAGAGGCCGGCCCGGCGGCCGTCCGGGGCGATGTCGACCGTGCAGAGCGTCGCGAAGATCTCGTCGTCCGCCCGCTCGTGCTCCAGGACTTTCTGCAGCGTGGAGAGCAGCTCGTCGCCGCAGAGCCCCGCGAAGGTCAGCGCGCGCCAGGCGATCCGCAGCTCCACGCCGAGCGCCGCCTCGTCGGGCCCGTGGCCGCAGACGTCGCCGATCATGACGTGCACGGAGCCGTCGGGGGTGCGCACGGTGTCGTAGAAGTCGCCGCCGAGGAGCGCGCGGGAACGGCCGGGCCGGTAACGGGCGGCGAACCGCAGCGGTGAGCCCTCCAGGAGCGGCGTCGGCAGCAGGCCGCGCTCCAGGCGGGCGTTCTCCTGGGCGCGCAGGCGCGACTCGGTCAGCTGCCGCTGGGCGACGTCGGCGCGCTTGCGCTCCACCGCGTACCGGATGGCGCGGCTCAGCAGCCGCCCGTCCAGCTCCTCCCGGAAGAGGTAGTCCTGGGCGCCGACCCGGACGGCTTCGGCGCCGCGCTCGGAGTCGTCGTTCGCGGTGAGGGCGAGGACGGCGTGCCGGGGCGCGAGGCGCAGCACGTGCTTGAGGGCGACGAGCTCGTCGTCGTCCTCGGCGGCGCCGGGGGCCGGCAGGGCGAGGTCGAGCAGGATGCAGTGCACGTCGTCCGTGAGCAGCCGCTCGGCCTCGGTGAGGTTGCGGGCGGTGCGGATACGGATGGGTTTGCCCGCGGAGTCGAGGAGCTCGGGGACGCTCAGGGAGCCCACCGGGTCGTCCTCGATCACCAGCAGGCTGAGCCCGGAGCCGCTGCTGTGGCCGTTACCACTGCTGCTGCCAGTGCCACTGGTGCTGCCGGTGCCACTGGTGGTGCTGGTGTTACCGGTGGTGTTGCTGTTGTTCGCTGTCGGGGCGTGGGCGGGCGCCGTCGTGTCGTACGGGGGCGCCGCATGAGCCTGACCGCCTTCCGCGGCCGGGATCGCTCTCTGCCGCGGTATGGGTGCGGGCATCGCTTGCTTCCTTCCCTCCCCCCGAGGGCATGGCACCGCGCAGGTCGACGCGGCACCGACGGGGACCATAGCGGTAGCCGTGCCTCCATTGGAATGCCGCGCGGCAAACGGCCACCGTCATATGCCGCATCCAGGAACGCACTTGGGCACGGTGGGGTCCCGCCAGGGATGACGAACATCACGCCGGGAGGGTTGAGCGGCCGGGCGCGGGGTGCGCTGGGTCACATGGCCCGGCGCACAGTGGCGGAGCCCACCGCACCCGCCGCCGCGGACGCCTACTTGTCCGGGCGTACGACCCCGAGGATCTTCATCGATCCCGCCCCCGCGACCGTCACGTCCCGACCGGGGCGCGGCGCGTGCACGATCGCCCCGTCGCCCAGATACATCCCGACGTGGCTCGCGTCCGAGTGGTAGATGATCAGGTCACCGGGGCGCATGTTCTTCACGTCGACGCGCGGCAGCTGCTTCCACTGCTCCTGCGAGGTCCGCGGTATGCCGCGGCCGGCGGCCGACCAGGCCTTCGAGGTGAGCCCGGAGCAGTCGTACGACCCGGGGCCCTCGGCGCCCCACACGTACGGCTTGCCGATCTGGGCGGTGGCGAACTCGATGGCCTTCTTGCCCTGGGGCGACGCCTTGCCGTCGACGTCCTTCAGGGCGCCCGAACTCACCCACGCCGACTGCTTCTTGAGAGCGGCCGCCTCCTCCAGCTTCCGCAGCCGCTCCCGCTCCTTCTTCTCCAGCGTCGATTCGATCTTCTCGGCGGCCGCGATCTTCTTCTTTATCTTCTTCTTCGAGGCGGCCTTCGCCTTGCGGTTGGCTTCCAGCTTCTTCCAGCGGGCGGTGGCGTCCTCGGCGTAGATCCGCAGGTCCTCCTGCGTGCGCTCCAGCTCGGTGAGCATGCCCTTGGTGGCCTTCTGGCCCTGCCGCAGGCGCCCGGCGCCGTCCAGGAACCGGCCCGGGTTGTCGCTCAGCATGAGCTGGGCCTCGTCCGGGATGCCTCCGCCGCGGTACTGCGCGCGGGCCGCCGCGCCCGCGCGGGCCTTGAGCTTCTTCAGCTTCGCCTGGCCCTTGGCGATGTCCTTGGCCAGCTTCACGATCTGCTCGGACTGTTTTTCGGCCTTCTCCTCGGCCGCGTTGTACGCGTCCGTGGCCACGCCCGCGTCGTGGTAGAGCTTGTCGATGTCCTTGCGGACCTGCTCCAGGGACTGGTCCGTCCGGGGCGCCGGATCGGTCGGGTCAGTGGGCCGCGCCGGGCTGGAGGGCTTCGCCGGACTCGCGAAGGCCGCCCCCGGTGCGGCGAGCACCGTCGCCGCGCAGATCAGCGCCACGGCCGTCGCTGTCGAATATCGCTTGCCGGTCACGCCCCGCCACCCCCAAAGCTGATTTACCGTCAGTAACTTAAGGTCGCCACCGGGATGGTGCCATGCCGGCGCGCGATCCGACAGGGCCCGGCGGCAACTCCGATCCCCCGTACGCCCCATGTGACGTACGGCACGCGAAGATCGTTCCCCGCCTGTCCCCGCACCAGAGCATCTCCGGGTGACGTCCGGGTGGCCTCGGGGTGACCTCGGGGTTCACCCCGACTTACTCCGAGTGAGGCGCCAACGCCCCCCACCGCACCGTCACTTCACCCTGCCGCCACCGCGAAGTCCCGTCGGTCACCGGCCAGTCGGCGGCCAGCGCCCGCACCGCCCTGATCCACCGCTGCCGCGCCCCGTACGAGGCGTACGGCGCCGCGGCCGCCCACGCCCGGTCGAAGTCGCGCAGGAACGCGTGCACGGGCTCGCCCGGCACGTTCCGGTGGATCAGCGCCTTCGGCAGCCGCTCGGCGAGGTCGGAGGGCCGGTCAAGGGAGCCGAGCCGCGCCGCGAACGTCACCGTGCGCGGCCCCTCGGGCCCGAGAGCGACCCACACGTGCCGCCGCCCGATCTCGTCGCAGGTGCCCTCGACGAGCAGCCCGCCGGGGGCGAGGCGGGCGCGGAGCCGCTCCCAGACGGCGGCGACCTGCTCCTCGTCGTACTGCCGCAGCACGTTCGCGGCCCGGATCAGGACCGGTCCCGAGCCCGAGCCCGGGCCTGAGCCGGAAGCGCCCGCCCCCGACCCCGTCGGCTCCGGCAGCGGAACCTCGAAGCCGCCGTGCCGGAAGGAGAGCCCCTCGCGCTCGTACGGCGCGGCGGCCGCCACCCGTGCCGGGTCGATCTCGATACCGACCACCCGCGCGCGTGGAGCGACGGTACGCAGCCTGAGCAGCAGCTCGACGGCGGTCCAGGGGGAGGCGCCGTAGCCGAGGTCGACGGCGACGGGGTCCTCGGCGCGGCGCAGCGCGGGGCCGTGGACCGCGGCGATCCAGCGGTCCATCCGGCGCAGCCGGTTCGGGTTCGTGGTCCCGCGCGTCACCGTTCCCACGGGGCGGGAAGGGGTGCGTGGGGCCATGGAAGAAGGGTATGCGGGGACGGGCGGCGGTCGGGAACGCGCCGGGACGGTGCCCGGGGACGGTGCCCGGAACCGATGGGGATGGGCCACGACCCGACGACGCAGCGTAACGCTTTGGCAAAAACAGGCCGGCCCGCGGCCAGGCGGAAATGGAGCAGCCGCCTCCGGTGTTCTCCCTCTGGAGGTACGTACGCCCTCCTCGCAGTCATGCCCGTAGTCATGCCCGTACGCAAGGAGGACCGCCACGTGAGCCAGTACGTGTCCAGGCTCGGGCGTCGCTCCCCGGCGGCACCCCCACGGCTCCGTATCCCCGGGTCCCCGCGGCGTCCGCGCCGCGTGGCGATGCTGAGCGTGCACACCTCGCCGCTGCACCAGCCCGGTACGGGCGACGCGGGCGGCATGAACGTCTACATCGTCGAGCTCGCCAAGCGCCTCGCCGCGATCAACATCGAGGTCGAGATCTTCACGCGCGCCACCACCGGAGGACTCCCGTCCGCCGTGGAACTCGCGCCCGGCGTCCTCGTGCGCCACGTGGACGCGGGCCCCTACGAAGGACTCGCCAAGGAAGAGCTGCCGGCGCAGCTCTGCGCCTTCACTCACGGCGTGATGCAGGCCTGGGCGGGCCACCGGCCCGGCTACTACGACCTGGTCCACTCCCACTACTGGCTCTCCGGCCACGTCGGCTGGCTCGCCGCCGAACGCTGGGGCGTGCCCCTCGTCCACGCCATGCACACCATGGCCAAGGTCAAGAACGCGGCGCTCGCCGAGGGCGACACCCCCGAACCCGCCGCCCGTGTCATCGGCGAGACCCAGATCGTCCGCGCCGCCGACCGCCTCATCGCCAACACCTCCGAAGAGGCCGACGAGCTCGTACGCCACTACGAAGCCGAGCCCGGCAAGGTCGCCGTCGTCCACCCCGGCGTCAACCTCGAACGGTTCCGCCCCGCCGACGGCCGCGCCGCCGCCCGGCACCGCCTGGGCCTGCCGCAAGACGCCCTCGTACCGGTCTTCGCAGGCCGCATCCAGCCCCTGAAGGCCCCCGACCTGCTGCTCCGCGCGGTCGCGGTCCTCCTGGACGAGCGCCCGGCGCTGCGCTCGAACATCGTCGTCCCCATCGTCGGCGGCCCGAGCGGCAGCGGTCTCGCCAAGCCCGAGGGGCTGCAGAAACTGGCCGCGAAGCTGGGGATCGCGGACGTCGTCCGCTTCCAGCCGCCGGTCGGCCAGGAACAGCTCGCCGACTGGTTCAGGGCCGCGTCCGTCCTGGTGATGCCCTCGTACAGCGAGTCCTTCGGACTCGTCGCCATCGAGGCGCAGGCCGCGGGCACGCCGGTCCTCGCGGCGGCGGTCGGCGGCCTGCCCGTCGCCGTACGCGACGGAGTGACCGGATTCCTGATCCCCGGCCACGAACCGGCCCACTACGCGCGCGTGCTCCGCGATTTCGCCGACCATCCCCACCTTGTGGAGCGCATGGGCGAGGCCGCGGCCCGGCACGCGGAGTCCTTCGGCTGGGACACGGCGGCGTCCGCCACGGCGGACGTCTACACCGCCGCGGTGCACGATTTCCGCGCTTCCCGCCGTCACGTACGCTCGCACCATGGCTGATCAGGCGGACACGGCGGACATGGTGGACACTGCGTCGATCATCGAGCGGACCCTGGACGACGCCGAGCTCGAATGGGAGACCGTCGAGCCCGGCTCGTACGTGGTGAAGCTCCCCGGCACGCGAAAGCTCTCCACGACGCTCTCCCTGCGGGTCGGCAACCACTCCCTCTCCCTGAACGCCTTCGTGATCCGCCACCCGGACGAGAACCACGAGGCGGTCCACCGCTGGCTCCTGGAGCGGAACCTCCGCCTCTACGGCGTCAGTTACGCGATCGACTCGCTCGGCGACATCTACCTCGCCGGCAAGCTCCCGCTCTCCGCGGTCACCCCCGCCGAACTCGACCGCCTCCTCGGCTCGGTCCTCTCCGCCTCCGACGACTCCTTCAACACCCTCCTCGAACTGGGCTTCGCGTCGGCGATCCGCAAGGAGTACGAGTGGCGGGTCGCGCGGGGCGAGTCGACGCGCAACCTCGATGCGTTCACACACCTGACCCAGCCGGGCGCCAAGCAGAACCGCTGAGGCGGGGGCGCGGGCCGGGCTGCTGGGGCGCGCGTGGTTGACGGAGGCGGCGGTGCCAACGCCTCCGCTTCCCCGGCCGCCCCACTGTGCGCGACCGGTCCAACCCGCCTTCCCGTCGCCGCGCAGCGTCCGCCTCCCGTTTCCCGGCGCTGCACGGTGAACGGCCACGCCGTCGCCGCCCGCTCCTACCCGCACAGCTAGGTGCGGGGCAAACGGGGTGGGTGGGTGGGAGGCATCCGCCGCGAAGCGGCGGCGTAGTCCACCCCCTTCCGCCCAGCGCAGTACCATGGCATGCTCCCGCCCGACGCAAGCATGAACTCCGTTCACATACATGCATGGCGGAAGGTGGCGGGCAGAGCATGGCGCACGAGGACCCCACGAGGCGATCCCTGCTCAGCGGCGCGATAGCGGTCGCGGCAACCACCGTCACCGGTGCCGTTACCAGTACTGCCACGGGCACGGGCACAGCCCACGCCACCGCGCCCTCGCCCGCCGCACCTCCCGGAGCACCCCAAACCCCCACCCTCTGGCGAGAGTTCACCAAGACCCCCTACACCCACCCCCAGGTCCCCTACATCGGCCGGGCGGGCTGCCGTTCGGGAAGGCACCCCTCCCCGACCCTGACCCCGACCCCCGGACCACGTGGCCACATCGACGCCCGCCGCTACGGCGCCCACCCGGACAGCAAGTCCGACGCCGCCCCGGCGATCAACCGCGCCCTCGCCGACGCGGGCGAGAAGGGCGGCGGCACCGTAGTGCTGCAACCCGGCACGTACCGCCTCGACGGCCTCATCCACATCGCCCACGACAACGTCACCCTCCGCGGCGCGGGCAGCACCCGCACCACCCTCCTCGCCACCAGGAGCCTCACCGAACTGATCGGCCCCTACGGCTCCCGCTACGGCGGCGACAAGTCCAGCTGGTCCTGGGCCGGCGGCCTCATCTGGCTCTGCCCCGAAGCCCGTTGGCAGTCCCTCACCACCGCCATCAAGGCGAAGAGCTGGCCCTTCGAGGGCTGGACCGGCAACAAGCGCGACCAATGGGAGACCCTCACCACGGTCCGCCCGGCCCACCGCGGCTCGTGGTCGGTGACCGTCACCGACACGTTCCGCCTCCACAAGGGCGACCTCGTCCTCCTACGCCTCGCGGATGACCCCGACCACACCCTCCTGGAGCACATGGCGGGCGACGGCGAGGGCGCGAAGTCGTACACCTGGGACGACAAGACGAAGCTCACCTCGTACGTCCCCTACGAGTGGCCCGTACGGGTCGCCGCCGTCGACCCCCGAAAGCGCCGGGTCACCTTCGAACGCCCCCTCCCCCTCGACGTACGCCCAGAGTGGGACCCCCGTCTCACCACTCACGTCACGGCCCTGACCGGCTCCGGAGTCGAGGCCCTCACCCTCGAAGTGGCAGAGACCCCGCAGTCCCCGCACCTCCTGGACAAGGGCTACAACGGCGTCACGTTCCAGTGCGCGTACGACTGCTGGGCCGACGACATCGTCGTACGCCACGTGGACAACGGCTTCGGGCTGGTCGCCGCCTCCGCCTGCACCCTGCGCCGCACGCGCGTGACGGGCCGCGGCTCCCACCACCCGTACTTCTGCCGGGAGGGCTCGCACGACAACCTCATCGAGGACTTCCGGATCGACGCCCGCACCACCCCCGCCCCACCAGGCACGCAACTGCACGGCATCAACGTCGAGGGCCTCTCCTCCCACAACGTCTGGTCACGCGGCCACATGGAGATGGGCACGTTCGACAGCCACCGCGGAATGCCCTTTGCGAACGTACGTACGGACATCACCGTCGAAAACAACGGCCGGCACGGCGGCGACGCGAGCGCGGGCCCCCTCTTCGGAGCCCGCTTCACGCACTGGAACATCCGCGTCACCAACGGACGCGCGGGCCTGATGAAACTCGACGGACTCGCGCCGCACAGCGCGACGGTCGGCCTCAACACGGTCCGCGAGTTCGACCAGATCGACGTCCCCGACTTCACCGGCGACCTGCACGCGCGCCTGGAGCTGTACGGCACTACGGACGCGGTTCGGCCACGGAATCTGCACGAGGCGCAACGGGCTCTGCGACGCTGACCTCGGCGCCGCTGACCTCGGCGCCGGACGCCTCATCCGGCAGCTTCCGCATCAGCCCCCAGTACCCGGCACCGGCCGCCGTCCCGATCACCGCGCAGGCGGCCCACAGCCACTCCGCCCCGAACCGGTCGATCACGAACCCGGACATGAGCGGGGCGACCAGCGCGGCCACGGACCACGACATCGTGTACATGCCCTGGTAGCGCCCGCGACCGTGCACCGGGGAGAGCTGGACGACCAACCCCGTCTGCGTCGGTGCGTTGACGATCTCGGCGAGCGTCCACACGCACACCGTCAGGGCGAAGACCCCGACCGACCCGGCGAACGCGGTGAGCCCGAAGCCGTACCCCGCGAGCACCGAGGAGATGACCAACAGCCGCCGCGGGTCCCGGTGTTCGATGAACCGGGTGACGGGGATCTGCAACGCCACGATCAGCACGCCGTTCACGGCGATGGCGACGCCGTAGTCGGCGGGCGAGAACCCCGCGTCGCCCATCGCGATCGGCAGCCCCACGGCCCCCTGCTGGAAGATCAGCGCGACGAGGAAGGAGAGTCCGACCACGCCCATGAACCGCCCGTCCCGCAGCACGGTCCCGAGGCCCACCTCGGGCTCCGCCGCCTTCTCCAGCGCCGTCCGCACGGGCCGCGACTCGGGCAGCTTCACGAAGACGACGATCGCGCAGGCCATGGTCATGACGGCCTCGATGAGGAAACCGGCGCGATAGCTGTACGAGGCGATGAACCCGGCGCCCGCCGAGGAGATGGCGAAGCCGAGATTGATGGCCCAGTAATTCAAGGAGAAGGCGCGCACCCGGTCCTCGGGGCGCACGATGTCGGCCATCATCGCCTGCACGGCGGGCCGGGACGCGTTGCTCGCCATGCCCACGGCGAAGGCGACGCCCGCGATCGCGGCGGGGTGCTCCATGAACCCGAGCACGGCCACCGACACGGCCGTCGAGGCCTGCGCGATCAGCAGCGTGGGCCGCCGCCCGAGCCGGTCGGTCATCACCCCCGCGCCGAGCGAGGAGATGACGCCGCCGAGCCCGTGCAGGGCGACGACGAGCCCCGCGTACGACGCCGAGTAGCCCCGCTCCAGGGTCAGGTACAGGGCCATGAACGTGGCGACGAACGCCCCGAGCCGGTTGACCAGCGTGCTCGTCCACAGCCACCAGAAGGCGCGGGGCAGCCCCGAGACGCTCTCGCTGACAGCGCGTTTCATGGCGTTGAACGGCATGGCGGTGAACGACATGGAGGTCCCCCCGGAGCACAAATGGCAAAGTACGAGCCGCGATGTAAGAGCCTCTGGCGGCGGGCAAACGTTACGAGTCGGGGATCTGGCCACGCCACTCAATTGACGACAGCCGTCAACTGTCGCCCAGCGCATCCACCGCACCCTCCGCATTTCACGCCCGCGCCCGCGCGCGCGAGGCCCCCTGGAGTTCGATTACGCTCAGAGGCATGGCCGACGCACCGTACAAGCTGATCCTCCTCCGCCACGGCGAGAGCGAATGGAACGCGAAGAACCTGTTCACCGGCTGGGTGGACGTCAACCTCAACGAGAAGGGCGAGAAGGAGGCGGTCCGCGGCGGTGAGCTGCTCAAGGACGCCGGCCTGCTCCCCGACGTGGTCCACACGTCGCTCCAGAAGCGCGCGATCCGCACGGCGCAGCTCGCCCTCGAGGCGGCCGACCGCCACTGGATCCCGGTCCACCGCTCCTGGCGCCTGAACGAGCGCCACTACGGCGCCCTCCAGGGCAAGGACAAGGCCCAGACGCTCGCCGAGTTCGGCGAGGAGCAGTTCATGCTGTGGCGCCGCTCGTACGACACCCCACCGCCGGCGCTGGACCGCGACGCTGAGTACTCCCAGTTCTCCGACCCCCGCTACGCGACCCTCCCCCCGGAGCTGCGCCCCCAGACGGAGTGCCTCAAGGACGTCGTCGTCCGCATGCTCCCGTACTGGTTCGACGGCATCGTCCCCGACCTCCTCACGGGCCGGACGGTCCTGGTCGCGGCCCACGGCAACAGCCTCCGCGCCCTGGTCAAGCACCTGGACGGCATCTCCGACTCCGACATCGCGGGCCTGAACATCCCCACGGGCATCCCGCTCTCCTACGAGCTGGACGCCGAGTTCAAGCCGGTGAACCCGGGCGGCACGTACCTGGACCCGGACGCGGCGAAGGCGGCGATCGAGGCGGTCAAGAACCAGGGCAAGAAGAAGTAAGTTGTGTGATCGCGCCCCCGACCTGCCCGGATGGCGCAAGTCGGGGGCACTTTGCCGCTCGGGGCCGCCCTGAGCCCTCAATGGGTTCTCTCCCGCTGTTCGGTCCAACTGCGTCATGCGCGTCGTAGGGCCCTCTTCCGCTGCCGGTAGAGCCGATAGGTGCCGAACGACGTAAACAGCAACCGCAGGGATGGGTCACTCCGCCGATGCCCAGTCTGTCGGTAGACATCGTGTGAGGAGATGTCCTTCACCCACCAGAAGCCATCCGCGTCCTGGAAAGACAGGCCAAGGGCAAGCGTGCGGCGGCCGTCCTGATACCGCGGGACGTCTAGGGCAATCTCTTCGTCTTTTGGCACCCAGGGCACAGCCGCGGGCAAGCTACGGATCGCCCCGCTCCCGTCGCCCTTCGAGTAGAGCGCGCTGGCGTACAGGATGGGTCGGTCGGCGGTGTTGCGCACGTGGATGCGGATGAAGCTACCTCCGTCGCCGGCTCGCCGTTCTGTCCACGTGACTACTTTCAAGGCTTCGTTCCGCTCTTCCTTCCTTCGGTCGCGCAGAAGGATGTAGAAGCCCAGGAGCAGAGAACCGCCGGTAAGGAGAGCGCTGAACCATGCGGGGACGGTGCCCCATTCCAACCCGTTCATGAATCTGTCTTGTGCAACCTGTGTAGTGCAGAAACGGCAATTGAGCCGCTTTTGAGCAGGCACGTGACGGGCCCCTGACGTTCCAGCGTCAGCGTCAGGCTGAGCTTGAGCTGTTGCGCCGCGTGCAGGGTGCCCCTGTCAAAGATCAACCCATCGCGACCGAAGTCGACCAACAACGGCAACCTGGTCGCAGGAGCAGTTGAGGTACCGCCGCTGGGCCGGGTGCTTACGTGTGGGCGTGGGTCGCCGCCCGCCCGACCGGCCCGCGCTCAGGACGGCCAGGCGTCGGACATCCGGAAAGAGACCACCGTTCCGCCGAAGCGGCTGGTGTCGGCGTGCCAGGAGTCGGCGACGGAGTCGACCAGGAGCAGCCCGCGCCCGTGTGCGTCGTCGGCATCGGGGCACCTCCGCCGCACGTTCTCCGGGAGCCCCGGGTTGTGCACCTCGACCCGGAGCGAGCCACCCTCGCGGAACCACTCCACCCGGATGACCCAGGGCTCGTCCGACCTGCCGTGCACGACGGCGTTGGTCACGAGCTCCGAGATCACCAGGACGCAGTCGTCGACGGAGCAGGCGGGGTCGTACGGAGTGATGAACTTCCGGAACCAGCGACGGGCCCGAGGCACGGACTCCGCGACGGGGTGCAAAGTCATCGCGCCGAGGCGTGGCGACTCTTCGCAGGGATAACGGTCGAGCGTGTAGGTCATCGGTTCCGCACCTCTCACTCCTGAGGCCCCGTCGACCTCTCTATACATCTGACTCTGCCGCAACCTCTCTAGAGAGGTCAATCGAACAGTGAGGAGAGGGGGGTGACCAAAGACCGTCGGTTACGCGCAGCAAGAGGGTGCCCAACCCGTGGCCTAAGGTGTCTAGAGAAGAGCGGGAGGAGACCTGCGGGATGGCCCACACCGAAGACGGCCCTCGACCCAAGTACGAGCGGATCGCAGACACCCTGCGCGAGGCGATCCAGGCGGGTCAGTACGGTCCCGGTGATCGGCTGCCGGGGGAGAACGACCTCATGGCCACGCACGGCGTCGCCCGTATGACGGCGCGCCAGGCCCTGGGCGTCCTTCGGGACGAGGGCATCGCTGAAGCCCGCAAGGGAGCCGGCGTGTTCGTCCGCACCTTCCGTCCGCTCAGGCGCCGAGGCATTCAGCGGCTGGCCGAGCAACAGTGGGGCAACGGCCGTTCCGTCTGGTCGGCAGACATCGGGAACCGCTCCCTTGAGGTGGATGAGGTCACGGTGTCCGAGGAGGCCGCGCCCGAACGCGTCGCTGCGGTCCTCGACTTGGCCGATGAGCTGCCGGTGTGCGTGAGGCGTCGGCGTTTCGTCCTCGACGGCAAACCCGTCCTGCTCGCGACGAGCTACCTGCCCATGGCCCTGGTCGCCGGATCCGCGATCACGCGGGAGGACACCGGGGAGGGCGGAACGTACGCCCGTCTCGCCGAACTCGGCCACAAGCCGGTGCACTTCCGCGAAGAAATCCGCTCACGCATGCCGTCGAAGGACGAGGCGGTGCGCTTGGGCATGTCCTCGGGCACCCCGGTCATCCTCATCTGCCGCACGGCCTTCACGAGCGAAGGCAGCCCTGTCGAGTTCAACGAAATGACGCTGGACGCCGCCTCGTACGTGTTGGAGTACGACTTCGACGCCTGACGCCGAGCGGGCATGGTCAGCGTGTCGGGTTTCCGCCGGTTTCGAGTTCGAGTTCGAGCCCGAAGCGCTCCCACTCCGGGGGTTTGCTGGAGGGTGAGGTCAGCTCGTCACAACAGGAACGATCACCGCTGCGATGGCGGAGAGCAGTCCTGCTACTGCCAAGAAGCCGTTGAACTTGTCTCTTGCAGTCGGGAATACGGCACGGCTCACATCGCCGACCTTGCTCCGTAGGACGATCATCTTGAGCTTCTGCCAACGATGTTGGCGGTTTCCGCATCCCATCAGCAGGCCGTAGGCATTGTTCCGGCAGTAGGTCTTGCCGTCTCGGTTGACCGCCCCACATCAGACCGGCACCTGGAAGGCGACGTAAGCGGAGACCGCGACTGACAAGGAGGCGATGACCGGGACGGCCCATTGCTGCGTCCACGCGACGATGAGAGCCCCGACCGCGACGTATCCCCAGTACAGGCGCATGGCTTTCCGCATGGATACGTAGAGTAGTGGCGTATGCGCAGACCGGATAGGGTCGGTAACGACCAATGGCGGCCCGTCAGGCGGCCATGGCGGCTGTGGCGCCACTGGGCGGCCGGCCCGCTAGAGCTGGCGTACCGCCGCCTCGACGCTGTCCCCGCCGTTGGAGTTGAACGCGATGGCGGCCTGTGGTGCGTGGCGGTGGATCAGGTTCACGATCTGCTCGAAGAGTGGGAGCAACTGTTCCGTCTTGCGGATTCCGGCTCCGATCACCACCACGTCCCACGCACGCTCGGTCAGCGACGCGACCAGTGTGGACTCGGCCGACTCGCCGAACACGACGAGTGCCATGGCCGCTTCGATGCCGTGCTCCCCGAACCGGGCCAGTTCCTTGTCCAGCGACGCGCGGAGGCCCTCCGCGTCGACACCGGGTATGGCCTGCGGGTCGTAACCGATAACGAGTACGGAAGGCATGCGGCCAACCTACTCGTGCCCTTCCGAGCGTGATCAGCGGGATGGGCCCATCCCGTACCGGTCCGCTCAGGGGCCGGACGTGCTCGTGTCCGAGATCCCCTGCGCCAAGTCCGTGACCACGCTCTGGATGCCCTGGCCGAAGTCCGTCGGGGCCACCAGGATGCCGAAGACCAGGACCACGGACATGGTCAGGAACGTGTCTGTCTTGGTTCGGGGGGCCACTCGTCTGCGGAGGAGTACGACGATGACGACAGCCAACAGAACCGCGAGGTCGATCGACAGCACCACGTGGCCACCCCTCCCGTCAGGAGCAAAGACCCGGACGTTCCTGTGTAGCCCGAACCTCGTCCTGCCGGCGGCCCCGTCACCTGTAGTTGGCAGCAAAGCGCTCAACCAAGGCTGAATCGGCTCGTGGCTCCAGGGGGGTTCCAAGGGAGTTCCAGGGGGACTCATGGAGCCGGCCGTGCTCCGTGCGTGGTCAGAGGGCAACGGCCACGCGCGCGTGCGCCGTTGACGCGCCCCGGCCTCATGGGCATGCAATGGGCAGCAAGGAGTACGCCGGTACGCCTTCGAGGAGGAGACCATGGCACAGTCCCCTACGAAGTCCCCCACGCGCGAATCCGTTCCCCAGCAGCCGGCCGAGACGCCGGGTCTGCCCGCTCTCGTCCTTCTGGGTGCCTGCGGTTGCGGCCCCGGCTGCAGCTGCGGCTGTCAGTCGGGTGGCACCTGCCAGTGCGGTGGCGGCTGCGGCTGACACGGTTGCGGCTGACACGGTTGCGGTTGACATCCGCGGCGGGCGCTACGCCGGACGGGTGTCCGGACAGGTATTACGGGCGAACAGGGGTGTGCCCCGCCCGGGACGAGCTCGCCCCGGGCGGGGCACACGCGCGTGTGTGTTGAGTGCGACCTCGCGCTTCAGCTGGAGCTCGCGCCCTCCACCGGCGCCTGCCCCGTCGGCTGTATCTCGTCCGCGTGCTCGCCCGTGACCAGGTACACGACCCGCTTCGCCACCGACACCGCGTGGTCCGCGAAGCGCTCGTAGTAGCGGCCGAGGAGCGTCACGTCGACGGCCGTCTCGATGCCGTGCTTCCAGCGGTCGTCCATCAGGTGCTGGAACAGCGTGCGGTGCAGCTGGTCCATCTCGTCGTCGTCCTGCTCCAGCTGGAGCGCCAGGTCGACGTCCTTGGTGATGATGACCTCCGCCGCCTTCGCCATCAGGCGCTGCGCGAGCTGGCCCATCTCCAGGATCGTGGCGTGCAGGTCACGCGGCACCGCCGAGTCGGGGAAGCGGAGCCTCGCCAGCTTCGCGACGTGCTGGGCGAGGTCGCCCGAGCGCTCCAGGTCGGCGCTCATGCGCAGCGAGGTGACCACGATGCGCAGATCCGTGGCGACCGGCTGCTGGCGCGCCAGCAGGGCTATCGCGCGCGCCTCCAGGTCGTGCTGCAGATCGTCGACCTTCTGGTCGGCCGCGATCACGCTCTCGGCCATCTTCAGGTCGGCGTCGAGCATGGCCGTCGTGGCGCGCCCGATCGCGGACCCGACGAGGCGGGCCATCTCGACGAGGCTGTCGCCGATCGAGTCAAGTTCCTCGTGGTACGCGTCCCGCATGTGGCTGTCCCTCTCTAGTACGTGCCAGGGGGCTGGCCCCTACGCTCCCACGGTGCGGGCCGGACGCGTCCGTTTCCGGCACCCCAAATGAATCACCCCCGTCATCAAGGTGAACTGTGGGCGACGACGGACGGCATCCCCGACCGGCGCCGTCCCGGTCCGCTCGGGAGAAGTGAACCGGTGCGGTCCCCACGGTGAACTCTGGGCGACGACTGTTCGAGCCGACACCCGTACGGCTGTGACCGGCTCTTACTCGGCGCATAACCTGGACGCATGGACGTGAACGCGGCGGTCGCCGCAGTGGCAGCGATCGCCGGGGTGTGCACCGGTGTCATCGCCATGCTGGCGTTCCGATGGAGCGAGCGCGACCAGAAACGCCCCACCCGGACCTCTCTGCACACCGACCCCGTACTGCCACCGGGCGTGGACACGGTGCTCTCCGTGCTCCGCTCCTCCGCGGTCGTCCTCGACGAGGCCGACGCCGTGGTCAAGGCCAGCTCGGCGGCGTACGCGCTCGGTCTCGTACGCGGTGGGAAACTCGCCGTCGAGCCCATGCTCCAGATGGCCCGCGACACCCGCCGCGACGGGGAGATACGCCAGGTCGAACTGGACCTGCCGCGGCGCGGCACCGGCCGCGGCGAGGCGCTCGCGGTCTCCGCGCGCGTGGCGCCGCTCGGCTCCCGCCTCGTCCTCCTCCTCGTGGAGGACCTCACCGAGGCCCGCCGCATCGAGGCCGTACGACGGGACTTCGTGGCGAACGTCAGTCACGAGCTGAAGACGCCGGTGGGGGCCCTCTCGCTGCTCTCCGAAGCCGTCATGGACGCCTCCGACGACCCCGAGGCCGTCGAGCGCTTCGCCGGCCGCATGCAGATCGAGGCGACCCGGCTCACCAACCTCGTGCAGGAGCTCATCGACCTCTCCCGCGTGCAGAACGACGACCCTTTGGAGGACGCCGAACCCGTGCGCGTCGACGAACTGGTGGCCGAGGCGATCGACCGCAGCCGCCACCAGGCCTCGCACAAGCAGATCACCATGGCCGCCGGAGGCACCGCCGAGCTTCAGATCTGGGGCAACCGCGGGCAGCTCGCGGCGGCCCTCGGCAATCTCGTGGAGAACGCCGTGAACTACAGTCCGGCCCGTACCCGCGTGGGCATAGCCGCCCGCCGGGTCACCGCACCCGGCGGGGACCTCATCGAGGTCGCGGTCACCGACCAGGGCATCGGCATCTCCGACAAGGACAAGGAACGCATCTTCGAGCGCTTCTACCGCGTCGACCCGGCCCGCTCCCGGGCCACCGGCGGCACCGGCCTCGGCCTCGCCATCGTCAAGCACGTGGCCGCCTCGCACGGCGGGGAGGTCACCGTGTGGAGCTCCGAGGGTCAGGGCTCCACGTTCACCCTGCGGCTGCCCGAGGCGGCCGCGCACCGCGACCGCGCAACCGGCCACGGCGGCGGCCATGGTGGGCTCGACGACGAGGCCACCCCATCCGACGCAAGCGCTGCAGCCGCCGCGACCACCACGTACGAACCCATTCCTGCCCCGGAGGTCCTTCCGTGACCCGAGTGCTCGTCGTCGAGGACGAGGAATCCTTCAGCGACGCCCTGTCCTACATGCTCCGTAAGGAGGGCTTCGAAGTCGCCATCGCGGCGACCGGCCCGGACGGACTCGACGAATTCGAGCGCAACGGCGCCGACCTCGTCCTGCTCGACCTGATGCTGCCCGGCCTGCCCGGCACCGAGGTCTGCCGCCAGCTGCGCAGCCGCTCCAACGTCCCGGTGATCATGGTCACCGCCAAGGACAGCGAGATCGACAAGGTCGTCGGCCTGGAGATAGGAGCCGATGACTACGTCACCAAGCCCTTCTCCTCGCGCGAACTGGTCGCCCGCATCCGCGCGGTGCTGCGCCGCCGCGGCGAGCCCGAGGAGGTCGCCCCGCAGGCCCTGGAGGCCGGCCCGGTGCGGATGGACGTCGACCGCCACGTGGTCACGGTCTCCGGCTCCAAGGTCGACCTGCCCCTGAAGGAGTTCGACCTCCTGGAGATGCTGCTGCGCAACGCGGGCCGCGTCCTGACCCGCATGCAGCTCATCGACCGCGTCTGGGGCGCCGACTACGTGGGCGACACCAAGACCCTCGACGTCCACGTGAAGCGCCTGCGCGCCAAGATCGAGCCGGACCCGGGGGCGCCGCGGTACCTGGTGACGGTCCGCGGCCTCGGCTACAAGTTCGAGCCGTAAACAGCACGGCGAGTGAGAGCGGGCGCATGAAGAAGGGCGGGACCCCGAGAGGGTCCCGCCCTTCCTGCTGTACGTACGTCGATCAGTGCTCGGCGCCGGTCCCGGTGCCGGTGCCCGTGCCCGCGTCGTGCGAGGCGGAACCCGACGGGTCCGTCTCCGCGCCGTCGGCCGCGTGGCCGGCCGCGTCTCCGGAGGGAGCGCCGGACGGGTCGGTGGCGGCGCCCGAAGCGGACTCGCCGGGCTTCCCGGACTCACCGGGCTGGCCGGGCTCCCCGGACTTCGCGGGCTTCGACGGCTTCCCGCCCGGAGCCTGCGGCACCTCGGTCGGGCCCCACTTGGAGAAGTAGCTCTCGGCGGGGACGACGAACGCCTCCATCTTCACGTCGCCGGTCCTGCTGAACGAGAAGGTGACGGGCTGCGCGTTGCCTTCCTTGACCTCGTCCAGGTTCCCGGACAGGACCGCCGAGGCGTTGTCCTTGCCGCCGATGACGATGGAGCCGCCGGCCGGGATGGTCAGCGGACCCTTCGGCTTGGAGTCCTTGTCCTCCTTGCCGCGCGTCAGCTTGGCCTTCCCCTCGGCGCCGTCGACCGAGACCGCGTTCAGGGTCTGGGGCTTGTCGCCGGAGTTGAAGATCGTCGCGGCGACCGCGGCCGGGCCTGCGGACTCCTGGCCGGGCTGCGTGATGACCATGGCGTTCTGGATCTTGATGTCGCCGACGGTGGTCGCGGCGTTGTCCGGCTTGATCTCCATCGTCTGTGCGTTGTTG
Organism: Streptomyces sp. NPDC029674; assembly: GCF_044903205.1. Classification (NCBI taxonomy): domain Bacteria; kingdom Bacillati; phylum Actinomycetota; class Actinomycetes; order Kitasatosporales; family Streptomycetaceae; genus Streptomyces; species Streptomyces sp. NPDC029674. The sequence goes on from NZ_JBJDPY010000003.1 coordinate 121,743, forward strand.
CCCGCCGCGCACGCGGAGAGCGAGGCGAGAGAGAACGCGATGGCGGTGGCGGCGAGGGCGCCGCGTCGAAGGCTGCGGCTCACGGCGGCGGCAACTCCTTGAACGTGGGCGGTACAGGACGGGGCGGGCGGCCGTAAAGCCGTCCTACGGGCGGCCGTAAAGCCGTCCTAAGGGTGTGTCAGCGCGCTTAGGTTACCGAGCCGTTCCCGCGCCACCGCACCCGACCCGCCCCTTAGGGCCTGTCCGGCGGATCATGCCGCGGGGCGCGGGGTCTGGCACGCCGATCTGCGGCGTTGTCGTCGGTTGTCAACGCTCCGCGTTGCCGCCCTCCTCCGCCTTGCATCTCGACGCACCAGACCCCGCTCACCTGCACCGCCGGGTGGCCGCCACCCCGCCGCGACCTGATCCGCCGGACAGGCCCTAGCCCACCGGACCGGCGGCCGGGGTCGCGCGGGCCGGTCACCCCCCGCCCCTCATTGCTCCCTCCAGCCCCTTTCGCAAAAACAGCGTCAAGAGGCTCACGTGTCACGCCCTGCGGATTTCCGGTAAGGAATGCGCGGGGGTCCGGGGAATTGATCACCTGCCGGATGACGCGGCGGCTTGATCAATTCGGGAAACGCCGGGGGGTACGTGGGGCACACCTCTCCGGCCACCGAACGGCGTATCGAAAGTTCACCGCTTGGAACCGCGCAAACCGGGACGTTCGGCCGCTTCGGACGCCCTCCGGGGGCGCGAAACGGGTGCGTTTCCGTCTCCCCGAAGAGCCGCTCCGACCTGCGAATACCCCGTTCCGATGGCCCTCCGCAGCACGTTCCTGTTGCTGTTGTCAAGCCCCGAGATATGCCCTGACCTGCGAAAACGCCATTCAGAAGAGGCGATTCTCGTGTTAGGATGGATAGCCACGGAAGGGGTACCTGTCACATGACGTTCAAGGTTGGCGACACCGTGGTCTATCCCCATCACGGGGCCGCGCTGATCGAGGCCATCGAAACTCGCCAGATCAAAGGCGTGGACAAGACCTACTTGGTGCTGAAGGTCGCCCAGGGCGACCTGACGGTGCGTGTGCCAGCGGACAATGCGGAGTTCGTCGGCGTGCGTGATGTGGTCGGGCAGGACGGCCTCGACCGGGTCTTCGAAGTACTGCGCGCGCCGTATGCGGAAGAGCCCACGAACTGGTCGCGCCGCTACAAGGCAAATCTCGAGAAGCTCGCCTCCGGCGATGTCATCAAGGTCGCGGAAGTCGTGCGTGACCTGTGGCGTCGGGAGCGCGAGCGTGGACTGTCGGCCGGCGAGAAGCGCATGCTCGCCAAGGCCCGTCAGATCCTGGTGAGCGAGCTCGCCCTCGCGGAGAACACGAACGAGGACAAGGCCGAGGCCCTGCTGGACGAGGTCCTCGCGTCCTGACGCGGACGGTCCGAGGTGCTTGAGGCCTCGGCAGTCTCGCGTCGACCAGGCGCAGCAATGCCGCGGTGCCCGCTGACCCTTACTGGAGTCGCCGGGCGCTGCGGCATGTTCGTACCCAAAAATCCCCGCACCCTGGCACATGTGAGAGCGGCCCCCGGGGAGCCGTGTTGGCGTGCTGGACTCGGCAGCTGGCTCGACCAGATGTCACGGAAGGGTCCGGTCAAGATGCCACCCCGGCACGGTGAGGCCATACCCACGTCGGCCGAGCACACAAACCTGAACGGAACCGATGTCTAGCGAATCCCGTACCGCGGTGGTCATTCCCGCGGCTGGGCGGGGCGTGCGCCTCGGCCCTGGCGCCCCCAAAGCGCTTCGCGCGCTGAACGGCACCCCGATGCTCATCCACGCCGTGCGCGCCATGGCGGAATCCCGCGCCGTCTCCCTCGTCGTCGTGGTGGCACCGCCGGACGGCGCCCCCGAGGTCAAGACGCTCCTGGACGACCACGCGCTGCCCGAGCGCACCGACTTCGTCGTCGTGCCCGGTGGAGAGAGCCGCCAGGAGTCCGTGCGGGCCGGTCTCGACGCGCTGCCGCCCGGCTTCGACATCGTGCTCGTGCACGACGCGGCCCGCCCGCTGGTGCCCGTCGACACGGTCGACGGCGTCATCCGAGCCGTACGGGAGGGAGCGCCCGCCGTCGTCCCGGCGCTGCCCCTCGCCGACACCGTCAAGCAGGTCGAGCCCGCGGCGGAGCCCGGGCAGCCCGAGCCCGTCGTGGCCACGCCCGAGCGGGCCAGGCTGCGCGCCGTGCAGACCCCGCAGGGCTTCGACCGCGCCACCCTGGTGCGCGCGCACGAGACCGTCACCGACAACGTGACGGACGACGCCAGCATGGTCGAGCAGCTCGGTCTGCCCGTCGTCGTCGTGCCCGGCCACGAGGAGGCGTTCAAGGTGACGCGCCCCCTCGACCTGGTGCTCGCCGAGGCCGTCCTCGCCCGCAGGAGGGCCAACGATGGCTTCTGAGACGCCCACGCCGGTGCTCCCGCCGGTGCTCCCTCTCGTCGGCATCGGCACCGACATCCACGCCTTCGAAGAGGGCCGCGAACTGTGGTGCGCGGGCCTGAAGTGGGACGACGAGGGACCCGGACTCGCCGGGCACTCCGACGCGGACGTCGTCGCCCACGCGGCCTGCAACGCGCTGTTCTCGGCGGCCGGCCTCGGCGACCTCGGCGCGCACTTCGGCACCGGCCGCCCCGAGTGGTCCGGCGCCTCCGGCCTGACCCTCCTCACGGAGGCCGCCCGCATCGTCCGGGAGGCCGGCTTCACCGTGGGCAACGTCGCCGTGCAGGTCATCGGCGACCGCCCGAAGATCGGCAAGCGCAGGGACGAGGCGCAGAAGGTGCTCTCCGAAGCGGCCGGCGCCCCCGTCTCGGTCTCCGGGGCCACCACCGACGGCCTCGGCTTCCCCGGCCGCGGCGACGGACTCGCCGCGGTGGCCACCGCCTTGGTCGTACGGATGACGCGCTGAGAGCCTTCCGCGGATTTCGGGTAAGCGTGGCTCCTACAAGGCAAGGCTCTCGTAGCCCGGCTGTCCACGAAGGAGTGAAGCCATGTCCGCCGCACTGTCCGATGAGCTCAAGGCACGTCTCGACGAACCGTCCTTCATCGTCGTCGCCACCATCCAGCCCGACGGCAGCCCTCAGCTGTCGCCGGTCTGGGTGAAGCGCGACGGCGACGACGTGCTGTTCTCCACCACGATCGGCCGCCGCAAGGAGAAGAACCTGCGCCGCGATCCGCGGGTGACGGTGCTGCTCCAGCCCTTCGACGCGCCGTACACGTACGCGGAGATCCGCGGCACCGCGGAGATGACGACGGAGGGCGGCCAGGAGCTGATCGACGAGCTGTCCCGCAAGTACACCGGCAAGGACTACGTGGACTTCAACCCGGACTCGGTGAACGACTCCCCGAGGGTGGTCGTCCGGGTGACCGCGCGGAAGGTCGTAGGGCGGCTCTGAGGACGCCGGGACGTCACAGTTCCGCGCACGGTGCCCAAGGGGGCGTGGGGCACTGCCCCGCGCCCACTACCCTGGAGTGGTGACGATTCGCCTGTACGACACCAGCGCCCGGCAGATCCGTGACTTCAGCCCCGTCAACGACGGCTGCGTCTCGATCTACCTCTGTGGTGCCACGGTCCAGGCCGCACCGCACATCGGGCACATCAGGTCGGGCCTGAACTTCGACATCATGCGCCGCTGGTTCGCGTACCGCGGCTACGACGTGACGTTCGTGCGCAACGTGACCGACATCGACGACAAGATCATCAAGAAGTCGGCCGAGCAGGGCCGCCCCTGGTGGTCGATCGGGTACGAGAACGAGCGCGCGTTCAACAGCGGATACGACGCCCTTGGCTGCCTGCCGCCCACCTACGAGCCGCGCGCCACCGGCCACATCACCGAGATGATCGAGATGATGCGCGGCCTCATCGAGCGCGGCCACGCGTACGAGGCGGACGGCAGCGTCTACTTCGACGTGCGGTCCTTCCCCGAGTACCTGGAGCTCTCCAACCAGGACCTGGACGAGCTGCGCCAGCCCGCCGAGGAAGGCATCACCGGCAAGCGCGACCCGCGCGACTTCGCCATGTGGAAGGCGAGCAAGCCCGGGGAGCCCGACTGGGAGAGCCCGTGGGGCCGTGGCCGGCCCGGCTGGCACCTGGAGTGCTCGGCGATGGTCCACAAGTACCTGGGCACCGAGTTCGACATCCACGGCGGCGGGATCGACCTGATCTTCCCGCACCACGAGAACGAGATCGCCCAGGCCAAGGCCTTCGGTGACACGTTCGCGCGCTACTGGGTGCACAACGCCTGGGTCACCATGTCCGGCGAGAAGATGTCCAAGTCGCTCGGCAACTCGGTCCTCGTCAGCGAGATGGTCAAGCAGTGGCGGCCCATCGTGCTCCGCTACTACCTCGGCACCCCGCACTACCGGTCGACGATCGAGTACAGCCCGGACGCCCTGCGCGAGGCCGAGTCCGCGTTCGCCCGCATCGAGGGGTTCGTGCAGCGCGTCGTGGAGAAGGCCGGCGGGGCCGTCGAGCCCGCCGCCGAGGTGCCGCCCGCGTTCGCCGACGCCATGGACGACGACATGGGCGTGCCGCAGGCCCTCGCCATCGTCCACACCACGGTCCGGCAGGGGAACAGCGCCCTCGCCGCCGACGACAAGGAAGCCGCCGTGGAGCGCCTCGCCGAGGTGCGGGCCATGCTCGGCGTCCTCGGCCTCGACCCGCTCGACCCGCACTGGGCGGGCGGGGACCAGGACCGCGGCGAAGACCTGCACGGAGTGGTCGACACCCTCGTCCGCCTCGTCCTCGACCAGCGCGAGGCCGCCCGCGGCCGCAAGGACTGGGGCACCGCCGACGCCATCCGCGACCAGCTCAACCAGTCGGGCCTCGTCATCGAGGACAGCCCGACCGGGCCGCGCTGGACGCTCGGCCCGCGCTGAGAGACATCGCTGATGTGCCGCCCGGCCTTCCGGGCGGCACACTTCATAGACGTACACCTCTGCGCGTACGCACGTACGCGCACACGTATCACCAACAGACAGGTAGGTCATGGCCGCTAACAACCGCCGCATGTCCGGCAAGAAGGGCGCGCAGGTCGGCAGCGGCGGCAATCGGCGCCGCGGCCTGGAAGGCAAGGGTCCGACGCCGCCCGCCGAGGCGCGCAAGGGGCATGTGAAGAACCGCATCGCCACCGCCAAGGCCAAGAAGGCCGCGGGCCGCCGTGGCACGCCCAAGGGGCGCGGCGGCAAGGGCACGTCCGAGATGGTCGTCGGCCGCAACCCGGTCTTCGAGGCGCTGCGCGACGGCGTGCCCGCCTCCACGCTCTACGTCCAGCAGTTCATCGACAACGACGAGCGGGTCCGCGAGGCGCTGCAGCTCGCGGCCGAGCGCGGCGGCATCCACCTCATGGAGGCGCCCCGCCCGGAGCTGGACCGCATGACGAACGGCCTCAACCACCAGGGCCTCGTGCTCCAGGTCCCGCCGTACGAGTACGCGCACCCGGAGGAGCTCGTCGCCGCCGCGCACGACGAGGGCCAGGACCCGCTGATCGTCGCGCTCGACGGCGTGACGGACCCGCGCAACCTCGGCGCGATCGTCCGCTCGGTGACCGCGTTCGGCGGCCACGGCGTCGTCGTGCCCGAGCGGCGCGCCGCCGGCATGACCGCCGGCGCGTGGAAGACCTCGGCGGGTACGGCCGCGCGGACGCCGGTCGCCCGCTGCACGAACCTGACGCGCGCCCTTGAGGCGTACAAGAAGGCGGGCATCGCCGTCGTCGGCCTTGCCGCGGACGGCGAGCACGAGGTCGGTGACCTGGAGGCGCTCGACGGCCCTGTCGTCATCGTCGTCGGCAGCGAGGGCAAGGGCCTCTCCCGCCTCGTCGGCGAGACCTGCGACTTCCGGGTGCGGATTCCGATGCCGGGTGGGGCGGAGTCGCTGAACGCGGGTGTCGCCGCGGGTGTGGTGCTGTACGAGGCGGCGCGGCGTCGCGCGTAGGTGTTCCCGGTCGTACTGATGTCCGGACCGTGTGATCCCTTGACGGGGATCTCTTGACGCGGTCCGGACATTTCCACGTGGTCAAGGCAGTGTCCTAAACACACATCACTCGGTTAGATGAGTGTGGACACCAGAACACCCCGCACTCCCACAGGGGGAAGCTCGTCAGGTTTCGACGATGCTCCCGCGCTGAGCATGGTGAAGGTGCCGAGCGACCCGGCGCAGGTCATCGTCAATCACGCGAGTTTCCGCGTGCAGCTTCCCGCCGCTGGGCGCACTCAATCCCCTCGTATCTCACGGCACTTGGGCACCCCCGACGAGACGGTGCGCATCCCCGCCGTCGGCGCGGCGGCCAAGCGCCGCGCGCCCGTCGTCTGGAGCGGGAAGTCCGACCCGGACGACACCGGCGCGATCAGACTGCTGCAGGCCGTGCGCGGCAGCGGCGTGCTCCGTTCGGCCGAAGAGGCAGGGCCCTACGACGAGGGGGGTGCCACCCAGGTCATCCCGCGCGTCCTCGACGACGGCCCCGAGACCGTCGAGACACCCGCCGTCATCGGCCCGCGCACCCCCGAGTCCGGGACCAGGCTGCTCCCGCAGATGCGGCCGTCCGGCAGCGACTACGACGAGCGGCTCGGCCAGGACGGACCGTACGCGGACGGCGACACGTACGACGACACGTACGACGACACGTACGACGACGAAGGCGGCGAGGGCGAGGAGCGGGTCCGCAGACACGGCTCGGACCCCGTCCGGCACGCCTACTACCCCGGCCGCCGGATGAACCTCGGCGTCGTCCTCCTCCCGCTGCGCGTCTTCCTCGGATTCATCTCCATCTACGCCGGCATGGGCAAGCTCTGCGACCCCGTCTACTTCGACGGCGGCGAACGGGGCTCCATGGTCAAGTGGCTGAACTCGCTGCACCCCTGGGCGCTCGCCGAGCCGCTGCGCGACTTCGCCCTCCAGCACCCGGTGGGCGCCGGGCTCTGCATCGCCTTCCTCCAGGTACTCGTCGGCGTCCTGACCGTCCTCGGGCTCTGGCAGCGGGTCGCCGCGTCGGTCGGCGTGCTGCTGTCGGCGGCGCTCATCGTCACCGTCAGCTGGAAGACCGTGCCGGCCTACGACGCGCCCGACATCATCTACCTCGCCGCCTGGTCGCCGCTGATCATCGCGGGCGCGCCCGTCTACTCCGTCGACGGGCGGCTCGCGGGCGAGGCCTGGCGCACGCTCGGCCCGCGCGTCGACATCTGGGACCTGCGGCGGCGCGTGCTGCGGCGCGGCGGCCTCATCGGTGCCGTCGTGGTCGGCCTCACGCTGCTCATCGGGTCGATGCTGGGCGGCGCGGTGCGCGACGCCGACCGGGTCACCGTGCCGGGGCCCGGCGAGGCCCCGCGCAACGTGCTGCCGGGCTCCCCGCTGCCCCAGGACCCCGCGAAGAAGCGGAAGGAGCGGCGCTCGCAGAGCCCGTCCGCCTCGTCGACCGGCTCGTCACCGACGCGGGGCAGCGCCGCGACGCCGACGCAGGGCGCCACGGCGCCGGACCCGGCCGCCCGGGAGCGGACCGGCACGGTCGGCTCCGCCGGGCAGCCCAGCCAGACGCAGGGCAGCAGCACGGCGGGCCAGGCCCCGCCGCAGCAGTCGGCGCCGCAGCAGCCGTCGGCCACGACCGCGGGACCGTCGTCCAGCGGTGGCTCCGGTGGCACGACGGGCGGCGCCGGTGCTTCCGGCGGCACGGGTGGTGCCGAGGAGAAGCCGGGTGGCCTGCTGGGCGGTGTGCTCGGCCGCTGACCCGGTGACCCGCTGAGCCGCTGACCCGCTGACGACGGAGGGGCCCCACACACGGTGTGGGGCCCCTCCGTCATGCGTACGGTTTACGTGCGGTCAGCGTGCGGTCAACGGCCCTGTGCGGCCAGTTCCTTGGCGGCCTCGGTGAGGTCCTTCGCGGTGTCGATCGCGCGCCAGTAGGCGCCCTGCGGCAGCGGGTAGCCCGCCAGGCTCTTCTCGCGGGCGAGGCGCGGGAACGTGGTGCGCTCGTGGTCACCGAGGTCCGGCAGGAGCGCGGTGAAGGAGGCCGAGAAGACGTACACGCCCGCGTTGATGAGGTACGGGGACGGCGGGGCCTCGATGAAGTCCGTGATGTGGCCGAACGCGTCCGTCTCGACGGCGCCCCACGGGATGCGGGGGCGGGCCAGGGCGAGGGTCGCGGTGGCGTCGCGCTCGGCGTGGAAGGCCGCCATGTCGCGCAGCGAGAAGCGGGTCCAGATGTCGCCGTTCGTCGCGTACCAGGGCTGGTCCGCGTGCGGCAGGTGCCGGGCGGCGTACTTGAGGCCGCCGCCACGGCCGAGGGGTTCCTTCTCGACGACCGTGCTGACGTTCAGCGGGAGGTCGGCGGAGTCCAGCCACTCCTGGAGGACCTCCGCGAGGTGCCCGCAGGAGACGACGGCGTCCGTCACGCCCTCCTCGGCCAGCCAGGCAAGCTGATGGCCGATGATCGGGGTCCCCGTGCCGGGGATCTCGACCATCGGCTTCGGCCGGTCGTCGGTGTACGGGCGGAGCCTGGAGCCCTGGCCTCCGGCCAGGACGACAGCCTGCGTGGGCTTCAGCGTGGTCATGCTGAAACCCTACGCGGCCCCGCGCGGCGGCCCGCTCAGCCGTTGTTCAGATGGGCCGCGGCGACGCCCGTCGCGAAGGAGGTGTCGCAGACGGGCCTCGCGTACGACTGGGCTCGGGTCGGACCGTACACGCGCACGGCGGCGCGGCCGAGCGCGCGGGCGATGGCCGCGCAGTGCCGGGCGAGCGACGGATGGCGGTTCACCTCCTGCTGGAGATGGGTGAGCGCGACGCCGGGGTTCTTCTCCTGGAGTTCCAGGAGGAGCCGGTCGCGCAGGACGTCCTGCGGGGCGCGGGACTTGGCGGGCTTGGAGAGGTCGTCGGCGGATGCGGTGAGCATCGAGTCCGAGGTGCTCCCCGACCAGTTGACGCTGGTGACCGCGAGGGTCCCGGAAAGCACCAGCATCACGGGCAGGACGAGGGCGAGCGTGCGGCCGATGCGGCGGGCGGGGCCCCGGTGGGCTCGGCGCGGCTTCTGGGTGTAGTTGGCGGAGTGCGTCACGCGAGTGAGCGTAGCGCTAGGTGATGATTTGGCGACATTTAGTCACTCGGTCGAGCGACAGGGAAGTGGGTTTCTCTGGAGCGGTGTTGACGCCGGGAGGTCGAAATGACCATTGTGCCGGGGTATTTGTCGACAACATCGTGATTTCTGCGGGATGTCCGGGGGCCCGGTCGGGCGTACCGGTCGGCCGTACCGGCCTGGTGTGCCGACCGGGCGTACGCGTAGGGCCCCGCACTCATGGTGCGGGGCCCTACGGGAACTTGGCGGGACGCGGCCCTGGGCGGGACGCGCCTGCTGGATCGTCAGTCGCTGAGGCGCTCGCCCGTCGACGTCGAGAACACGTGGGTCTCACCCGGACGCGGCACGACGTGCAGCTGGGCGCCCTTCTCCGGGACCCGGCGGCCGTTCACCCGGACCACGAGGTCCTTGTGCTCGCCGCCGACCTCGGCGGAGCCGTACACGTATCCGTCGGCGCCGAGCTCCTCGACGACGTTCACGGAGACGGCGAGGCCCGCCGGGGCGTCCGCGGTCTCCTTGGAGAGGGACTTCGCGGCCTCGCCGTTCTGCTCGACGATGTCGAAGTGCTCGGGCCGGACGCCCACGGTGACGGTGCGGTCACCGCGGTCGGCGGCAGCGCTGAGAGCCTCCCGGCTCACGGGCACGACCGAGTTGCCGAACTTCACGCCGCCGTCGGTGATCGGCACCTCGACGAGGTTCATGGCGGGGGAGCCGATGAAGCCCGCGACGAAGAGGTTGGCCGGGCGGTCGTACATGCTGCGCGGCGAGTCGACCTGCTGCAGCAGCCCGTCCTTCAGCACGGCCACGCGGTCGCCCATCGTCATGGCCTCGACCTGGTCGTGGGTGACGTACACGGTGGTGATGCCGAGGCGGCGCTGGAGCGACGCGATCTGCGTACGCGTCGACACGCGCAGCTTGGCGTCGAGGTTGGAGAGCGGCTCATCCATGAGGAAGACCTGCGGCTCACGCACGATGGCACGGCCCATGGCGACACGCTGACGCTGACCACCGGAGAGCGCCTTCGGCTTGCGGCCGAGGTACTCGGTGAGGTCCAGGATCTTGGCGGCGTCCTCGACCTTCTGCCGGATCTCCGCCTTGTTCACGCCGGCGATCTTCAGGGCGAAGCCCATGTTGTCGGCGACGGTCATGTGCGGGTAGAGCGCGTAGTTCTGGAACACCATGGCGATGTCCCGGTCCTTCGGCGGCAGGTGCGTGACGTCGCGCTCACCGATGCGGATCGCGCCGGCGTTCACGTCCTCGAGCCCCGCGAGCATGCGGAGCGAGGTGGACTTGCCGCAGCCGGACGGGCCGACGAGGACGAGGAATTCGCCGTCCTCGATCTGGATGTCGAGACCGTCGACGGCGGGCTTGTCGCCACCCGGGTAGATGCGGGTCGCCTTGTCGAACGTAACAGTGGCCATGGTGAGGGCCCCCTTCACCGGCAGGAACGTGCCGGACGATCCGAGTAGAGGGAGTGGTGTAGTCCACCTGAGTGAACTGCTCGTGACCGTATACCGGGGGGCTGTGGTCTGTCAGTAGTCGGGACCCCGCGACCTTCGAGGAAATTTTCGACGGGCGCACGGGCGGTGTTGGTTACACTGCTCGGGCACGTCGGGAGCGCTCCGGTGTGCGTGCCTCCTTAGCTCAGATGGCCAGAGCAACGCACTTGTAATGCGTAGGTCGTCGGTTCGAATCCGACAGGGGGCTCTGCATGGCGAAGGCCCAGGTCACCTCTCGGTGGCCTGGGCCTTCGGGGTTGTGGGCGTGGCTAGCGGGTGACGGTTGCTGTCGCCTTGCTTGTGGAGGTTCCGTCGCTGTGGCCCGTGCGGTGGGCCGTCACCTTGACTGTGATCTTCTTGCCGCGCTGGGCGGTCTTCAGGGGCAGGGAGGACTTGGTGGCGCCGGTGATCTTCGTGCCGTTCGCGTACCACTGGTAGGAGTACGAGGACGGGGCGGGCGACCAGGTGCCCTTCGTGGACTTGAGGGTTTTGCCTACCTTGGCGGTGCCGGTGATCGAGGGTTTCGCCGTCGCCTTGGGGGCGGCGCCCTTGGTGATCGTCACCGGGGCGGAGTTCGCGGTCGCGTCGCGCGGGCCCGCGTGGGCGGTGACCGCGACGGTCAGCTTCTTGCCCAGGTGCTTCGCCGGGATCTTGTACGTCGGGGCCGTGGCGCCCTCGATGGTCTCGCCGTCCGCCTTCCACCGGTAGGTGTACGAGGACGGGGCGGGCGACCAGGTGCCGGGGTCGGCGGTGACCTTGGAGCCGACGGTGGCGGTGCCCGTCACCTGCGGGGCGGCGGTGTTGCGCAGCTCCGGCTCGGTGACGGTGAAGGTGCCGTGCGGGTACTGCCCGTTCGCGTGGACGCTGACGGACCAGTCACCGGCGGGGATGCCTGTCAGGTCGAGTGTCGCCTTCAGCGTGCGGTTGTCGGCCGACACCGACTTCGTCCTGGCCGTGAGGGTCTTGCCCGCCTGGTACAGCTCGACCGTGGCGTCCGCGGGGAGGGCGGTGCCCGTCACCGTGAGGGTGGGCTTGCTGCCGCTGGGCGCCGTGGTGGGCGTCAGGCCGGTGACGGTGACCTTCTCGCCGCCGCAGCGGCCGAACGAGCACTTGAGCGTGGCGCGGTAGGAGGTGGTGGAGGCCTTCTCCGGGAGGCCGAGGACCAGGAGGGAGGGCTTGGCCGGTGGTGCCGAGGTGGACCTGTTGACCCCGCAGGTGTAGCCGTCCGGCGCGGCAGCGGTGCAGCCGTTGGACCACTTGTCGTCGTAGAGCGCGGGGACCGCCGTGGTGGCGGCGCCGGTCGTGTCGGTGATTTCGGTGTCGAAGCGGTCGCCGCCGACGGTGGGCAGGACCGCGCACACCGCGGTGCGGGACTCGTCGAGGGTGCCGGTGATCGGCCCGTATCCGTAGGCGACCGAGGGGACCTTGGCGCACTCGGCGGCGGGGCCTTCCGCCGTGGCGACGCGCAGGGCGTCGAGGCGGTACGCGGGTGCCGCCTGGCGGTTCGCCGGAGTCTGCACGACGACCTGGTAGGTGGTGCTTCCGGTGACGGCGCAGGCCCGGCCGCGCTGGGAGCACTCGTTGTCGCCGTCGCCGCCGAGGACGTACATGTCGGCGGTGCCCAGGGCGTCCCGCACGTTGAGGTGCACGACATCGGTGTCGGCCGGCGTGGTGACCTGGCGGCAGCGCAGAGTCCCGGGCGCGCCGTACGTGCCCTTGGCGGACGGTCCGCCGACCTTCGCCGCCGGTGTCTTCGTGCAGCCCGCGGACGACGCCGTCGACGTCACGTCGCGCCGCGTCAGGGTGTACTCGGCCGGCTTGTCGCTGCCGGTGACGAGGACCGTGTGGGCCTTGCCGGGTGTGAGCTCGCAGAGCGTCCAGCCGTTGGTGGTGGCGTAACGGTCACAGGCGCGCCTGCCCGTGGAGTCGACCACGGAGAACTCGGCGGGGACGTCTCCGGAGGTGGCGGTGAGCTGGAGCACCTCGGCGGAGGTGTGGGCGTCCGCCGGGATGGTCAGGCAGCGCGAGAAGACCCCGTCGCCGGTGGTGAGTTTGGCCTTGGCGCCGTTGGCGGAGAAGCTGCCGGCGGGCAGGACGGGGCAGTCGTTCGCGGCGTCGGTGCGGTGGACGGCGACCGCGTACGGGCCGGTGCGGGGGTTTCCGTCGGCGTGGACGAGCGCGCGGTAGGGCGCGGTGCCGGTGAGCGCGCAGTCGCCTGCGGAGAGCTCGTACGCGTCGCACTGCTGGGTGCCTTCGCGGTCGAGGACCTCGACGTCCGGGTCGACCCCGGAGGCGCCGAGCTCGGTGAGCGCGGCGATCCGGGAGTCCTTCGGCACGGGGAGGTTCAGGCAGTCGTACTGCCCGGCACCGGTGAACTCGCCCTTGTGCAGGCCCATGTCGCTCTTCACGCAGCCGCTGTCGGAGGCCCGGTCGAGGACGACCAGGCCGCGCGGGGTGTCGTGGAACGGGGACGAGCCGTCGAGGTAGGCGGTGTAGGTGCCCGCGGCGGGCAGCGAGCAGGGTGCCTCGGTGTTGCGGCAGACGGTCTTGCCGGAGCGGTCGTGCACGCGGACCGGAGCGGGGTCGCCGTCCTTGCCGACGGCATCGAAGCGGTACTTGCCCGCCCTCTCGGTGGTGACCGTGTAGCAGGGCGTGGTGATCAAGTCCTGTGCGGTCAGCGGTCCGTAGGGGCGGACGGGGGAGGCCGGGCAGCCCTTCGGGTCGTTCAGGCGGCGCGCCGTGACCGCGTACTCGGCGGGGAATCCCCTCTCCGCCTCCGTGACGCGGGACAGGGCGCGGTAGGGGCCCTTGCCGGGCAGGACGCAGCTGTCCTCGTCGTCCTCGGGGAAGCGGGGGCAGATCCGGGCGCCGGTGGCGTCGGTGATCCAGGCGATGGACTGGCCGTACGCCTTGGTGCCCTCGGTGAGCCGGATGCGGTCGCCGGGCTCGGCGTCGAAGGGCTGGCAGCCGATCTCGACCGGGCTGGTGGACGTGCGCGTCGGTGTCGGCAGATCCCAGTCGGTGCCGGCCTTCGGGGCGCAGCCGCGGTTGCCGCCGAGCGGTACGACGGTGACCGCGGTGTCGGCCTCCTCCCAGCCGCCGTTGACGACCTTCAACGTATAGGTGCTCGCCGCGGCGAGGTCGCACCAGCCGTCGACGCGGTACTCGCTGTCGAAGCAGTCGACCGGTGTGTCACCGCTGTAGACCTCGGTGTCCGCGTCGTTGCTGGAGTCGTCGAGCGAGACCAGGTGGAGGCCGGCCTCGGTGGTGGTGAAGGTGTAACAGGTCGTCGCGTCGGGCGCGACCGTCGCCTTGCCGACCGCCGCGCCCGGATCGCCGAACGGGGCGAGGGCGAGCGGCGCGCACTCCGCTCCGGCGGCGTGGGCGGCCGTCACCGGCAGCGCGGACGGTACGAGCAGGGCCAGTAGTGCGGTGAGGGCGAGAAGCAGCGCGGCGAACGCCGCGGGTCTCGCGGAAGAAGGACGTGGTTCAGGCATCGAGCCCCCCCCAGGCTGTACGGATGTCGGGTGTTCAGCTGCACGGACGTCGGGTGCCCAGCTGCGCGGGCGTTGGGTGTTCAGCTGCACGGATGATCGGTGATCGTGGCACAAGTGATCGGTGATCGTGGCACAAGGGGATGACAGTCCGTACTGGAGGGGCTGCTGATGTGGCCTCGTCAGTGGCGGCCCGCCACCTTGTCCGCCCAGCGGGCAAGGCGGGACGAGGTCGTCGTGTGGGTGGTCAGTTCGCGGCGGTCGGCCGCGTGGTACGTGGCGTACATGCCGTGCACGCCGAGCCAGCGGAACGGTTCCGGTTCCCAGCGGCGGACCTTGTGGTTGACCCAGGGGAGCGTGGTGAGGTCGGTGGGGCCGGTCTGGCCGGAGTCCTGTTGGACCAGGTCGCGCAGGGTGCGGGCGGCGAGGTTGGCGGTGGCGACGCCGGAGCCGACGTAGCCGCCCGCCCAGCCGAGGCCCGTGGCGCGGTCCAGGGTGACCGTGGCGCACCAGTCGCGCGGGACGCCGAGGACGCCGGACCAGGCGTGGGCCACCCGGACGCCGGCGAGCTGGGGGAAGAAGCGGAGGAGGATGGAGTGCAGGGCTTCGATCGTGGGGTGTTGGGTGCGGCCGTCGTTGTCCGTCCGCGAGCCGTAGCGGTACGGGACGCCGCGGCCGCCGAGCGCGATGCGGCCGTCGGCGGTGCGCTGGGCGTACATGTACGCGTGCGCCATGTCGCCGAGCGTCTCGCGGCCCTCCCAGCCGATCGACTCCCACTGGGCGGGTGACAGGGGTTCCGTCGCGATCATCGAGGAGTTCATGGGGAGCCAGGTGCGGCGCTGGCCCTTCAGGGAGGCCGTGAACCCCTCGGTGCAGCGCAGGATGTAGGGGGCGCGGACCGTGCCGTACGGGGTGACCGCGTGCTTCGGCTTGATCTCCGTGACCGGCGTCGACTCGTGGATGGTGACGCCCAGGGACTCCACGGTGTCGGCCAGGCCCTTGACCAGTTTCACCGGGTGCAGGCGGGCGCCGTGCGGGGTCCACGTCGAGCCGACGGCTCCGGCGACGCGTATCCGCTCGGCCGTCTCGCGGGCGCCGTGCAGGGTGCGGTCCTTCTCGCCGTACGAGAGTTCCGTGTCGTGGAAGTCCTTGAGGCGGGCCAACTGAGCGGGTGTGTAGGCCACTTCGAGTACGCCGCCGTGATGGATGTCCGCCTCGATCCCTTCCGCCCGCGCTGTCCCGATCACCTCGGTGACCGTCTCGTTCATCGCGCGCTGGAGGCGTACCGCCGCCTCGCGGCCGTGCAGTGCGGCGTAGCGGTCGCGGCCCGCGATGCCGTTGTAGAGCCAGCCGCCGTTGCGGCCGGAGGCTCCGTAGCCGCAGAACTTCTGCTCCAGGACGGTGATGCGGAGGAAGGGGGCGGCCTTCTTCAGGTAGTACGCGGTCCACAGGCCGGTGTAGCCGCCGCCGACGACGCAGACGTCCGCCGTGGTGTCGGAGGTGAGGGGTTCACGGGCCGTCGGCAGGCCGTCGTCCGCGTACCAGAACGATATGCCGCCGTTGACCGTGCCGGCCGTGCCGGCCGTGTGGTGCGTGCTGTTCGCGCTGCTCATGGGCGGACGTTACTGCGCAGGTGGGGGGCGTGTGGAGGGGCGGGGACGAGGGTTGCCGCGGGGCGGGTCGGCCGGGGGGTGGGAGGCCGGGTAGATTCCCATACTTTGAGCGGTACGTGTCGAAACTGGGAGGGCTCAACTCATGGCCGTACACAAGGCCGGGCGCAAGGCCGGGCGCGTCGCCGCCGCGGTGGCAGCGGCGGCGCTGATCGGGGTGGCCGCGTCCGCCTGTGGTCCCGACGACGACAACGGTGGCGGCAGCAGCGACAAGCCCGCCTCGTCGTCCGGCGCGAAGTCGTCGGAGTCGTCGGAGACCGATGCGCCCAACGGCAAGGGGCCGGAGGCCGATGCCCCGGAGGCGAAGGCGCCCCCGGCGGCCAGTGCCCGGCTCGCCGGTGTGCCCGCCTCCGTGAAGGGCGGTGTGGTCACCGTCGGTGATCCGAAGGCCAAGCATACGGTCAAGGTGTACGAGGACGCGCGCTGTCCGTTCTGCAAGAAGTTCGAGGACGGCGGGGCGCAGGCGCTGGTGAAGCCGGTGGCCGACGGCAAGGTGAAGGTCGAGTACACGATCGCCTCGTTCCTCGACAAGAACCTCGGCGGCAGCGGCTCGGTGAACGCGGCGAACGCGCTGCGGGCGTCCGTCGAGGCGGACAGGTTCCCGCAGTTCCACGCCGCCGTCTTCGCCAACCAGGCGGCGGAGGAGACCGATGACGCCTACACCCCGGCCTTCCTGCTGAAGATCGCCGACAAGGTCGAAGGCCTGCGCGGCGCCGCCTTCGACAAGGCGGTGACCAACGGGACGTACAAGAAGTGGGTCGGCGAGGCGATGAACGCCTTCAGCGAGGACGGCATCCAGGCCACGCCGACCGTCTTCATCGACGGCGAGAAGGCCGAGGGCAGCGCGCTGTACGAGCAGGCCGCGTTCGCCAAGGAGCTGAAGGCGGCGGGCATTTCCTGAGCCCGGCCGTGTCTGTTTGGTCCGCGCCCGTGTCTGTTTGGTCCGCGCCCCCGTACGGGAAAATTGCCGTGCGGGGGCGCGGGCGCGTCGGTAGGGTCCCGGACGTGATCGACATTCGCATTCCGGACGAGCTGGTCGAGTCGCAGCACCTCTACGCGGGAGAGCCGGGCCGGGCGTTCATCGCCGGACTCCCCGCCCGCGTACGGGAGTTCATCGACCGCTGGGACCTGACCCTCGACGGCGAACCGATGCACGGAATGGCCGCGCTCGTACTGCCCGTCGTGCGCTCCGACGGCACGCCCGCCGCGGTCAAGTTCCAGCTCCTCGACGAGGAGACCGAGGGTGAGCCGGTCGCGCTGCGGATCTGGGGCGGGGACGGTGCCGTACGCCTCCTCGACCACGACGCCGACACCGGCACGATGCTGCTCGAACGCCTCGACTCCGGGCGGATGCTGTCGACGATGACCGACACCCGTAAGGCCGTCCTCGTCCTCGCCGAACTCCTCGCCCGGCTCACCGCGACACCCGCGCCCGCCGGCATGCGCAGGCTGGGCGACATCGCGGCGGAGATGGTCGAGCAGCTGCCGGAAGCCCTGAAAACGATCCCCGACCCCGACGAGCGCGGACTCGTCGAGCGGTGCGGGGGCGCGGTGCGCGAGGTCATGGGCGAGGCCGGTGACCGGATGCTGCACTGGGACCTGCACTTCGAGAACGTCCTGGCCAGCGACCGCGAGCCGTGGCTCGCCATCGACCCGAAGCCGCTCGCCGGGGACCCCGGCTTCGATCTGTGGCCCGCTCTGGACAACGAGTTCGACGCGGACGACGTGCTCTGGCGGTTCGACGCGATGACGGAGGTGCTCGGCCTCGACCGCGAGCGGGCGCGCGCCTGGACGCTCGGCCGGGTCCTGCAGAACGCGCTGTGGGAGGTGCAGGACGGACGGCCGCCGGTGGCCGACGACCTGGAGATCGCGCGGCGGCTGCTCGGACGGTGAGGTCGCGTGGCGGCTGTTCGGACGGTGAGGTCGCGCGGCGGCTGCCCGGACGGTGAGACCGCGTTGACCCCGGCCGGCGGGACATGGCTTGCTGCTCCCATGATTCGTACCGCCACACCCGCCGACATCCCCGTCATCCACGCCCTGGTCCGCGACCTCGCCGCGTACGAGAAGGCACCCGACGAGGCGAGGGCCACCGAGGAGCAGCTGCGCGAGGCGCTCTTCGGGGAGCGCCCCGCCGCCTTCGCGCACATCGCGGAGGACGACACGTCCGGTGAGGTGGTGGGCTTCTCGGTCTGGTTCCTGAACTTCTCCACCTGGCGCGGCGTGCACGGGATTTACCTGGAGGACCTGTACGTACGCCCCGAGGCGCGCGGCGGCGGCCACGGCAAGGCGCTCCTCACCGAGCTCGCCCGGATCTGCGTGGAGCGCGGCTACGAGCGGCTCGAATGGTCCGTACTCGACTGGAACGAGCCGTCGATCAACTTCTACAAGTCGCTCGGCGCGCTGCCCCAGGACGAGTGGACCGTGTACCGGCTCACCGATGACGCGCTCACGGCGCTGGGCTCTTAGCTCCGGGCTCTGGGGTCTGGGGTCTTCGGCTCCGGGTTCTTGACTTCCGGCTCCTAGAACTCGTCCACGGTGTGCGGCAGGAGCGCCGTGCGCAGCGCCGCGTCCAGTGCCGCCGCCGTGCCCGGTGTGTGCTCCGTCGCCAGGCCCGCGCGGACGACCGCGTCGGTCGTCGTGCCGCCCAAGTAGCAGGCGGCCAGGTCGCGTACGGCGAGGGTGAGGTCCGCGGGGTCCTCGGTCCGCTCGTACGCGCAGCCGTCGGGGGACGCCGTCAGGCGGTGGCGGCCCTCGTTGGCGGGGAGGCGGTCGTCGCGTACGTCGAGGACCACGTCCACCGGGGCCGCCCAGGAGCGGGCCTCGAGCGCCTTGCGTACGTCGATGAGGCGGACCCACAGCGCGGGGAACTCGCCCGTGACGCGCACCTGGTCGCGGTCGGCGGCGAAGAGGTGGAGCGGGTCGTCCACGGGGCGGCCCCACGCACGGATCTGGCCGGTCAGGTCGATCGACGCGAGATAGCGCCAGAGCGCGGCCGCGGCGGCCGGAGTGTCCGCTTCCAGGTCGTCCACGCGGACGAGGCCGGGGGCGTCGTCGCGGGTCTTGGTGCGGTAGATCGCGTAACCCCCGAGCGGGCCCGCGGGATCGCCGAGGACGACGACGCGCGGCGGTGACAGCTCGTCGTCCTCCTCGTCCTCCGCCACCAGCCACTCCTCGCGCCACCACGCCTCGGTGCGGGCGATCCGGCCGGCGCGCTCGGTGCGCGTGCGGTCGTAGTACGCGGCGAGCAGCTCGGGCGCGTCGGACGGGTCGACGAGGCGCAGCGGGCGGTCGTCCGGGGTGATGCGCAGGGCCAGCGGACGCCGGGAGTCGATCTCCAGGGTGTGGCCGTGCGTGGCGGGCCCGAAGCCGAATCTGCCGTAGATGGCGTCCTCCGACGCCCACAGCGCGGCGATCGGCGAGCCGTCCGCCGTCGCCCTCGCGAACAGCTCCGCGACCATTCCGGAGAGCACGCCGCGGCGCCGGTGCGTGGGCGCCACGGACACGAAGGTCACGCAGGGGCAGGGGAGTTCGCCGCCCGGTACGGACAGGGTGAAGGGGAACGCGGCGAGGAGCCCGACGAGTTCGCCGTCGTCACCCGCCGTCCCGTCCGGGCTCTCGTACGCGCCGATGCGGGTGCAGTCGCGCAGCAGGTCGTGGTGGTGCTTGCGCTTCTCGTCCTCCGGGTTCTCGTGGAAGACGAGGTAGGAGAGGGAGAGCGCGCGGTCGATGCCCGCCTCGGGGATGTCGCGGAACTGGACGGTTTCCATACCCATATAACGGACGGTAGTTCCCGGATGTGGTGCGGGCACCTGGATTTCGGGTCGTACTGAGAAGAGGTGGAGGGCGGGGATCAGGGGATGAGGACTACCTTGCCCATCGTGGCGCGGGTCTCCAGGGCGCGGTGTGCCGCTGCCGCCTCCGCGAGGGGATAGCGCTGCACGGCCGGTGTGAAGTGGCCGAGGGAGGCGGCGGTGAGGGCGGCGAGCTCCAGGGTGCGGACGGGGTTGTCGCCGCCGGCCTTACGCATCATGGCCGGTCCGAGGACGTTGACCTGCGTGATGCCGCGCCGGGCCAGCTCCTCCTCGGTGAACGTCAGCTCCTCGCCGTCGTGCGGCCCCTTGCCGGACCAGCCGAAGACGAGGTGGCTGCCGCCCGGGCCCAGCAGGTCGACCGCGGCCAGGCCCGCCTTGCCGCCCACTCCGTCGAAGACGACGGTGGCGGCGCGGCCTCCGAGCTTCTCCCGGAGGTACGTGCGGACCTCGTCGGGCCACGCCGGGTCGGTGTAGTCCACGGCGAGGTCGGCGCCGTTGGCGCGGACGCGGTCCGTCTTCGCGGGGCCGCCGGCCAGACCGATCACCGTGGCGCCGCGGTGCTTGGCGTACTTCGTGAGCAGCGTGCCGATGCCGCCCGCTGCGGCGGGGACGACGGCCACGCTGTCGGGCGTCAGCGTCGCGAACCGCAGGATGCCCATGGCCGTACGTCCCGTGCCGATCAGGGCGACCGCCTCCGCGGGGTCCAGGCCGTCGGGTATCTCGTGCAGGCGGGACGCGTCGGTGACGACGCGCTCGGCGTAGCCCCCGGGGGCGAAGCCGATGTGGACGACGACGCGCTTGCCGAGCCAGTGCGCGGGCGTCCCCTCCCCGATCTCGTCGACGGTGCCCGCGACCTCCCGGCCGGGGATGGTGGGCAGGGAGGGGAGCTCGGGCAGCGGGCCCTGGATGCCCTCTCGGACGGCGGTGTCCAGGAGATGCACGCCGGCCGCGGCCACGGTGAGGCGGACCTGGCCCGCGGCCGGTTCGGGGACCGCGATCTCCTCGAGGACGAGGTTATCGGCGGGGCCGAAGGCGTGGAGGCGGACGGCTCGCATGGTGGTGGGTATCGGCATCGGCATCGGCATCGGCATCGGCATCGGGGCTCCCTGAGGGTGTGCGGTACGCATACGCGGTCCATTCGGGACGCCCCCACCCTTCAACCTGAAGTGGACTTGAGGTCAAGAGTCGACCTCGTCAGCGCGAGCGAGACCGCCTCGATGGCGCTGTTGAACGAGACCTCGGAGAGCAGGCCCGGAGCCGCCACCTGGTCTCCCGCCAGGTACACGCCGTCGCCGCGGTCGATCGCGGGCCGGTCCCGCCAGGTGGTGCCGGGGCGGTCCACCGCGCCCGTACGGCCGTTCGCGACCGAGGCGCGGCGCCACGTCAGACGTTCGCGCCAGCCGGGGTGACCGAGGTCGAGGAGGTGCTCGGCGCGGGCCACGCCGTCGGCCTTCGTCTCCTCGGGGGAGAGCGGAATCTGCGCCTGTACGAGCTGTTCCCCCTCCGGGGCGAGGGTGTGGTCCTGCGCGGTGAAACGCTCGACCCAGCCCGTCCGGTCCAGGTCGGAGATGACGAAGGCGTCGCCCCTGCGGGACCGGAAGGCCACGTCGACGAGTGTGGTGCGGCCGCTCTCCCAGCGCAGGGAATCGTCGCCGAGGAGGCGGCGCGCCGCGTCGAGGGACGTCGCGACGACGACCGGGCCGTCCTGGGGAAGCCCGAGGTCACAGAGGCTGTCGACGCGGTCCATCGTCTCCGTGCGTACGCCCATGTTCCAGGCGAGCGCGGCCATGCGGTCGATGACCGATCCCCAGCCGCCTCGCGGGTAGTGCGCCTCCGGCGGCAGCTTGGTGGCGCGGCGCAGGCGCTCCTGCACGAAGCGGGCGGAGAGCGAACCGGGGTCGTGGTGGAACGTCGCCACGGCGATGTAGTGCGCGGCGGCCTTCGCGCCCTCCTCGCCGACCTGTGCGGTGGCCCAGCTGGTGAAATCCTGGTCCACGGGGGCCTGTTCCGCCTTGCGGCGCAGCAGCTTCAGCATGGCGAGGGGCGGGGTGCGGCGCAGCGCGCCGTGGTGGAGCAGGCGCAGGCGGGCGCCTTCGAGGGGCGGGAGCGGGGCGAGCGGCCCGATGAGGTCGCGCTGCTTCAGCCAGGTCCAGTGCGGGCCGCCGTTGTAGAGGGCGTGCGGGCCCTCGTTCGTCTTGTAACGGCCCTCGGCGGTACGGGCGCGGCCGCCGAGGGTGTGGTGGGCCTCGCGGAGGGTCACGCGGGCGCCTGCCTCGGCGGCGCTGATGGCCGCGGTGAGACCGGCGAAGCCGCCGCCGATGACGGTGAGGTGGTTGGGCCTTGCGGTGGGCATGGGGGGCTCCCGGTGTGAGGGTCGGGTGTTGGCGTTGGTGTGGGCGTTGGTGGGTTCGGAGGCTTCGGGGTTGGGTCCGGGCTTCGTTTCTTGGACGTGTGGGGGTGGGCCGGATGTGACATCGGGGCGTTGTCAGTGGTGGCGGGCACGATGGGGGCATGGCTCAGAAAGCGAAACCGGCGCGGGTGGTCAAGGCGGCTCGGCAGGCCGAGGTGCGGTTGCCTCCGCTCCGGCCGTTCGAGGGGGTCGAGGGGCTTGGGGGGCTCGGGGGAGGCGGGCTGGAGCCTGACGGGGACTACGACGGGGTCGAGTTCCGTGACCTCGACCTCGGCGGGCAGGACGCGGCCGGGGCGCTGTTCATGGACTCGGCGATGGTGGGGTGCGGGGTCGGCGAGACGCGGTTGGCGCGGGCCCGGTTCGTCGACTCCGTACTGACGGAGCTGCGCGGGGTGGGGACGGACCTCGCGGAGGCGTCACTGCGGGACGTGGAGATCGTCGACGCGCGGCTCGGCGGGGTGCAGTTGCACGGGGGCGTGCTGGAGCGGGTCGTGGTGCGGGGCGGGAAGATCGACTACCTGAACCTGCGCAAGGCACGACTGCGGGACGTCGTCTTCGACGGCTGCGTGCTGGTGGAGCCGGACTTCGGGGCGGCTTCGTTGGAGCGGGTGGAGTTTCGGGGGTGTGTGGTGCGGGGGGCCGACTTCACCGGTACGAGGATGAAGGACGTGGATCTTCGGGGGGCGGCGGAGCTGGAGATCGCGCGGGGGATCGAGTGCCTGGCCGGGGCGGTGATCAGTCCTGGTCAGCTGATGGAGCTGGCGGCGGTGTTTGCGGCGGGGGTGGGGGTGCGGGTGGCTGGGGTGGGGGAGTAGGGGGTCTGGCGGGGCGCCTTGGGCGGGCTGTGGGGTCCGGTGCTTGGGCGGGTGCGGGTGGCGCCTATTGCCCGGTTGTGGGGCGGGGGCGCGGGGGTATGTGCGTACTCGCTATCCCTGCGTCGCGCCTCAAGTCCAAAGGCGCCAGAGTGTGCTCGGTGCTCCGTTCGCACATACCCCCACACCCCCTCGGGAGCGTGTGCGCCTGCGGCCCGGTGGGGGCTGGCCGACCTGCTCCCTGCGGGCCCGCGTGTCGCAGAGCCCCCCGCCCCACCTGCCCCTACTCCCGCGGGGCGTCGCGGGGTGCACGGGCGGGTGGGTGGGATACATCCGCCGCGAAGCGGCGGGCTAGTTGCCCCTACCCCGCAGGGCGGCGCCGGGCGCACCGGCACTGGTCGCCCACGCCGCGCCGGGAGTCAGGCCGTGCGGGGGAACCGGGCGAGGAGGGCCCAGAGCGCAGGGTTGTCCGCAAGGGAGTCGTGGAGGTCCGTGAGGTCCGCCACGAGGTCGTGGAGAAAGTCGCGGGCCTCACGCCGGAGCTCCGAGTGGGAGAAGGTCAGCGGAGGCTCATCGGGATCCATCCAGTCCGCCTCGATGTCGACCCAACCGAAGCGGCGGGCGAACAGCATGCGATCGGTCGACTCGGTGAAGTCGAGCTCCGCGTACTGGGGGCGGGAGGCCCGACTGCCGAGCGGATCCTGGTCCAGCGCCTCGACGATGTCGCACAGCGCCCACGCGAAGTCGAGGACGGGCACCCATCCCCAGGCTGTGGACAGTTCCCGGTCGGCCTTGGTGTCCGCCAGGTACACGTCCCCGCAGAACAGGTCGTGGCGGAGCGTATGGACGTCCGCGCGGCTGTAGTCCAGCTGGGCGGGGTCAGGGAAGCGGCGGGAGAGCGCGTAGCCGATGTCGAGCACGGTTCGATGGTGTCATGGACCGGGCAGCCCGGTGCCCGTAGCCGCAGCCGCGCGAGGCGGCCGGGCCGCGAAGAGGCGCCGGATCAACGCAAGAGCCGCTGTTCCTTCGCCACCGCCACCGCGCCCGCCCGCGTATCCACCCCCAGCTTGTCGTAGATCCGCCCGAGGTGGGTCTTGACCGTGGCCTCGCTGATGAAGAGGGCGCGGGCGATCTCCCGGTTGCCGAGGCCTTGGGAGAGCTGGCCGAGGATGTCGCGTTCGCGGTCGGTGAGCGTGGGGTGCGGGGCCCGCATGCGGGCCATGACGCGGGAGGCGACGGGCGGCGAGAGCGTGGTGCGGCCCTGGGACGCGGCGTGGATGGCGGAGAAGAGTTCCTCGGGGCGCTCCGCCTTGAGGAGGTACCCCGTGGCGCCCGCCTCGATGGCGCGGGTGATGTCCGCGTCGGTGTCGTAGGTGGTGAGGACGAGGACGTGGGGTGCGGGTGCGGGGGCGGGGCCCGGGGAGGAGGTGATGCGGCGGGTGGCCTCCACGCCGTCGATGCCGGCGCCCAGTTGCAGGTCCATGAGGACGACGTCCGGTGCCAGTTTCGCGGCGAGGGCGACCGCCTCCTCGCCGGTGCCCGCCTCGCCGACCACGTCGATGTCGGGCGCGCTGCCCAGCAGGGCGAGCAGTCCGGCGCGTACGACGACGTGGTCGTCGCAGACCAGCAGGCGGACGGGGCGGGCCGGGGCGGTGTTCATGACGGGGGCTCCAACGGGTTCGTCAGCGGGGCCGACGGCGGGGCCGGCAGCGGGATCGACACGGAGAGGACCGCGCCCTCGCCCGGCGCCGACTCGATGGTCAGGGTGCCGCCGAGCTGCCCGGCCCGCGCGCGGATCGCGGGCAGCCCGTGTCCCCGTACGCCTGCCGGGGACGCGGGCCCGGAGGAGGGCGGCGGTGCGAAGCCGCGGCCGTCGTCGGCGACGTCGAGGACGACCTGGTCGTCGAGGAGGGTGAGGGTCAGCGCGGCCGTGGTGGCGTCGGCGTGTTCGCGTACGTTCGCGAGCGCGCCCTGCGCGATGCGGAGGAGCGCCGAGCTGACCCGGTCCGGCAGCGGCACCGGCGTGCCCTCCGCGTGGAAGCGGACGGTGAGGCCCGCGTCGGACTCGCGCTCCGCGAGCGCCCGCAGCGCTTGCGCCACGCCGCCGCCGTCCGCGAGGTCGGCGGGCGCCAGGTCGTGCACGAAGCGGCGGGCCTCGGCGAGACCGTGCTCGGTGATCGACTCGGCGGTGCGGACGTGGGTGCGGGCCTTCACCGGATCCGTGTCCCAGACGCGGTCGGCGGCCTGCAGCAGCATCTGCTGGCTGGACAGGCCCTGCGCGAGGGTGTCGTGGATCTCCATGGACAGGCGCTGGCGCTCGGCGAGCGTGCCCTCGCGCCGTTCGATGGCGGCGAGTTCGCGGCGGGTGCGGATGAGGTCGTCGATGAGTTCGCGCTGCCGGGCGGCCTGGCGCTGCATGTAGAGGAAGACGGCGGTCGCGACCGCGGCCCAGGCGGGCGGCGCGAGCAGCAGGTTCGGGTCGAAGCGGCCCGCGAGCTGCAGCTGGGCGACGACGACGAAGGCGGTGAGGACGGCCACCAGGAACAGGGCGGCGCGCGGCGGCAGCGTCCGCAGGCCGGTGTAGAAGAGCGGCACCGCGCACCACGCGAAGCTCGGCGCGAGGACGACGAGCACCACCCAGACGGCCACGACGAGGATCAGCCAGGCGAGGCGGCGCGGCGCGGTGGGGCGGGCGCCGATGACGGGGCCGAGGACGTAGAGGAGCGCGAGGGAGACCGAGAGCGCGATGATCCACGGTGTGCGCGGCTCGCCGGGGTGCCGCATCAGGAACCGGGTCAGCGACGAGCCGAGGAGCAGGAAGAACGCCGTGTGCATGACGGCCGCGAGCCAGCGGGCGTCGGGGTCCGGCGTGCGGGGGTCGAGCCCCGGCCTGCGCTCTCCCACGGGGCGCCTCCCTCTCGTACTCGTATTCGTACGCGTACTCGTACTGCCGTCTCGTACACGCTGAACTAGGACCGTCGTACTCGCTGGACCAGGACCGTCGTACTCGCTGAACTGCGCAAACACCCTCATTGTGACCCGGTGCGGCCACGGGCGGGTCAACCGATCGGTTGACCCTGGTGTCGGCCGAGTCGCGTGCGGCCGCGAGCCGGTACGTCGAGGGGTACGGGCCGGAAACGGCCGGAGGATCGATGGCAGAGGCAGACCAGCTGCGTCGGCTGGACCGCCTCCCCCATGAACGAACCCGACCTCACCACCCCGAGAACCCAGGAGCCCCCGATGCAGAAGCTCTCCCGCCGCACCCGTGTCCTCACCGTCGCCGCGACCGCCGCCGTCCTCGGCGCCGGCACCTTCGGCGCCGTCTCCGCCACCGCAGGCACCCCTGACGCCGCCACGAAGGCCGCCGTCACCGCCGACGCGGGCAACAAGAACCTCACGCAGTCGACGCACCTCACCGTCGCCGCCGCCACCAAGGCCGCGCAGGCCACCCTCGACGCCGCGAAGAAGGAGAACCAGCGCGTCTCCGTCGCCGTCGTCGACCGCAACGGCAACACCATCGTCCAGCTGCGCGGCGACGGCGCGGGGCCGCAGTCCCCCGAGTCCGCCGTGAAGAAGGCGTACACGGCCGTCTCCTGGAACGCGCCCACCTCCGAGCTGACCAAGCGCCTGGAGCAGGCCCCGAACCTGAAGGACATCCCCGGCACGCTGTTCCTCGCGGGCGGCGCGCCGGTCACCGCCAAGGGCGCGCCCATCGCGGGCATCGGCGTCGCGGGCGCCCCGAGCGGCGACCTGGACGAGAAGTTCGCGAAGGCGGGCGTGGCGGCGCTCGGCCGCTGAGCACTCCCAGCAGGCCGAGCGCGCCGACCCGCATGCCGCTGAGGCTGTTCTCGGTCCCCGCGTCCGTCCGCGCGGGGACCGTACGACGAGGAGAGACGAGGAGATCCGGCATGAACACCGCCGCCACGGGCGCCACCGCCGCCGACCAGCGGTTGCTGGACGCCGCACGGGCCGGCAACGCCACGGAAGTCGCCGCCGCCCTCACCGCGGGCGCCCGCGTCGAGACCCGGGACACCGAGCTGCGCTCACCGCTGCTGCTCGCCGCCCTCGGGGACCACGTGGAGGCGGCCGGGGTGCTGGTCGCCGCGGGCGCCGACGTCGACGCGCAGGACCACCGTTCCGACAGCCCCTGGCTGGTCACCGGCGTGACGGGCAGCGTCGCCATGCTCCACGTCCTGCTGCCAGCCGGGCCCGACCTGAAGCTGCGCAACCGCTTCGGCGGGGTCTCCCTGATCCCGGCGTCCGAGCGCGGGCACGTCGCGTACGTACGGGAGGTCCTGCGCGTCACCGACATCGACGTCGACCACGTCAACGACCTCGGCTGGACCGCCCTGTTGGAGGCCGTGATCCTGGGCGACGGCGGGCGCGCGCACCAGGAGATCGTGGAGCTGCTGCTCGCCGCGGGCGCGACGCCGGATCTCGCCGACCGGGACGGCGGCACGCCGCTCGCGCACGCGGAGCGGCGAGGGTTCGCGGAGATCGCGGAGCTGTTGCGGAGGGCGGCCTCATGAAAGCGCCCCGGCGTACCGCCGCCACGAGGACGACCTCCCTCGCCCTCGCAGCCCTGACCGCCCTCGCCGGCTGCGGCACGGGCCAGGACACCGCCGCCCCTTCCCGACCCGCAGCAACCTCCACAGCCACCACCCCCACCCCCCTCCCCACCCACGCCCGAACCCCCGCAGGCACCCTCCTGGTAGCCGATTTCGGCTCCGACACGGTGACCTTCGTCGACCCCGAAAAGGGCCCCGTCGGCTCCGTGAAGGTCGGCCGCGCCCCCTACGGGCTGGCCGTGGGGGACGACGGCCGTGCCTGGGTGGCGACCGCCGACGCCGTCGCCGTGGTCGACACGCGCACCCGTGAACGGATCGACCGCATCCCGTACGAGACGGAGACAGGCCCGGTGACGACGGGCGAGTACCGGGGCGGCGGCATGGGCATCGCCCTCGCCCCGGACGGAGAGCACGTCTACGTGGGCGTCAATGTGCCTGATAGGAAAGGCGCGTTGGAGGTCATCGACACGGGGGAGCGCGAGGTGACCGACACCGTGCCCGTCGGCCGGCGGCCCTTCGACGTCGACGTGTCGAAGGACGGCCGGGAGGTCTACGCCACCGGCCACGACTCCTTCGACGTAACCGTCGTACGCGCGGACTCGCTGAAGCCGCGCCGCGTCGAAGTCGCCCCCTACGGGACGGAGGGCGGCCTCGGCTCCTGGCTGAAGCCGCACTACACGGCCGTACGGCCCTCCGACGGACGGCTCCTGCTGCCCTTCGAGGGCGAGAGACTCGTCGTACTCGATCCGCGCACCGGTGAGTACGACGTCGAGAAGATGACCGCGAACACGCACCAGCACGGCGTGACGGTCACCGACGACGGCACGCTGTTCGCGGTCGGCACCGGGCCCATCGACCCGGACGCCGACGAGGGCCCGTCGCTGACCGTGCGGACGAAGGACGGCAGGGAGCGGGTCGTCCCGCTGACCGGCCCGCACGAGGACGTCGCCGTGTCGGAGGACGGCCGCACCGCGTACGTCACGGGCGGCTTCACCCGCGACGGCTACTGGAACGGCATCTCCGTCGTGGACGTGTGGGACGACGGGTCGGTGCGGAGACTGACGGCAGGCGAGCGGCCGTTGGGCATCGCCGTCCTCTGAGGCGGCCCGGCGGCCCGGCGGCCCGGCGGCGCGTGGGCGGCGCCGACGGAGCCCGGCCGTCCAGCCCCCCCATATCAATCCCGTCCCGAACAATTGCCGCATAAGATCATCGGCGTGGACCTGCGATCTCCGGCCGTCCGAGCCGCCACCGTCACCTCCTGCCTCGCCCTGCTCGCCACCGTCAGTGCCTGCGGCGGCGCGGGTGTCGACGGCACGCCGGGCGCCACCGGCGTGCGCGACCCGTACTTCCCGAAGCTGGGCAACGGCGGGTACGACGTGGCGCACTACGGCCTGACCCTCGGCTACGACCCGGACTCCCGGCACCTCACCGGGACCGCCGAGATCACCGCCCGCGCCACCAAGAACCTCAGCTCCTTCAACCTCGACCTGAAGGGCCTCGACGTCTCCGGCATCACCGTCGAGGGCAAGGCCGCCCGCTTCCAGCGCGCCGGCCAGGAGCTGCGGGTGCGCCCGGCCGACGAGCTCGACCGGGGCGAGACGTTCCGCGCGACGGTCCGCTATTCCGGCACTCCGGAGACCGTCACCGACGAGGACGGCTCGGAGGAGGGCTGGCTGAAGACGGCCGACGGCGCGCTCGCGCTCGGCGAGCCGACCGGCTCCATGGCGTGGTTCCCGGGCAACCACCACCCGAGCGACAAGGCCTCGTACGACATAGAGATCACGGTTCCCAAGGGCTTGAAGGCCGTCTCCAACGGGGAGTTGACCCGCGAGTCGACGAAGAACGGCCGCACCACCTTCGCCTGGCACAGCGCCGAACCGATGGCGAGCTACGTGGCGACCGTGGCCGTCGGCAAGTACGAGATGGAGACGTCGACGACGGAGGACGGGCTGCCGGTCATCACGGCCGTCGACCCCTCGCGGGCGAAGGCGAGCGAGAAGGTCCTCGCGAAGATCCCGGACGTCGTCGAGTGGGCCGAGTACAACTTCGGCCCGTACCCCTTCTCCTCCGCGGGCGCGGTCGTCGACCGCGAGGAGGACGTGGACTACGCCCTGGAGACCCAGACCCGCCCCGTCTTCCCCGGCGCCCCCGACACCGGGCTCCTCGTCCACGAGCTGGCCCACCAGTGGTTCGGCAACTCCGTCACGCCCAAGTCCTGGCAGGACATGTGGCTCAACGAGGGCTTCGCGACGTACGCGGAGTGGCTGTACCAGGAGGACAACGACGGCGACAGCGCGCAGGACATCTTCGACGCGCTCTACGAGGGCGACTACTACGAGGACGAGGAGGACAACGAAGCCATCTGGGCCTTCCCGCCCGCCAAGCCCACGGACGCCGCGAGCATCTCCGACCCGCCCGTCTACGAGCGGGGCGCCATGGTGATCCACAAGATCCGCCAGGCGGTGGGCGACGACGCGTTCTACGACATCGTGCAGGGCTGGGCGAAGACGTACCGGCACAAGAACGCGGACACCAGGGACTTCACGGAGTACGTCGAGAAGCACGCGGGCGGCGACGAGGCGCGGAAGAAGGTCGGCCGGATCTGGGGCGACTGGCTGTACGGCGACGGGAAGCCGGACCGTCCCTGAGGTGAGCCCGGGGCGGGCTCAGAGGGGCTTGCGGAGGACCGCGCACGGGCGGTGGCGGGCGCGGTCCTCGCGGTGGCCGATGACGAGGTAGCCGAGCGCGGTCCAGAAGCGCAGGGCGCCGGGGTTGTTCTCCAGGACGGCGAGGCGTACGGCGTCACGGCCCGCACCCCGGAACCGCTCCTCGGCGAGCGTCACCAACTCCCGCCCCAGCCCGGTGCGTTGGACGCCCGCCTCGACCATCAGCAGCCCGATCCACGGGTCCGGGTCGGTCGGGTCCGGGTGCCGGGCGAGCGTGATGGCGACCCCCACGAGCCGCCCGCGCGAGCGCCCGAGCAGCACCTCGGCGTCCGGGTGGGAGAGCTCGTCCGCGAGGGCCTTGGCGACCTGCTCGACGCGGATGTCGTCCGGGTCGGGGAAGTCGCCGCTGAGCGCGAAGAACTCACGGTTCGACGCGTACAGCGCGGTCACCTCGGTGAGGACGTGACCGGGCAGCGCGCCGTCGACGGCGGTGAGCGGTTCGAGGATCATGCGGGCAGGCTACGGCGTGACGACCAGGACGACCTTGCCCCGAGGACGGCCCTTCTCCAGGTGTCGTACGGCGTCCGGGGCCTCCGCCAGGGGATACGTGCTGTCGACGGCCGGTGTGACGTCACCCTTCTCGACGAGGCTGTTGAGGGTCAACAGATCCTCCCGCCGTACGGCCGCCAGGAGCCCGAGCAGATTCTGGCGTGCGAACCGGGCCGCCAGCGCCATCCGCAGCTGCGTGCCGGCGTCACCGGACCAGCGGCTGCCGCCCTCACCGCCGATGTGGACGAGAGTGCCGTCCGGGGTGAGGGCGCGGCGCAGCAGGGAGAGGGGGCGGTTGCCGGCGGCGTCGAGGACGACGTCGTAGCGGCGACCGCTGTCGGTGATCTCCGCGTGCGTGTAGTCGATGACGTCGCCGGCGCCAAGGGACCGGACGAACTCGGCCGCACCGGTCCCGCAGACGCCGACGACGTCCGCGCCGTGGGCGACGGCGAGCTGGACGGCCAGGCTGCCCACGCCGCCGGACGCGCCGATGACCAGGACCCGCTGCCCGGCCCGCAGGCCGGCTCGGGCGTGCAGGGCCCGCAGGGCGGTGACGCCGGAGACCGGGACGGCGGCGGCCTGCACGAAGGTGAGGGCTTCGGGCTTGGGGGCGATACGGGCGGGCCTGGCGCGCGCGTACTCGGCGAAGGAGCCCTCGAAGTGCCCGTAGACCGCGTCGCCCCGCCGTAGCCCGGTCACGTTCGCGCCGACCGACTCGATCCGTCCGGCGCCGTCCCAGCCCCGGACGGGGTTCCTGGGCCTGCGGAGCCCGAAGCCGAGCCGGACCATGAGGGGCAGCCCCGTCATCAGATGCCGGACGTCCGGCCCGACACCGGCGGCGTGCACGCGGACGAGGACTTCATCGGGGGCGGGGGAGGGACGGTCGAGGTCGTCCCGCAGTTCCAGTGTGTCCGCGGAGCCGTAGACGTCCTGCACGATGGCCTTCACAGCGGGTTCCTCCCCGGTCGGGGGCGAGCACGGCTGCTTCAGCATCCCGCCGGTCGCGGCCCCCGCCTAGAGCCCTGGTTCACTGTGCGAGGTCATCGCCGCTGCTTGCGCAGGGCACGCCATTCGCTGACCGCGCCCCACGCCGCGCAGCCGAACGCGCCCACGGAGCACGCCACCCATCCGGAGAACCGCTCCTGCGGGTCGAGCAGCCTGTCGACGGTGAGGACCCCGAAGATCACGGCCGAGGTCAGGGCACCGTAGAACTTCTGCCGCGTCACGCGCTGTTGCCTGAGAGGCCCCTCCGAGAGGCGCAGGGCGTAGATCTCGACGTCACCGAAGACGTCCTCGGCGCTGCCGTCCCGCGGGGCGGCGGCCAGATGCTGCCGCGCTTCCCGTACGTGGCCACGCGCCTCGCCGGCCTTCATGCCGTGCCGCCCGCGCAGCAGCCCGTCCAGCCGGGCGAGCCACCGCCGGTCGTCGAGCCCTCCGTCCGGACGGGCGGGCCTGAACCACCGGTCGATCGCCGCATCGGGGAGCAGGAACGCACCGACGGCCCACGCGGCGCCGACCAGCATGAGCACCGGGGCGGGCACGCGGAACAGCCGTTCCTCGGAGAGGACGGTGGCGAGGGCGATCCCGGCCACCAGCGCACCGGCCGCGCCCGCGAGGAACCACCACATGCCGCGGAGGCGTCCGGCGGCGCGGGTGGCGAAGGCGACACACCCCAGCGAGGCGGCCGCCACGATTCCCCCGACGCCCGCGACCGCGGACGGGCTCACTCCCACCCACAGCCCGTCCTGGATCCAGTACATGCCGAAGAACGCGAACCAGACGAACCCGAGCGATCCGAACGACGCGGTGATCCGCTCACCGGGGCGCATGCCGCGCGTGTCGATCCGGGCCCGGTACTCCTCGCTGACGCGCTCTGCGGCGACGGTGCGGGCGTACGCGACGGGGTCACCCAGCACGTCGAGCGCGGGCTGCCCGGCTTCCTCGACGAGCTGGCGCGCCTCGGCGAGTATCTCGTCGGCGAATCCGGCGGGTGCCTCCTCGTCGAGCACGAGCCGCACTGTGACGGTGTCGGCCCACTCCTGGTCCTCCGGACGAGCCCAAGTGGGTTCAGCCGTCTGCGGCGTCTGCGTGCGAGTCCTGCTCATCCTCATCCCCCTTCGCCGGAAGAAGCGAGTCGACGGTCCGGGAGAACTCCCCCCACGCGGCCTGGTCACGCCGCAGCCTCGCCCGCCCCTCCCGGGTGATCCGGTAGTACTTCCGCCCGGGCCCGCCGTCCCCGGCCCCCCACTCGACCTCGACGGCCCCTTCTTCTTCGAGCCGCGCGAGAGCGGGGTAGAGAGTCGCAGCCTTGACCCCACCGAGCCCGACCTCACCGAGCCGGCTGAGCAGGGCGTACCCGTAACTCTTCTCCTCACCATCGAGAACCCCGAGCAGACAGAGGGGCAGCGCGGCACGGGTCCAGGCGGCGTTCGGCATGGCCACGGGTCCCCTCTCTTCGGTCCGTCGGACTATTCAAGTATCCATAATAGTCGCTGACCTGTACATCTCCTTCTCCCTTGCTGCCGGTTCCTACTGCCGCAGCTCGAACCACACGCGCTTGCCGCCGCCCGTGCGGAACCGGGACGGCGCGGGGGCGGTGCCCCACTCGTGGGCGAGCGCCTGCACGAGGAAGAGCCCGCGCCCGTGCTCGCGGTCCCTCGACACGTCGAGCGCGGCGAGGGGTTCGGCGCGGCAGTCGTCGTACACGGCAACCCGCACCCCGCCGTCCGCCAGCACGCATGCCTCCATGCCGATGGTTGGTGACTTGGTGTGCATGACGGCGTTGGTGACGACCTCGGAGACGAGGGTGCGGGCGGTGTCGGCGAGCTCGGCACGGCCGTTGGCGGCGAGGAGGAGGGTGAGGGTGTCGCGGCAGATCTTGGGGGAGAGGGGGGTGTTGGGGGTGGTGAGGTGGTACGTCTGCGGGGTGTCGGGTTGGGCTTCCATGCCTGTTGACTCCTGCTCTGTGTCGCGGAGTTGGGGCTGTACGCCACCGTGGCTCGACCGCCGGGTGGCGGTTGCTCTGCGGGATCACTGGCGTGCATTGTGGCTAGCTGTGAGCGACGGTAGGGCACATGTATGTGACGGCACATAGATGTGCCGCCACCTTCACTCGTGTGAGTGGACCGGTCGCACGGGCACGCGGATGCGCGGCAGACTTGGCCCGCTCGACCAGGAGGGGGATGGATGCCACCGAGGAGCAGACCCACCGCGCGTCAGGCGCGACTGGGTGCCGAGTTGCGCAAGCTCCGTGAAGCGGCAGGGATGGCCGCGCGTGAGGCGGGCGCACGGCTCGGCGGCAATCAGGCGCAGATCAGCCATATCGAGGCGGGGCGTTGGGGGGTCAGTGCGGAGAGGGTGAGGCGCCTTGCGGAGATCTACTCGGCCTCCGACAAGAGGCTGATCGACGCCCTTTGCGCCATGGCTGAGGAGAGGGTCAAGGGCTGGTGGGAGGAGTACCGCGGGGTACTCGGGCCCGGGTTCCTGAACCTCGCGGAGCTGGAGCACCACGCGTCGTACCTGCGCAGCATTCAGATCGTGACCATGCCGGGCATCTTCCAGACCGAGGAGTACATCCGGGCGATCCACACCAGCCGAGCCTCTGTGCTTCCCGACGACGAGGTGGAGGGACGCGTGGAGTTCCGACTCAAGCGCCGGAGCATCTTCGAGCGCGAGGCGCCCCCTTCGTTTGTGGCGCTTGTCCACGAGGCCGCACTGCGTATGCGGTTCGGAGGTCGCAAGGTCGCCAAGGGGCAACTGGACTACCTGGCAGAGGTATCGCACTGGCCGACGGTGAAACTCCGGGTCGTCCCCTTCGCGTGCGAGGACTTCATCGAGGCGGCTCAGTCGCTGCTCTACGCGGGAGGTGTTGTTCCGCAGCTGGGCACAGTGCACTTGGACAGCCCCGTGGGGGGCATCTCCATTACCGACGAGGTCCAACTCAAGAGGTTCGGAAACCTGCTCGACGTCGCCGAGCGCGCGTCGTTGAGTGAACGTGAATCCCGGCGACTGCTTCACCGCGTCGCAAGTGAGCTGTGAAAGGTATGGGTGCGCTCATGCAGTGGCAGAAGTCCTCGTTCTCAGGCGTGGACGCAGAAGACTGCGTCGAACTCGCCGGCCACCAGCCCCACATCCTGCTACGCGAAAGCGACGCCCCGGACGCGGTCATGGCAGCCACGCGAGCGAGCCTGAGCGCACTCATCCGCTGGCAGAAGTCCCGAGAAGGACGTTCCACCTCGACCTCGATCTGCCGGATCGCGAGTCCGTCGTGGAAATCCCCAAGCGCCTGATGCAGTTCTTCCCGGAGGTGAACGGTGGCGGAGGAACCCACGTTTGATGAGCTGTTCCGACTGGCCGAGCGGTCTGCCATACACCTGGAGATGCGGGACGGCTACATGCAGTCCGACCCGGAGTACGTCTCGTGGCGGGACGGCGCACGTGAGACCTCCCGGTACCTGGACCAGGAGTCCAGTGCCTGGCTTGCGCTGATGCGGGAGACCACCGCACGCGGAGTCGTGGTGCGCCGCGCGCGGATCGTTTCGGAGCCGGTCACGGACTACATCCGTTTCGAGCACCATGTGACGGCCGGAAATGTCGCGGCGGGGGAGCAGGTGAGGTGGTTGCCACGACGTCGGGCATCGGACCTCGCTCTCCCCGGGAACGACTTCTGGCTGTTCGACGACCGTCTCGTCGTGTTCCTCCATTTCACCGGAGAGGGAGAACTCTCGCCGGAGGGGGACGAGGAGCGGACCACTGACCCGGCCGTTGTGCGGCTGTGCTCGACGGCCTTCGAAGCTGTGTGGGAACGGGCCGTACCGCATGAGCAATTCAAGCCGTCCTGAGAGCTCGAGGCAGAGAGCACCGCGTTGACTGCCTCGGCCCGGCTCAGGCGCTTTGCCAGGCGTGGCGGACCAAGCAGAACGGGTGCCCCGCCGGATCCGCGTAGACGTGCCACGTCGTGCCGCCGGTCTTCTCGTCCAGGAGGGTCGCGCCCGCTGCCAGGACCTGGGGGCGGGCCGCCGTCAGGTCGGGCACCTGGAGGTCCAGGTGGAACTGCTGGGGGGAGGCGGGGTCCTGCCAGCGGGGCGGGACGTGGTGGTGGACCCGCTGGAATGTGAGGACCTGGCCCGTGGGGGTGTGCAGGGTCGTCCAGTCGGGGCTGGTGGACCAGCGAGGGTCCGGGTGGTTGACCGTGCCGCCCAGGAGCGTGCGGTAGAACTCCGCCAGTGCCGTGGGGTCGGGGCAGTCGAGGACCACGCATTGCAGTTCGGCGATCATGGCGGAGAGGGTAGGGCAGCGGGGCGCGCCGTGGGCGGACGGCGGAGGGCCCCGGCGGTGTCGACGCCGGAGGGCCCCGGCGGTGTTGCTGCCGGGGCCCTCCGTGTTCGATCGGCGCGTCAGCCGGTCAACCGGTCACGTCAGACGTTCACGCCGAAGTCCTGCGCGATGCCGACCAGGCCCGAGGCGTAGCCCTGGCCCACGGCGCGGAACTTCCACTCCGCGCCGTTGCGGTACAGCTCGCCGAAGACCATGGCGGTCTCGGTGGCGGCGTCCTCGGAGAGGTCGTAGCGCGCGATCTCCGCACCGCCGGCCTGGTTGAGGATGCGGATGAACGCGTTCCGAACCTGGCCGAAGTTCTGCGAGCGGTTCTCGGCGTCGTAGATCGAGACCGGGAAGACGATCTTCTCGATGTCGGCCGGCAGACCCGCGAGGTTCACGTTGATCTGCTCGTCGTCGCCCTCGCCCTCACCCGTGACGTTGTCACCGGTGTGGACGATGGTCTGGTCCGGCGTCGCCTTGTTGTTGAAGAAGACGAAGTGCTGGTCCGAGAAGACCTTGCCCTGGGGGTTCACCGCGATCGCGGAGGCGTCCAGGTCGAAGTCGGTGCCAGTGGTGGTGCGGACGTCCCAGCCGAGGCCCACGGTGACGGCGGTCAGGCCCGGAGCCTCCTTGGTGAGCGAGACGTTGCCACCCTTGGACAGGCTTACTGCCATTGTTGGGAGTCCCTTCCCTCGTTACGTACGCACAGTGCGTATGTGCTTCGTACTGGGGACGAAGCTACTTCACTGGTACCAACGCCGACCGGGGTCCCCAAGGTTCCATTTGGCTTTACTTTCTTTACGTACCTCTGGCGGGGGCTTGGACGGCAGCCCGGAAAAGCGCGTGACGTGGGCTTGTCGGGCGCGGGACCATGGAGTCATGTCCGGTCCCCATGTCATCCGCGGCTCCGTCTCCCTGCCCGAGGCCGAGCTCATGTGGCGTTTCTCGCGGTCGTCCGGGCCGGGCGGGCAGCACGTCAACACCAGCGACTCCCAGGTCGAGCTGCGGTTCGACCTCGCGAACACCGAGGCGCTCCCAGAGGTGTGGAAGCAGCGCGCCCTGGAGCGGCTCGCGCCCCGGCTCGTCGACGGCGTCGTCAGCGTACGGGCGAGTGAGCACCGCTCCCAGTGGCGGAACAGGGAGATGGCCGCCACGCGGCTCGCCTCCCTGCTCGCGGAGGCCACCGCGCCGCCGCCCAAGCCGCGGCGCGCGACGAAGATTCCTCGCGGCATCAACGAGCGGCGTCTGCGGAACAAGAAGGCGCGGAGCGAGACCAAGCGGGGGCGGTCGGGACAGGGCTGGGGCTAGCCCCGGGCAGGGTGCGCCCCGTAAGGGGCGCGGGGAACTGCGCGAGCAACCACAGAAAAGCCGCAGACGCGTCTGCGGAGACCCCGGCAGACGCGTCTGCGGCCCGGCGCGGGCTGAGCGCGCAGTTCCCCGCGCCCCTGACGGGGCGGGGCCCACCCCGCTAGCCCAGCTGGCGGTAGCGCCCCCGGAAGTACAGGAGAGGGCCGCCCTCCCCGCTAGGGAGGGACGCCGTCAGCACGCGGCCGATCACCAGCGTGTGATCGCCCGCCACCACCGTCTGCTCCGTACGGCACTCCAGCGTCGCGAGCGCGCCGCCGACCAGCGGGGCGCCGGACGTGGAGCCCCGTACGTAGGGGATGTCCTCGAAGAGGAGGCGGTCGCTGATCCGGCCCTTCATCGCGAAGCGGCCCGCGATGTGCCGCTGGCTCTCCGCGAGGACCGAGACGCCCCACAGGGGCTGCTCGGCGAGCAGGTCGTCCATGCGGGAGCCCTCGCGCAGGCTCACCATGACCAGGGGCGGGTCGAGGGAGACGGACAGGAAGGCCGTGGCCGTCATGCCCACGTCCTCGCCCTCCGGGGCGGCCGGGTCGTCCGGGTCCAGGCCGGGCTCGCGCGCCGTCACCAGGACCACACCCGCCGCCAGCCGGGACATCGCCGCGCGGAACTCGTCGTTGCTCACCCCATCAGCATGCCCATCCGATGACGGGAGGCCTGGGGTGGACGGGGCCGGGAGAGTCTTCAGTACGTGAGCCACGTTGTCGAAGCTAGCCCGTGCGCCCCCCTCGAAACATCGGGCTCCGGTCCCAGACGGGTCCTAGGACCGGCGGCGGAGCCGCCCGCGGGACACGACTCGGCAAAGTTGGCACGCAGTGCCGCCCGATGCGGTGGACTAGTCCAAGGGACTGGACCAACGGCGGTTCCCCACCTGTGACTTGAGTCACAGGACCCATATTTTGTTGACCCTGTGTACCGAGTGGGCAGCTCGCTGTGATTCAGTGACGGTGGCAATAAGACACTGAGGGCACAAGCCAACAAGACACACGGCAAGACGCAAGGCAAGACACAAGGCAAGACACAGGCACGGAAGACCACCACCGAAGAACACTGCGGGCGCTGCGCATCCTGGAGTTGCTGTCGAGGTCTCGGGGAGAACGAGCATGGAGACCGAGTCGGAGCCGTACGTCCGTCTTGCGACCCTGCGGCAGCTGCACCAGGTGGTTGCGGAGCTGAACACGGCCCGGAGCCTGGCGGACACGCTGCAGACCGTCGCCGACGGCGTCGTCAACGGCCTTGGCTATGAACTGGCGTGTGTCAATCTCGTGCGCCCGGACGGCGATCTCGTCGTCGCCGCCTTCGCGGGCAACCCCTCCGCCGAGGCCCTCATCACCGGACGCGTCGGCTCCAGGGACGCCTGGGAGCGCCGCCTCGCGATGGGCGAGGCGTGGGGCGCGCTGCGCTTCATCTCGTACACCGAGGGCTGGGTCCTCGACGACGACGACGTACCGCAGTGGTACACGGAAGGGCCCGAGCCCCGCTTCGAGGACGAGTGGCACCCCTCCGACCGGCTCTTCGCCCCCATGTACGCGACCGGGGCGGCCGGCGGCGAACTGCTCGGCGTGATCTCCGTGGACCGGCCGCGCAACGGCCGCAGGCCCGGCGCCTGGGGCCGCGAAGCCCTCCAGATGTACGCGTTCCAGGCCGCCATCGCGATCAGCAACGCCCGGCTCAGGGCGAACATGCAGCGCGCCCTGGTCCGCCTGGAGCGGGAACAGCAGGCGCTGCGGGCCAGCGAGGAGAGCTTCCGGCAGGCCTTCGAGTACGCGCCCTCCGGCATGGCCATCGCCGAGATGGGCGGCGATCAGCACGGCCGGATTCTGCGGACCAATGACGCGCTCTGTCGTCTCCTGGGCCGTCCCGCCTCCGCCATGCGGCGCTACTCGTTCTCGGATCTCGTGCACCCCGAGGACATCGGGACGCTCCTGCGGACCTCCGCCGAGGGCGGCCGCGCCGAGCTGCGGCTCGCGCGGCGCGACGGGACGTACGTGTGGGTGAGCCTGCGCAACTCCGTGGTCGCCGACGCCGCCGACGGGCCCCGCTTCCTGCTCACGCACGTCGAGGACATCGAGGAGCGCAAGCGCCGCGAGCTCCAGCTCGCCCACCGCGCCTCGCACGACTCCCTCACCGGACTGCCGAACTCCGCCGAGCTGCGCGCCCGGCTCAGCGCCCGCCTCTGCCGCAGGCCCCACGCGGGCCGCCCCAGCGCG
Organism: Streptomyces sp. NPDC029674; assembly: GCF_044903205.1. NCBI lineage: Bacteria > Bacillati > Actinomycetota > Actinomycetes > Kitasatosporales > Streptomycetaceae > Streptomyces > Streptomyces sp. NPDC029674. The sequence goes on from NZ_JBJDPY010000003.1 coordinate 161,195, forward strand.
GTGGACTCCCTCGACGCCGCCTACGAACACGGCTTCGACTTCGGGCACGCCTCGCTCCAGCAGGACGAGGGCTTCGATCCGCACGTCCACACCGTCGCCCCGCCGGGCGGCGAGGGGGACGTGGACGACGGCACCAAGGGGCTCGCCGTCCTCTTCTGCGACCTCGACGGCTTCAAGTCGATCAACGACCGGTTCGGGCACCACACCGGTGACGCCGTCCTCATCGAGGTCGCGCGCAGGCTCACCAGCGGGGTGCGGGACGGGGACACGGTGGCACGGCTCGGCGGCGACGAGTTCGTCGTGCTCGCCGACGGGCTCGGCCGCGCCGACGCCCAGGACCTCGCCGTCCGGCTGCGGAACGCGATCATCCCGCCGATCCGGGTCGACGGCAGAGCGGTCCGTGTGGGGGCGAGTTTCGGCATCGGCTGGGCGCACTGCGGGATGTCGGCCGACGAAGTGTTGCACTCCGCCGACCAGCGGATGTACGTGGAGAAACGCTCACGTGCCAAGCAGCACCGGCGGGCCGGATAGCGGTCCCGATGAGGTCAAGGCCACTCCTTGGGCCCAGCGGGACCGGGTAGGCTCCCCGCGTCAGCGATGTGAGGGAGTGACCTGGGAATGACGCCCGGCAATAACGGCGAGAACACGCCGAGCGCGCCGCAGGGCGACGACGATCCGTTCGGCTACCTGTACGAGGACGGTCAGGCGGCCGGCGCGACCCCGCCCAGCGGTGGGGGCGGCTACGGGTACCCGGGGCCCCGGTCCTCGTACAACCAGGTCAGAGCGGTCGGTGACCGCCGCCCCGCGTACGGCCAGCAGACCTACGGCGGCCAGCAGGCGTACGGCCAGCAGGTCCCGCCCCAGGCACAGCAGCCCTACGGCCGGCCGAACGCCCACTACACCGCCCCCGAGGCGCAGCCCGGCGGCGCCCCCGTCACGCAGCACATGCAGCCGGCCAACGGCGGCGGGCGCGGGCGCGGCCCCAACACCAAGGGGCTGCTGATCGCCGCCATCGCCGTGGTGGCCGTGGTCGCCATAGGCATCGGCGCCGCGATGATCTTCGGACGCGGCGGCGACGACAAGGGCGGCGAGACGGAGGCGGGCGGCAAGCCGACGCAGGCGGAGTCCGTCAAGCCCAGCGAGAAGCCGAGCAAGAAGCCCGAGAAGCCGGTCGAGCTGCCGAAGACGGACGCGAAGGCCCTGAAGCTGGAGGGCGGCACGAGCACGGCGTCCGACATCGACGGCGCCAAGGCGTCGGGCGGGGTCTACGTGGCCGGGTTCGACAAGGTCGGCGCCCAGGTGACGTGGACGGTCAACGGCATCCCGAAGTCCGGCCCGTACAAGCTGTGGGTGAACTACGGCGTCCCCGGCAAGGACTCCAACGCCACGATCCTCGTCAACGGCAACAAGCAGACCCGTCCCCTGAACATGGAGAACTTCTCGCACGCCGAGGAAGGCGACTGGGAGAAGGGCTGGACGCACACCTGGGCGCTGGTCCAGCTCACCAAGGGCACCAACACGATCACGCTCACCTGCGCCCAGAGCGACCTGTGCGGGACGACCGGCGCGAACATCGACCAGATGTGGCTCATGAAGACGGGCTGAGCAGCCCCAGGAACCCCGCCACCGTCCCGGCCATCGCCTCGCGAGCCGGGGCGAGGTATTTCCGGGGGTCGACGCCCTTGTCGTGGGCGGCGAGGTACGCGCGTACCTCGCCCGTGAACGCCGTGTTGAGGGCCGTGCCCACGTTGATCTTCACCATGCCGGACGCGATGGCACGCCGGATGTCCGCGTCCGGTACGCCACTTGAGCCGTGCAGGACGAGGGGCACGGGCACGGCCGCCGCGAGGGAGCGGATCAACTCGTGGTCCAGGGACGCCGTGCGCTCCGTCATCGCGTGCGAGGAGCCGACGGCCACCGCGAGCGCGTCGACGCCGGTGTCGGCGACGTAGGCGGCCGCCTCCGCCGGGTCCGTGCGGACCCCGGGCGCGTGCGCGTCCAGCGGGGCCTCGCCCTCCTTGCCGCCCACCTCGCCGAGCTCCGCCTCGACCCAGATGCCGCGCCCGTGACCCCAGCGGACCGCGTCCGCCGTCGCCTTCACGTTCTCGCCGTACGGCAGCTTCGACGCGTCGAACATGACGGAACTGAAGCCCTCCGGGTGCGCGGAGCGCAGGAGTTCGACGTCCGTCACGTGGTCGAGGTGGAGGGCGAGGCGGGCCGTGGAGGCGCGGGCCACCGCCGCCGTCGCGGCCGCGATCGCGGAGAGCCGGCCGCCGTGGAACTTCACGGCGTTCTCGGAGATCTGCAGGATCGCGGGGGTTCCGGCCCGCTCGGCACCGAGCGCGATCGCCTCCGCGTGCTCCAGGGTGATGACGTTGAACGCGGCGACGCCGTGACCCGCGGCACGGGCCTCCGAGACGAGTTCTCCGGTGCTGACCAGTGGCACGTGCTCCCCAATTCCCAGGGCGCTGCGCCCCGTTGTGCGGTGCGGATGCGGTTCTGTGCTCAGGTGCGGTGGTTCACGCTGCCGTGGTCTGACCGGTGACCGTGACCCGGGGCAGCGTCTCTTCGTACGTGGCGGGGTCGAACTCGCCCGCCACCGGCGCCGCCACCGTCGCCGCCGACAGGGCCACGGCGCGGGCCAGGCGGTCCGGCCAGGGCAGTTTCTCGGCGAGCCCGGAGAGCAGCCCCGCGACCGCCGAGTCGCCGGCGCCGGTCGGGTTGCCGCGCACCCGCTTCGGGGGCCGGGCGCGCCAGCCGCCGTCCGGGGTGACCGCGAGGAGGCCGTCGGCGCCGAGCGAGGCGACGACGGCGTGCGCACCCCTGCGGCGGGCGTCACGGGTGGCCTGCGCGGGCTCGTGGGAGCCGGTCAGCTCGGCGAGCTCGTCGGCGTTGGGCTTGACGATGTCGGGGCGGGCGGCGACGCCGCGGCGCAGCGGCTCCCCGCTGGTGTCGAGCAGGACGGGGACGCGGGCGGCGCGCGCGGAACGTATGAGAAGGCCGTACGCCCCGACGGGGACGCCGGGCGGCAGGCTGCCGCAGAGGGCGACCGCGAGCAGGCCGTCGCGGTGCAGCAACGCGTCGTAGGAGTCCAGGAAAGCGGCCCATTCGGCGGGGGTGACGGCCGGGCCGGGCTCGTTGAGCTGGGTGGTGTCGCCGGTCGCCGCGTCGACCACGGCGAGGGTGCGGCGGGTGGTGCCCGCGACCGGGGCGAGCGCGTCGGTGACGCGGGGCTCGGCGGCGAGGCGCTCGCGCAGGGTGCGGCCGGTGTCGCCGCCAGCGAAGCCGGTGACGGTCACGTCGTGACCGAGGGCGGCGAGCACGCGGGCGACGTTCAGGCCCTTGCCGCCCGGGCGTTCGATGACCTCGGTGACGCGGTGCGTGGTGTGCGGGACGAGGGCGGGGACCCGGTAGGTGAGGTCGAGGGCGGCGTTCAGCGTGACGGTGAGGATCACCCGTACCACCCCCCGCAGTGCCCGTACGAACGCGCTCGCCGTTCGCCTCTTCCGGGTTCTGATCATGCCAAACAGAAGGCGGTTGGCCCAGAGGTGTGGGCCAACCGCCTTCCGTTGCGGGGCAGATCAGGGTGCGGGCAGATCAGGGAGCGACCACCCATTCGCCCTTGCGCATCACGCCCTTGAGGTCGAAGGACTCGTCCAGGACCACCAGGTCCGCGTCCTTGCCCGGCTCCAGGGAGCCCACCTTGTCGTCGAGGCCGAGGAGCCTGGCCGGGTTGGCGGAGATGGCGCGGACGGTGTCCTCGACGGACAGGCCGTCGACGGTCACCGAGCGCTTGAACGCGCGGTCCAGGGTGAGTGTGGAGCCCGCGATGGAGCCGCCCTCGGCGAGCCGCGCCACGCTGTCCTTCACCTCGACCTCCAGCGGGCCCAGCATGTACGTGCCGTCGCCGAAGCCCGCCGCGTCCATGGCGTCCGTGATGAGGGCGACCCGGGCGGCTCCCGCGTGGTGGAAGGCCAGCTCGAAGGCGGCCGGGTGCAGGTGGGTGCCGTCGTTGATCAGCTCGACGGTGATCCGCTCGTCCTCCAGGAGCGCGGCGATCGGGCCCGGGGCGCGGTGGCCGAGGCCCGGCATGGCGTTGAAGAGGTGCGTGGCGACGGTGGCGCCCGCGTCGATGGCCTCCACGGTCTGCTCGTACGTCGCGTCCGTGTGGCCGATGGCCGCGATCACGCCGTGCTCGGCGAGCAGCCGCACGGAGTCGATGCCGCCCGGCAGTTCGGTCGCCAGCGTGCACATCTTCGCCTGGCCGCGCGCCGCGTCGAGGAGCTTGCGCACGTCGGCGGGGTCGGGGTGGCGCAGCAGGCCCTCGCTGTGCGCGCCCTTGCGGCACGGCGAGATGAACGGCCCCTCGAAGTGGATGCCGGCGATGTCGCCCTGCTCGGCGAGCTCGGACAGCACGCCGGCCCGCTGGGCGAGGAAGTCCATCTCGCCGGTGACGGTCGAGGCGACGACGGTCGTGGTGCCGTGCAGCCGGTGGGTGTGGACGCCCTTGAGGACGTCCTCGACGGTGCCGGAGGTGAAGGAGGCGCCGCCGCCGCCGTGGTTGTGGATGTCGACGAAGCCGGGGACCACCCAGTGGCCGGTCAGGTCGACGGTCTCGGCGTCCGGGGCCGGGCTGCCCGCGATGCGGGTGCCGTCCACGATGACGCGGCCGTTGGTGAGGGTTCCGGTGGGCAGTACCACCTGGGCACCGGCGAGAACCTTGCTAGTGGCCATCAGGTGGTTACCTCCGTGGGGTGGGTTTCTGTGGTGAGCAGGTCCCAGGCCAGCAGGCCCGCGCCCAGGCAGCCCGCGGTGTCGCCGAGCGCGGCCGGGACGATCTCGGGGAGCGTCTGGAACTGGACGACGCGCGCCGCGACGGCCGCGCGGAGCGGTGCGAACAAGGTTTCCCCCGCCTCGGCCAGGCCGCCACCGATGATCAGGGTGTGCGGGTCCAGCAGAGTGAGGGCGGTGAGCAGGCCGTCGGCCAGCGCGTCGACGGCGTTCCGCCAGACCTCCTGGGCGCGGGGGTCGCCGGACTCCACGGCCTTCGCGCAGTCCGCGGCGTCCGCCTCCGGGTCGCCGCTCGCCGCGGCCCACGCCTCGGTGACCGCCGACGCGGACGCGAGACGCTCCAGGCAGCCGCGCTGGCCGCAGCCGCAGGGCGGGCCGCCCGGCCGTACGACGATGTGGCCGATCTCGCCGGCCGAGCCGTGGGCGCCGGGTTCGATGACGCTGCCGATGCCGATGGCGCCGGCGATGCCGGTCCCCAGGGGTACGAAGAGGAACCGGTCGGCGCCCTTCCCCGCTCCGATGCGGCCCTCGGCGAGGCCGCCCGTGCGGACGTCGTGGCCCAGGGCCACGGGGATGCCTTCCAGGCGGGCGCTGAGGAGGTCCCGCAGCGGGACGTCGTGCCAGCCGAGGTTGGCCGCGTACACCGCGATGCCGCGCTCGGCGTCGACGATGCCCGGCACGGCGACTCCCGCCGCCGCGGCGGGCTCCCCGAACCGCTCGACGCCGTGCGCGCGGAGGTCCGCGGCGAAGCCGAGGATGGACTCCACGACCGCGTCGGCGCCGCGCTCGCGGCCCGTGGGGCGGCGCGCCTCGTGCAGCAGGGTGCCGTCGGCCCCGACCAGGGCGGCCTTCATTCCGGTGCCGCCCACATCGAGGGCGATGACGTGTCTCACGGGGGACAGTCTCCCGCGTCGCCCCGGGAAAGGTCTAGTCCACCTCGAATCTGGCGTGGGCGATTCGTGAACGATGCTCGAACGATGCTCCTGTCATATGACCCCCGCACGTAAGCGAGCGGGTCAAGCCGCCCCGAATGCCGCCATGCGATAGGACGAATCCCTTTCCCGGCCGTGCGGGGTGCGCCAGGTCGAACGTTTGGAAGTGCAGTGCACATCCGTCTCGGACTTCCCCCACAGTCATACGGACTTCCCCCACAGTCATAGAGGTAGATCCATGCTGAGAACCCTCGGAGCCGGCTGTCGCCGATTCCTGACGCTCGGGTCGGTGCTCGCCGTCATGGCGTGCGTTTCCGCCGCCGCCTCCACGGGGCCGTCCCCGTCGCCGCGACCGGAACCCAAGGGCGCGTCCGAAAAGGACTTCCCGATGCGCATCGCCGCATACGTGGCCAACACCGGCTCCGGTGCGGTCTCGGCCTTCGACGTCCGGCTCGAGAAGCCCGTCGCCACCACGAGGACGGGCCGCGGACCGACCGGCGTGGGCGCGGCCCCCGACGGATCCCACGTGTACGTGGCGAACGGCCTGTCCGACTCCGTCACCTTCATCGAGACGGCGGGCCGCGAAGCCGTGGCGACCGTGCCGGTCGGGACCCGCCCGTTCTCAGCCTCCGCCAGCCACGACGGGCGCTGGGTGCTCGCCGCAAACTGGGGCAGCGGCAACGTCTCCGTCATCGACACGGCCAGCCGCAAGGTCCTCGCGACGCCCTCCGTCGGCGAACTCCCGCACAGCATCGCCCCCCTGCCCGACGGGAGCGCCTACGTCACCAACAGCGGCAGCAACAGCGTCACCGTCCTGTCCAAGGGGCACGAGCCCGTGGCCCACATCCCCGTGGGCGACTTTCCCAGCGGGATCACCGCCACGGCGAAGGGCGACCGGGTCTACGTCGCCGACACGGGTTCGGGACGCATCTCCGTCATCGACCCCGCCACCCGCAAGGTGACGGCCACCTGGGCGGTCGGCAAGGCCCCGCTCGGCCTCGGCGTCAGCCCCGACGGACGGCGGCTGTACGCCGCGGACTCCGGGGCCGACGTACTCCTGATCATCGACACCGCGACCGGCGGTGTCCTCGCCCGGGTGCCCGTGGGCAGGACACCGCAGGGCGTGGCGGTCAGCCCGGGCGGCAGCCGGGTCTGGGTCACCAATGAGGAGTCCGACACCGTCTCGGTGGTCGAGCCGGCGCTCACGAAGGTGCGGGCGACCCTGCGCACCGGTGACCAGCCCGAGGGCATCGCCATCACCCTCAGGTAGGTCACCCGGTCCACTAGCTCAGGATCACGCTCCGCGTGAGGTTGCGGGGGCGGTCCGGGTCGAAGCCGCGGGATTCGGCGAGGGCCACCGCAAGGCGCTGCGCGCGGACGAGGTCGGCGAGGGGGTCCGCCTCCTGGCGGGCCACCAGTTCGCCGCCGACCCGGGCCACGTCACCCGCGAGCCCCTCCGGCAGCGTGCCGAACATCCAGGCCACCCGGCCGGGACCGGTGATGGAGATCGGACCGTGGCGGTACTCCATCGCCGGGTACGACTCCGTCCAGGCGCCCGCCGCCTCCCGCATCTTCAGGGCGGCCTCCAGGGCGAGACCGTACGTCCAGCCGCGGCCCAGGAACGTCCACTGCTCGGCCCCGAGCACCGCCGCGGGCAGCGGCTCCGTCACCGCGAGCTCCGCGTCGACGGCCGCCTCGGCGACCGTCTTGAGGCCGGGAATGTGGCCGAGTCCTGCGCGCAGGAAGGCGAACGCCGTCGTCGCGAAGCGGGTCTGGACGACCGACTCCTCGTCCGCCCAGTCCAGGACCGCCACGGTGTCCGCCGCCTCCATGACGGGCGTCTTCGGGTCGGCCGTGAGGGCGAGCGTCGGGACCGTGCCCTTCAGGCGGGCCAGCAGGTCCAGGACCTCCGTCGTCGTGCCCGAGCGGGTGATCGCGACGACCCGGTCGTACGTCCGCCCGGCGGGGAACTCCGACGCCGCGAAGGCGTCCGTCTCGCCCAGACCGGCCGCCTCGCGCAGCGCCGCGTACGCGATGGCCATGAACCACGACGTCCCGCACCCGGTGACGGCGACCCGCTCACCCGGCTGCGGGAGCCCCTCGAAGCCGGCGGCCGCCTCCACCGCCCGGTGCCAGCAGGCGGGCTGGGTGGCTATCTCTGCTGCGGTACGCGACATGCGCCAGGACTCCTCGTCAGTGCGGTGCGGGACTGCTGCGGGACCCCGCCATGGTCATCGGCGGGACCGCCGTTGCACAAGTGATACGCGGGTGGTGTAGACCTTGTGTCCGGACTCGGGGGAAACTCGCAGTTCAAGCGGATAAGCGGATAAGCGGATTGTGGAAGCAATGAGGGTGGGACAGCTGTGCAGCGGCGCGTGACAGGACTGACCGCGGCGGTGGCCGCACTGGGCATGGCGGGCGTGCTCGCCGGCTGCGGCGGTCCGGGCGACTCCGGCGACGTCACCCTCAAGCTGGTGGCCGCCGACTACGGCGACTCCGCGGCGAACAGCTCCAAGAAGTACTGGGACAAGGTCGTCAAGGGCTTCGAGGCCGACAACCCCGGCATCAAGGTCGAGGTCACCGTCCACTCCTGGAACGACGTCGACCGCGAGGTCAAGGAGATGGTCAAGAAGGGCGAGGCCCCCGACCTGGCGCAGATCGGCGCGTACGCCGACTACGCCGCGCAGGGCAAGCTCTACGAGGCCGACGAGCTCCTCTCCATCGCCACGCAGGCCGATTTCCTCGCCCCGCTCTCGCAGGCCGGCGAGGTCAACCGCATCCAGTACGGCATGCCGTTCGCCTCCTCCACGCGTCTGCTCTTCTACAACACCAAGCTCTTCAAGGACGCCCACCTCACTCCGCCGGAGAGCTGGAGCGAGCTGCAGGCCGACGCGAAGGCGCTCAAGGCGCGCGGCGTGAAGATCCCGTACGCGCTGCCGCTGGGCCCCGAGGAGGCCCCCGCCGAGACGCTGATGTGGATGCTCAGCGGCGGCGGCGGTTACACCGACAACGTCGGCTCGTACGCCCTCGACTCCCCGCAGAACGCCAAGACGTTCGCCTGGCTCAGGGACGAGCTCGTCGGCAAGGGCCTGACCGGGCCGAAGCCGCCCGCCGAGCTGAACCGCGCCGAGGCGTTCGCGGCGTTCTCGCGCGGCGAGGTCGGCATGCTCAACGGCCACCCGACGCTGATGAAGATGGCCGCCAAGAAGGGCGTGAAGTTCGGCATGGTGCCGGCGCCCGGCGTCAACGGCAAGGCGCAGGCCACGATGGGCGTCGCCGACTGGATGATGGCGTTCAAGCAGAACGGCCACCGCAAGGAGGCCGGCAAGTTCCTCGACTACGTCTACAGCAAGAAGAACGTGCTCGAGTTCTCGAACGAGTACGACATCCTGCCCGTGACGACCTCCGCCTCCCAGGCGATGGCGCAGGACCGCGGCCACACCGCGCTCGGCAAGTTCCTCAAGGAGCTCCCCACCTCGGAGCTCTACCCGGTCGGCAAGACGTCCTGGGCGCAGGTCTCGGCGGACATCAAGAAGGACATCGGCAAGACCGTCGGCGAGGGCGGCAACCCGAAGTCGGTGCTCGGCCGGATCCAGACGCGGGCGATGACCGCGGAGAACGCGGAGTAGCGTGGCGGGCATGACCGATCAGGAGCCGGATGGCCTCTCTGAGCGGGACCGCGCGGTGCTGGCCCTCGAACGGCGGCCGTGGCCGGGCCCGGGCGCCAAGGAGCGCGCCATCCGCGAGGAGCTCGGCATGGTGCCGGTGCGCTACTACCAGGTCCTGAACGCCCTCCTCGACGACACGAGGGCCCTCGCCCACGACCCGATTACGGTCAATCGGCTGCGCCGGGTGCGGGAGTCCCGGCGCGACGAGCGCTGACGCGGCTAAGGTCGGGCCCATGGGTGACACTACGTACTCGCTGTCGGACCTGCCCGAACCCCCCGGCCTGCCCGAGCCCGTGACGCCCGCGGGGCGCGACGGCCTCGCCGCGTTCCTCGCCCGGCCCGAACGGGCCGTGGTGGCGCTCGACTTCGACGGGACGCTCGCCCCGATCGTGCCCGATCCCGAGCAGGCGCGCGCCCACCCGGACGCCGTGCCCGTACTCGCGGCGCTGGCGCCCCGGCTGCGGTCGGTGGCGGTCGTCACGGGCCGCCCGGCGGGCGTCGCCGTCCGCTACGGCGGCTTCGCGGGCGTGAGCGGCCTCGAGCACCTCGTCGTCCTCGGGCACTACGGCGCCGAGCGCTGGGACGCCGTCACCGGCACGGTCCGCGCCGCCGAGCCGCACCCCGGGGTCGCGGCCGTGCGCGCCGAGCTGCCCGGCTTCCTGGACGGGATCGGCGCCTGGCGCGGCTCGTGGATAGAGGAGAAGGGGCGCGCCGTCGCCGTGCACACGCGCCGGGCGCAGGACCCGCAGGCGGCCTTCGAGGCGCTGCGTGAGCCGCTGGCCGAGCTGGCGCACCGGCACGGCCTGATCGTCGAGCCGGGCCGGCTCGTCCTTGAGCTGCGGCCGCCCGGCATGGACAAGGGCGTGGCCCTCGCCGAGTACCTGCGGGAGGTGGGCGCCGAGTCCGTCCTCTACGCGGGCGACGACCTCGGCGACCTGCCCGCCTTCGGCGCCGTGGAGAAGCTCCGCTCGGACGGTGTCGCGGGTCTGCTCGTGTGCAGCGGCAGCTCGGAGGTCGCGGAGCTGGCCGGGCGGGCCGACCTGGTGGTGGACGGCCCGCAGGGTGTCGTACGGCTGCTGTCGGCGATCGGCGCGCGGCTGTCCTAGGCGTTAGCCGGTCAGGGCCCGCAGCTGGTCCAGGAACCACTGCGCGGGCGGCAGTGCCGTCGCCGCCGCCGCGAGGCGCTTGGTGCGCTCGGCGCGCTCCTCCGGCGGCATCAGGAGGGCCGTGTGCAGAGCCTCCGCAGTGGCCATCACGTCGAAGGGGTTCACGGAGAGCGCGTCCTCGCCGAGCTCTTCGTGGGCGCCCGCCTCCCGCGAAAGGACCAGCGCGCAGCCCTCGTCGGAGACGACGGGCACCTCCTTCGCGACGAGGTTCATGCCGTCGCGGATGGGGTTGACCAGGGCCACGTCCGCCATGCGGTAGGCCGCGAGGGAGCGCGCGAAGTCGTCCTTGACGTGCAGGACGACCGGGGTCCAGCCGTCCGTCCCGTACGTGGAGTTGATCTCCTCGGCGACGCGGGAGACCTCCGCGGTGTAGTCGCGGTAGACCGCCAGGTCCTGCCGGGACGGGTAGGCGAAGGCGACGTGGACGACGCGCTCGCGCCACTCGGGGTGGGTGTCGAGCAGCTCGCGGTAGGCGTGCAGGCCCCGCACGATGTTCTTGGACAGCTCCGTCCGGTCCACCCGGACGATCAGCTTCCGGTCCTCGCCGTCCTGGCTGCCCGCCTGCTCCCGCAGCGCCCGCATCCGCTCCTCGACGTCCTCGCGCCGCGACCGCTCCCGCAGGAAGTCGGCGTCGGCGCCGAGCCCGTGCACCCCGATCCGGGTGCCCGTCGTCCCGCCGACGACCCGCACACAGCACTCGGTGAACGCGTCCGCCCACCGCCCGGTGAGGAACCCGAGCCGGTCGGCGCCGAGCATCCCGCGCAACAGCTGCTCCGCCACGTCGTCCGGCAGCATCCGGAAGTAGTCGGCGGGCGCCCACGGGGTGTGCGAGAAGTGGCCGATGCGCAGATCCTCGCGGAGCTCCCGCAGCATGCCCGGCACCAGCGCCAGGTGGTAGTCCTGCACCAGCACGGCCGCCCCAGGACCCGCCTCCTCGGCGAGCGCCTCGGCGAACGCCCGGTTGTACGTCTCGTACGCCGCCCACTGTGCGCGGAACTCCGGCCCGAAGACCGGCTCCAACGGCGTCTGGTACAGCAGGTGGTGGACGAACCACAGCACCGAGTTCGCGATGCCGTTGTACGCGGCCGCGTGGACGTCCGCGTCGATGTCCAGCATCCGTACGCCGGGCTCCCCGACGCCGCGCCGCACCGCCTCGCGGTCGCCGTCGCCGAGCGCCGCGCACACCCACAGGGCGTCCGCCTCGTCGCCGATGGCGCTGAGTCCGGAGACCAGGCCGCCGCCGCCACGCTTGGCGGTCAGCTCCCCGTCCTCTCCGACGGTGTACGAGACGGGGCCGCGGTTGGACGCGACGAGTACTTGCGCTGTTGACGAACCGTGCTCGGAGACCATGTGGCAAAACGTAGCCCGGTTCGGGGCCGGGCAAACGTGCGACCGGACCCCGCCCGTCCGGACGGTCACGCCACGCGGCGGTGCGCGTACTCCGCGATGCCGCTCATCGGCGGCCGCTCCTCCGTGTCGACCGCGTACGTCCGCGGCACGAACCCGTGCTCGCCGCGCTCGAACTGCGTGAGCTCGGGGCGTACGAGATGCCCGCGCGCGAGCCGCAGCTGCGCGGTCCGGTAGATCGCCGCCGCCATCCGTCCGAGCGCCTGCCCGTCCTGGTGCCGGTGCTTGCGCACCCCCACGTCGACCTGGGCCAGCGCGTCCAGGCCCACCGTGTGCAGCGCGTCGACGAGCAGGCCGAGCTCCACGCCGTATCCGACGGGGAACGGCAGCCGCTCCAGGAGGGACCTGCGGGCCGCGTACTCGCCGCCCAGCGGCTGCACGAACCCCGCCAGCTGCGGCCAGTGCATGTTCAGGAGCGGCCGCGCCATCAGCTCCGTCACCCGGCCGCCCTGCCCGGCCGCCGCGCCGAGCGGCCGGTCGTACATCGCCTTCACGAAGGCCACGTCCGGGTCGGTGAGCAGCGGGCCCACTATCCCCGAGACGAAGTCCGCGGAGAACTCCTTCAGGTCGGCGTCGACGAACGCGACGATGTCACCGCTCGTCACGAGCAGCGAGCGCCACAGCACCTCGCCCTTGCCGGGCACCGCCGGAACGCGCGGCAGGATCTCGTCGCGGCGGACGACCTTGGCGCCCGCCGCCGCGGCGACCTCCGCCGTCCGGTCCGTGGAGCCGGAGTCGACCACCACGAGCTCGTCGACCAGCGGCACCTTCTCCATCAGCTCGCGGCGGATCTCGGCGACTATCTCGCCGACCGTCCCCTCCTCGTCGAGCGCGGGCAGCACGACGCTCACCGAGGCGCCGCAGGCGCGCTTGGCGTCGGTCAGCCGGTCCTGCGGCCGGTCGGCGACGGACCAGGAACGCCTGCTGAGCCAGCGTTCGACCTCTTCCAGCACGCTCGCGGTCCTCCCATATGTGATCCATCTCGCGGTTCGGACGACTATCTCAAGGGTCCAGGGCTTCGGTTACAGTCTTGAACAACGCCGGGGACCATCGCATGCCGGGGTCACCGTCGCGTTGAGACGAACAACTGAAACCCATAATCGAAAACCGCTCATCCAGAGGGGCAGAGGGAAACGGCCCGTTGAAGCCCCGGCAACCCTCCCGCCGACCGCGAGGTCACGGTGGGGAAGGTGCCAATTCCGTCTCGCGGCGAGATGCGTCGCGAGGAAGATGAGGAGAAAGGGCCTCGCCTCCATGGCTGTGCAGACTGTCGCCACCGAAAGCACCACCCCTTCCGTCGACCTCGGACCCGCCTCCGGCCTCTCGTGCCGTGAGTGCGGCACCAAGTTCCCGCTCGGCCCGATCTTCGCCTGCGCCGAGTGTTTCGGCCCCCTCGAAGTCGCGTACGACCTGCCGCTCGGCGACCCGGAAGCCCTCCGCAAGCAGATCGAGGCCGGCCCCGCCAACATCTGGCGCTACGCCCCGCTGCTGCCCGTCCCCGCCGACGTGGCCGACAAGCCGAACCTGAACCCCGGCTGGACCCAGCTCGTCAAGGCCGACAACCTCGCCCGCGAACTCGGCGCCCAGCAGGGCAAGCTGTTCGTCAAGGACGACTCCGGCAACCCCACGCACTCCTTCAAGGACCGCGTCGTCGCGCAGGCCCTCGAAGCGGCCCGCGCCTTCGGGTTCACCACTCTGTCGTGCTCCTCCACCGGCAACCTCGCGGGTGCCGTCGGCGCCGCCGCCGCCCGCGCCGGCTTCCGTTCCTGCGTGTTCATCCCGCACGACCTGGAGCAGGGCAAGGTCGTCATGGCCGCGGTCTACGGCGGCGAACTCGTCGGCATCGAGGGCAACTACGACGACGTGAACCGCTTCTGCTCCGAGCTCATCGGCGACCCGCTGGGCGAGGGCTGGGGCTTCGTCAACGTCAACCTGCGGCCGTACTACGGCGAGGGCTCCAAGACCCTCGCGTACGAGATCTGCGAGCAGCTGGGGTGGGTCCTGCCGGACCAGCTCGTCATCCCGATCGCCTCCGGATCGCAGCTCACGAAGATCGACAAGGGGCTCAAGGAGCTCATCGCGCTCGGCCTCGTCGAGGACAAGCCGTACAAGATCTTCGGTGCGCAGGCCGAGGGATGTTCGCCGGTGTCCGCCGCCTTCAAGGCCGGCCACGACGTCGTACGCCCCCAGAAGCCGAACACCATCGCCAAGTCGCTCGCCATCGGCAACCCCGCCGACGGGCCGTACGTGCTCGACATCGCGCGGCGTACGGGTGGGGCGGTGGAGGACGTCAACGACGAGCAGGTCGTCGAGGCGATCAAGATTCTCGCCCGCACGGAAGGGATCTTCGCGGAGACCGCGGGCGGGGTGACGGTGGGTGTCACGAAGAAGCTTTTCGAGGCGGGGCTCCTCGACCCGGCCCTCACCACGGTTGTCCTGAACACCGGGGACGGCCTCAAGACGCTTGACGCTGTCGCTGAGACTTCGCAGGCCACGGCGACGATCAAGCCCAGCCTTTCGGCGTTCCGTGCCGCGGGGCTCGCCGACTAGTCGCCGTAGGGCCCGCGGTCCGCTGTCGGCCGCGGGTCGTGGTCCGTCCTCGCGCAGTTCCCCGCGCCCCTTACGGGGCCCGTACCTCCTGAGGTGAATCCATGAGCGTCAACGTCCGTATCCCCACCATTCTGCGCACCTACACCAGTGGCAAGGCCGAGGTCGCTGCCGAGGGGGCGAATCTGGGTGAGGTCATCGCCGACCTGGAGAAGAACCACGCCGGGATCGCCGCCCGTGTCCTGGACGACCAGGGCAAGCTGCGCCGCTTCGTCAACGTGTACGTGAACGACGACGACGTCCGTTTCGAGCAGGGCCTCGAGACGGCCACGCCGGACGGCGCCGGCGTCTCGATCATTCCCGCCGTCGCGGGTGGCTGACCATTCCGCAAGTACCCTGCGTTATGTGAATTGCCCCCTCCGCGAGAGAAACGGAGGGGGCAATTCTGCATGGTTGAGCGCGGTACAGTTGGGAAGCGTGCTTCGCCGTTAGTGCCGAGTGCATATACGAAGTCGGCCCGGAGCCGACAAGAAGTAGCCAAAGCGCACAGCCCATTTGCTCCTCATGTGGCTTTTGCCTGGCCCGACTTGCCCTGAATTCCGGCGAATTCTCCGCATATTACCGATCGCGCGTGCCCAGAATTCTCGTCCGATTGACCTGTTGCAGACGGCAGTTGGACAGATACATTCAGCGGCGGTCGACGCGTTCCGGCGCACACCCCCAATCAGTGGGGGGTGAGGTCTGACCCGGGTCCGCGAAGTGCGGTCCTGTGCAAGGGCCAGTAATAGGGGAGTTAGGCATGGCTCAGGGCACCGTCAAGTGGTTCAACGCGGAGAAGGGGTACGGCTTCATCGCGGTCGACGGTGGTGCGGATGTTTTCGTCCACTACAGCGCGATCCAGATGGACGGCTACCGCACCCTTGAAGAAGGTCAGCGAGTCGAGTTCGAGATCTCGCAGGGCCAGAAGGGTCCGCAGGCGGACATGGTCAAGCTCGCCGTCTAGCTCGGCGCGATCGACCACCGAAGCAAGCATCGCGAGGGGCTCGTATCCCACCAGGGGTACGGGCCCCTCGTGTGCGTCCGTGCTTGCGTCCATGCTTCCGCGCGCGGGGTGGATCTGGCGGGAGCACCTTGCACTCGTGGGGGTCGAGTGCTAATCATTGGGCTTAGCACTCTCCGAGTGAGAGTGACAGAACTTGGATCGGGTCGGTGAGGTCCGCAGGCCGCGTGGGGCAAGGAACCACACGGCAAGCAGTCCGTCCGTCGCGGGCACCAGCACGGTCCGTTTGCTTTTCCACCCCGTCCGGGAGGACCACTTCACATGGCCAAGATCATCGCGTTCGACGAGGAGGCACGGCGCGGCCTCGAGCGCGGCATGAACCAGCTCGCCGACGCCGTCAAGGTGACCCTGGGCCCCAAGGGTCGCAACGTCGTCCTCGAGAAGAAGTGGGGCGCCCCCACGATCACCAACGATGGTGTCTCCATCGCCAAGGAGATCGAGCTCGAGGACCCGTACGAGAAGATCGGCGCCGAGCTGGTCAAGGAGGTCGCGAAGAAGACGGACGACGTCGCCGGTGACGGCACGACGACCGCGACCGTCCTGGCCCAGGCCCTGGTGCGCGAGGGTCTGCGCAACGTGGCCGCCGGTGCCAACCCGATGGCCCTGAAGCGCGGCATCGAGAAGGCCGTCGAGGCTGTCTCCGGCGCCCTGCTCGAGCAGGCGAAGGATGTCGAGACCAAGGAGCAGATCGCTTCGACGGCCTCCATCTCCGCCGCCGACACGCAGATCGGCGAGCTCATCGCCGAGGCGATGGACAAGGTCGGCAAGGAAGGCGTCATCACCGTCGAGGAGTCCCAGACCTTCGGTCTGGAGCTGGAGCTCACCGAGGGTATGCGCTTCGACAAGGGCTACATCTCGGCGTACTTCGCCACCGACATGGAGCGTATGGAGGCGTCGCTCGACGACCCGTACATCCTGATCGTCAACTCCAAGATCTCGAACGTGAAGGACCTCCTTCCGCTCCTCGAGAAGGTCATGCAGTCCGGCAAGCCGCTGCTGATCATCGCCGAGGACGTCGAGGGCGAGGCCCTGTCGACCCTGGTCGTCAACAAGATCCGTGGCACCTTCAAGTCCGTCGCCGTCAAGGCCCCGGGCTTCGGTGACCGCCGCAAGGCCATGCTCGGCGACATCGCCATCCTCACCGGTGGCACCGTCATCTCCGAGGAGGTCGGCCTCAAGCTGGAGAACGCCGGTCTCGACCTGCTCGGCCGCGCCCGCAAGGTCGTCATCACCAAGGACGAGACGACCATCGTCGACGGCGCCGGTGACAGCGACCAGGTCCAGGGCCGCGTCAACCAGATCCGCGCCGAGATCGAGAACAGCGACTCGGACTACGACCGCGAGAAGCTCCAGGAGCGCCTGGCGAAGCTCGCGGGCGGCGTGGCCGTCATCAAGGCCGGTGCCGCGACCGAGGTCGAGCTCAAGGAGCGCAAGCACCGCATCGAGGACGCCGTTCGCAACGCGAAGGCGGCCGTCGAAGAGGGCATCGTCGCCGGCGGTGGCGTCGCTCTCCTCCAGGCCTCCCAGGTCTTCGAGAAGCTGGAGCTCGAGGGCGACGAGGCCACCGGTGCCGCCGCTGTGAAGCTGGCCCTCGAGGCCCCGCTGAAGCAGATCGCCGTCAACGCCGGCCTCGAGGGCGGTGTCGTCGTCGAGAAGGTGCGCAACCTGACCGTCGGCCACGGCCTGAACGCCGCGACCGGTGAGTACGTCGACATGATCGCCGAGGGAATCCTCGACCCGGCGAAGGTCACGCGCTCTGCCCTGCAGAACGCCGCGTCCATCGCCGCGCTGTTCCTCACCACCGAGGCCGTCATCGCCGACAAGCCGGAGAAGGCGGGCGCTGCCCCGGCCGGCGGCGGCATGCCGGGCGGTGACATGGACTTCTGATCGACCTCTGGTTGATCACTGTCCTCACGTACCGAGGGCGGCACCCCTTCTCAGGAAGGGGTGCCGCCCTCGGGCGTTTCCCGGGTTCCCGGTTTTTCCGGTTCCTGGATTACGGCAGTCGGTCCATGATCCAGTTGCAGAGTTCCTCGGTCACGAGCGTGTGGCCCTCGTTCTGGGAGGCGCAGAGGAATTCGTCCAGTTCGCTCTCCTCCTCGGCGGCGGCCGTGACCGGCGCGTACAGCTTCTCGTGGGTGTCGATGTCGCGCAGGGCGATCGCGCTGACCGTCGGTACGAAGCAGTGCTCGCGGAAGTCCGCCTCGGAGCCGAGGCCGATCAGTGCGGGGATCTTGTTCAGTTCGTCGGCGAGGATGCCGAAGCCCTCCAGGGTGCCGCCCGGGGCGCTGTCGATCTCGGGCAGGCCCGTGGTGCGGATGCGCGGCCTGCGCAGGGTCACCACCCGCAGCTGGGCGACGAGTTGGTCCTCGCCCGCCGACTGCGTGTACAGGTGGGTGCCGGTGATGGCGAGGCCCTTGCCGTGGAAGGCCTGCTCGCCGGCCGGGATGCCGTTGCTCTCACCGATGCGGGAGCCGTTGGCCACGCCGATCTTCTTCGGCCGCGAGGGCCACCGGCCCACCCGGTCCAGCTCGGCGAGGAAGGTGCCGCGCTCCTTGTCCGTCTCGGGGGTGTCGCCCCACTCACTGATGTGCTGCCACAGCAGCTGGCGGGCGGCCGGACTGTTCATCTGGTTCGAGAACGCCGCGTTGAGGCGCCGGATGTAGTGCGCGAACGACTGGAGCGCGATGGGGATCCAGGCGCCGCGGTGCGGGCTGTCGTACGAGAAGTACAGCGCCGTCTGGTGGTCGTTCTCGCCCGTCCCGCCGTCGTGCTCCATCTTCGCGAGCGCGTACCGCGTGACGAGGCCGCCCATGCTGAAGCCGCCGACCGTCAGCGGGTGTTCGCCGTTGCGCCGCGCGATCGTCTCCAGGATCGCGGCCCTCGCGACCTCGGCGTTCTCCAGGATCGAGGCACTCCGCTCGTCGAAGCCGAGCAGGATGACGTCGTAGCCGCGCTGCCGCAGCGCGCTGAGGAACGGGTACGGGCCGCGCTCCAGGATCTCCCACGAGAAGTCCAGCTCGCTCGGCCCGCTGTTGAATCCGTCGCCGAGGATGACGGGCCGCGTCAGGCCCTTCGCCGGGTCGGCGAGGTAGACCCAGGCGGTGCCGCCGGGGAGCGCCCACTCGTCGTTGGGCTGCGGCGCGGCGGCGGGGGCTTCGCGGGCCTCGCGGGGGCCCGGGGCCAGGGTGATGCGCGCGGCCGACCCGATCGCCTCGGCGACCTCCCGCTCGTCCATCTCCTGAAGGTCGGGCTGGGTCGGCTGGTCGGGTTCGTTGCTCTTGGTCATGAAGGGTCCCCTCCGGTCGTGCCGATGCGGTGACGTCCGGTGCCATCTTTGGTACGTCGGGTAGTCGCCGACACCCGGTCGCGGCAATCCGCGCGGGGGGCGGGGCCCTTTCGGACAGGGGAGTCCGGCCGTGTACGCGTGTGACGCGTGGGGTCGAGTGTCTTGGCCTGGGGGTACGGGGGGCTGTCGGCGCCGCACCCTCGCGGGGCGGCGGCGCGTCGGCCAACTCGGGGCGGGTCGGCTTCTGCTCGGGGGCGGCAACTCTGTCGCGAAGCCGACCAGCTGGCCGGGGGGGGAGACTTTGGTGGGCCTGCGCCTTTGATGGTCGCCGGGGCCGCCCGGTTTTTAGCGGAGTGTGGCGGTTCCGGGCCGCCAGTAAAGGGCGCTCCTGCGTCGCGTCGGCTGCGCCGATTCCGCTTCGCTCCACCCTTGACTGCCGTCCCTCCACCGCACGCAGACTTTGACCCGGACGGCCAGGGGTGGGGCGACGGACTCCTCTGCTCGGGTCATCCCCTTTCACTGCCGGGTGCGGACCGGCTCAACGTGAGTCCCCGTCACCGTCGAGGCACCGCCCCCGGCTTCGCCGCTCGGGTCATCCCCTCTCGCTGCCGGGTGCGGCCCGGCCCATCGTGGGCGGATGCCACGTTCACGGCTCGGCCCGCCACGCGGCCTCGCCGCTCGGGTCATCGGCTCTCGCGGCCGCGTGCGGCCCGGCCCATCGTCGGCGGGAGCCACGGTGAGGGCTCGGCCAGCCGCCCGGCTTCTCCGCTCGGGTCATCGGCTCGCGCTGCCGCGTGCGGACCGGCCTAACATGAGCGCCCGCTACGGTCGAGGCGCCGCCCCGGCTTCTCCGCTCGGGTCGTCAGCTCTCGCCGCCGAGTGCAGACCGGTGGCCCATCATGGGTGTGGGTGTGGGTGTGGGTGTGGGTGTGGGGCGTGTTCGGGGCTCGGTCTCCCGCGTGCTCTTGCTTTCCCGTGCTCCCGCGTGGCCGCCCCGGTCGGGGACCTACTTTGGGAAAGTTGCGAATCAGGTCGGCGCGCGCCCCCCTGCCACGCCCCGTGCGCCTGCCGCGAATGCCCATCCGGGGGTGGGAATCGGCCGGCGGCTGGGCCCTCGCCGTCGGCAGCGGGCGCGGCCTGCCCGCCCACGGCCTGCCGCGCCTGTCGCGCATGCCCGCCCGGCGCGGGAATGGGGCATAGCGGGCCCGCATGCCGGGGGCGTATTGGTGTCGTGAGGGGGGCGCGCGGCGCACGCATTCGCAACTTTCCCAAAGTAGGTGCCGCCGAGCGGCGAAGCCGGGGCCGCTGGTCGAGCCCTCACCGTGGCGCGTGCCCACGATGGGCCGCTCTGCATGCGGCAGCGAGAGCCGATGACCCGAGCGGAGAAGCCGGGGCGACGCCTTGACTGTGACGGGGACTCGCGTTGGACCGGTCCGCACCCGGCCGCGAGAGCCGATGGCCCGAGCGGAGAAGCCGGGCCAGCCCCGACCGGGATGCCCGTCCACGTTGGGCCGGTCCGCACCGGGCAGCGCGCGCGGGTGACCCGAGCGGGGAGACCGTTCGTATGCCTGACCGGTTGACGGAGCGCGGGGCGTGGCAGGGGGGGCGCGCGCCGATCCGGTTCACTACTTTTCCAAAGTAGGTCCCCGACCGGAGCCCCCACGCCGAAGGCCGAAGGCCGAAGACCATGCCCCGAGCGTGGCGCGGCACACGATGAACCGGTCCGCGCACGGCGGCGAGAGCCGGTGGCCCGAGCGGCAGAGCCGGGGCCTGGCCGCGC
The DNA here is from genome assembly GCF_044903205.1 of Streptomyces sp. NPDC029674. Lineage (NCBI taxonomy): Bacteria > Bacillati > Actinomycetota > Actinomycetes > Kitasatosporales > Streptomycetaceae > Streptomyces > Streptomyces sp. NPDC029674. Next base: position 181,835 of record NZ_JBJDPY010000003.1, read on the forward strand.
CGAGAACGTGGCATCCGCCCACGATGGGCCGGTCCGCACTCGGCAGCGAGAGCCGATGACCCGGGCTGAGAGGCCGGGTGGGTGGCCGAGCCCAGACCGTGGCGGGCACCCACGATGGGCCGGGTCGCAGGCGGCGGCGAGAGGTGATGACCCGAGCGGCGAAGCCGGGGGCGAGGCCTCGACGGTGACGGGGACTCACGTTGGGCCGGTCCGCACCCGGCAGTGAAAGGGGATGACCCGAGCAGGGAACCCCGAAGCCCCCACCCCTGGCCGTCCGGGTCGAAGTCTGCGTGCGGTGGAGGGGCGGCAGTCAAGGGTGGAGCGGAGCGGAATCGGCGCAGCCGACGCGACGCAGGAGCGCCCTTTACTGGCGGCCCGGAGGCGCCACACTCCGCTAAAAACCGGGCGGCCCCGGTGACCATCAAAGACGCAGGCCCACCGAAGTTCCCGCAGCCCGAACACGGAGCGTTGTTGGGACGCCTGCACTTTTCAGGTTGCCCGCAGTTGGACACTCTGGGTGATGGAGGAACAACACTCCGTGTGAAAGGTGGAGGTCATGGCGCTGACGGCGGAGGAACGGGTGCGGGCGGCGGAGGAAGCCGTACGGCAGTTGAAGGCGGGGCTCGCGGAGGTGGGGGTCACGTTGCCGTCGCTGCGGATCGATCCGCTGACCGCGGCGTCCGAGGGAACGTTGCCTCTGGTCGAGCTGGGGCGCTGCAACCTGGACACCGCGCTGCGGCTGGCCGCCGTACTGGAGGAGGCGCGGTGAACGGGGAGGATCCCCGGGCGTCGGCGTCGGCGACGGGGACGCAGCGCCGCTTACAGGCTGCGGTACACGTCGCGGCGGTCGCCGACGTGGACGACGAGGATGATCAGGACATCGTTCTGGATCTCGTAGACGATGCGGAAGCTGCCGACGCGGAGCCGGTACAGGCCGTCGTGCCCGGTGAGCTTCTTGATGTCGGCGTCGACGTGGTGGGGGTCGTCGCCGAGCGCGGTGAGGGCGGTGAGAATACGCATGGCCTGTTGGCGGTCGATGGACCGGAGTTGGCGCTGGGCGTGTGTGGTGAAGCGGAAGGCGTACTTCACGCGGCGTCGTCCGCGGTGGCCGTACCGCTGTTCTTGCCATCGCCCTCAAAAAGGTCCGCAAGAAGTTCTGCCATGCCGACGGTGGGGTCGTCACGGTGCCGCTCGGCCTCGCGTGCCGCGAGTTCGTCGGCCGCCTCGTCGAGTGCGTCCAGAACCTCTATGGGCACCAGAGCGGCTACGCGCCTGCCCTTGCGTGTCAGTACGGTCACCTCGCCCGCCTCGGCCTTGTCGACGACCTCGGCGAGGTGGGCGCGGGCTTCCCGGATGGTGACGCTCTCGCTCATGGCCCAAGTGTACGCGCCTGTGTGTACACCTGCGAGGAACATCTGGGGCTAGTCCGTGGTGCGGGAGTTGTCGAGGGCCGTGCGGAGGTGGCCGGCGGAGGCGGTGAGCAGGGTGGCGGCGGTGGGGCCGTCGACGCGGCCGAGGATCGTGAGGATGGCGTTCTTCACCTCTCCGTCCGTGGCGGCGAGCGCGGCCTCGATCTCGTCGTCGGAGGCACCGGTGGCGAGGGCGACGATGCGGCGGGAGCGGGCCCGCAACTTCTCGTTGGACGCGCGGACGTCGACCATCAGGTTCCCGTACGTCTTGCCGAGGCGGATCATCGTGATCGTCGACAGCATGTTGAGGACGAGCTTCTGGGCCGTGCCGGCCTTGAGGCGGGTCGAGCCGGTGAGAAGTTCGGGGCCGACGACGACCTCGATGCCGTGGTCGGCGGCGGCGGCGAGCGCGCTGTTCGCGTTGCAGGAGAGGCCGATGGTGAGCGCGCCGTAGCGGGCGCGGGCGTGCTCGACGGCGCCGATCGCGTACGGGGTGCGGCCGGAGGCGGAGATGCCGACGACGACGTCGTCCTCGGTGAGGTTCAGCCCTTCCAGGTCGTCGGCGGCCAGCTCCTTGCTGTCCTCCGCGCCCTCGACCGCCTTGACCATGGCGTCCGGGCCGCCCGCGATGAGACCGACGACCTCCGACGGGTCGGTGTTGAACGTGGGCGGGCACTCGGACGCGTCGAGGACCCCGAGCCGTCCCGCGGTGCCCGCGCCCGCGTAGACCAGCCGGCCACCGCGGGCCATGCGCTCGGCGGTGCCGTCGATGGCGGCGGCGATCGCGGGGAGCTGCTCGGCGACGGCCGCGGGGACGGTGGCGTCCTCACCGTTCATGATGGCCGCGATCTCCGCGGTGGGCAGCCGGTCGATGTCGGAGAGCTCGGGCCGGAACGCCTCGGTGGTGAGGGTGGCGAGCTGGGCGCGGAGCTCTCCGTAGTCGTCACCGCGTTTGTGCTGGTGGTGGTGGGGGGCGCCCGCGGAGTCGGGCGCGTTGGCGGTGGAGGTCATGGCGGCTGCGGCTCTTTCGTGTCCGGTGCGGGGGGTTGGCGGGGAGCAGGGGGGCGTCAGCGGTTGGTGCCGCGCGGGCTGTGGCGGTGGGCCAGTGCCTCGTAGGACGCGGCGAGTGCGGGCGCCGCCGTCTCGTACGTACGCTGCGCGACACCCACGAACAGACAGTCCACCACAAGGAGTTGACTCGTGCGGGAGGACATCGCGGCCGGGCGCAGTTCGCTCTCGCGGGCCGTGGAGGTGGTCAGTATGTGATCGGCGTACTGGGAGACGGCCGCGCCGGGCCGCCCGGTGATCGCGATCGTCGTCGCGCCGTGCTCGAAGGCGACGCGGAGGGGTTCGATCACGTCGCCGGTCGAACCGGAGTGGGTGATCGCGATGGCGACGTCCTTCGCGCGGAGCGTCACCGCGTTGGTGACGGCCAGGTGCGGGTCGGAGTGCGCGTGCGCGATGTGCCCGATGCGGAGCAGTTTCTGGGCGAGGTCCTGGGCGACGAGGCCGGAGGCGGCGACGCCGTAGATCTCCGCGCGGCGGGCGGTGGCGAGCGCGGCGACGGCGGCTCCGAGCTGCACGGTGTCGAGTCCGGCGGCGGTGTCGGCGAGGGTCTGCTGCTCGTCGTACGCGAGCTTCGCCACGACGTCCGCGATGGGGTCGTCGACGGCGATGTCCGCGGTGACGGCGGGCGCGCGCCCCGACTGCTGCTGGGCGGCGAGGCCGGCGAGGGCGAGGCGCAGGTCCCGGTAGCCGGGGTAGCCGAGGAGGCGGGCGGTGCGGACGACGGTCGCCTCGCTCGTGCCGGTGAGCTCGGCGAGGCCGGTGACCGTGAGGGCGGCGCATCCGGCGGGGTCGCCCGCGACGGCCTCGGCGACCCGCTGCATGGAGCGGGTCATCGACGGCGCCAGGGTGCGCACCTTGGCCGCGAGGGCGGCGGGGGCGGGCGGCGCGGCGTCCGCGAAAATTTCCTTCACGTCATGGGTCACATTTGAAAGGTATTTTCGGGCGGGGCCCCGGTCAAGGCCCGGTGGGTCCCGGGCGTCCCGCCGGTTCTCCGGTCCGGTGCGGGTGGGGTGACAATGGCTGCATGGACGCGATCGACCCCTTGGAGCAGGCGTTGCACGCCGCTCGCGCACTGGTCCTCGCCGACCTCGTCGCCCGCGAGGTGGCCGAGGCCGAGGTCGTCTCGATGGTCGAGGAGTCGGTGACGCACCGGCGCTGGTGGGTCGAGCAGTGGCCCGAGGGGGTCGAGTACGTCGCGGGGCTCGTCGCCCAGGACGTCCAGGACGCGCTCCTGGAACGGTACGGGCGGTGGCCGCTCTGCCCCGTGTGCGAGACGGGCGAGCCCCACGCGCTGGACGTGGAGCCGGAGTTGGGGCCCGACCCGCACTGGGTGTGCGGCAAGGCGGGCGTGGTCGTGGCGCCGGTGGGCGGTCTGACATGAGCGTCTATATAGACCCGCCGACGTGGCCGGGGCACGGCCGCATGTGGTCCCACCTGGTCAGCGACGTCTCGTACGAGGAGCTGCACGCGTTCGCGGCACGCATCGGCTGCCCGCCGCGCGCCTTCGAGCGCGACCACTACGACGTACCCGCGGAACGGTACGAGGACGCGGTGCGGGCGGGCGCGGTGGAGGTCGGCTCCAAGGAACTGGTGCGGAGGCTCACGGGAGCCGGGCTGCGGAGACCGAAGGGGCGGCCGGCGTAGGGCTCCGCGGGCCTTCGGCCCAGGGCTCCGTGCGCCTAGGGTCAGGCGCATGATCACCGTTCATCTGAAATACGAGATCGACCCCGACCGCATCGCCGACTTCGAGGAGTACGGCCGCCGCTGGGTCGTCCTGGTCAACCGCTTCGGCGGCACCCACCACGGCTACTTCCTGCCCAGTGAGGGCGACAGCGACATCGCGTACGCCCTCTTCTCCTTCCCGAGCCTCGCCGCGTACGAGCAGTACCGCACCGACAGCGCGACGGACCCCGAGTGCCAGGCGGCCTTCGAGCTGGCGCGCCGGACGCGGTGCATCCGGCGGTACGAGCGGCGGTTCCTGCGGCCCCTGGAGTGAGGACGCGCGTCAGGGGCGGCGCAAGCCGTACGCGTGGTTCGTGTCGCGGTCCGGGAGGCGGGTGTAGCCGGCTCGGGTGGCGACGCGTTGGGAGGGGGTGTTGTCGGGGGTGGTCACGGCGAGGAGGGACGTCACCTCGGGGTGGGTGAGGGCCCACTCGGAGAGGGCGCGGAGGGCGAGGGTCGCGTAGCCGTGGCCGCGCGCCGTCTCCACCAGGTCGTAGCCGACCTCGACGCAGCCGTCGTCGTCCGGCGGGCCGTGGAAGCCCATGCCGCCGACGGCCAGCTCGTCGGCGGTGCGGACCAGCGCGTACAGGCCCCATTCGGAGCGGTGCACCCCGGAGGCGTACGCCTTCTTCATCATCTCGGCGGCCTTCCGCGTCCCGGTGAAGGGGCCGCCGTCCAGCCAGGTCAGTCCGCCCGTGCCGCCCGCGGCGAGATCCGCGCACGCCGCCGGCGGCAGCTCGCGCAGGGCGAGGGGGCCCGCGGGCAGGGACGCGGCGTTGCGCCAGCGCCAGTGCGTGAGGGGCGCGCGGCCCGGCAGGGTGCCGCGGCCGGTGGCCCACAGGAGCGTCGTCCAGGGGGTGGTGCCGGCGAGGGTCGGCGGCACGTGCGGGAAGAGGTGGGCGAGTACCGCCTCGCAGAGCTCCGCGGGCGGTTCCGCGTCCACGCCGAGCGCCCGCGCGATGTCGTACGTGTGGAGCAGGACCTCCGTGACGCCCATCGCCGCGAAGCCCGCCGCGTCCGCGCTGCCGACGGGGTACGGGTGGTAGCCGCGCACTCCGGGCGGCGTCGTGCGGACCACGGCCGCGAGGATGCGGCCGCTCGCCTCGATGGCGTGGATCGCGCCCTCGGGTTCCGTGCCGTCGTCGAGCACGGTCTCGAAGGGGACGTAGCCGTCGGTGGCCCGGCCCGTCAGCTGGCCCGCGTACGCCACGAAGTCGCCCGTGATGTGCTCCGCCGTCTTCAGGCAGCTCCAGTCGAGCCCGCCCGCCTTGACGCTCCAGTCGCGGTCCGCGGCCGCGCGCAGCACCTTCGCCGCGTGCGCCACGGCCTCGTCGATCCGGTCCCCACCCATGAGAAGCATGCCGAGAGAGTACGGGAGCGGGGCCGCGCGGGCGCTTGTTTTTCGGGGCGGCCCAAGTACGGACAGGAACCGGCTCAGGCGTCGAGCAGCGCCAGCTCCGTCGCCAGGTTCTCCCGGGCGGGTGCCTCCCAGTTGGCCGCCCCGTACGGCGTCCTGAACAGGCGGGGCAGCGCCATGAGGTGGCGCAGGACCTCGGCGCGGCCCGCGCGGAACGCCTCGTCCGGCACGAAGCCGTACTCCTCGCGGACGGCGGCCGCGTAGGCGGCGTACGCGTCCGGGGAGGCCGCGAGGATCGCCAGGTCGGCGTCGCACAGCGTCTCGCCGTTGTGGTCGCCGTCGGCGGGGTCGTGCGTGACGGTGAGGCGGACCAGGCGGGCCACCTCGGCGGTCTGGGCGGAGGTGAGGCCCGCCTCGGTGAGGGCGCGCTCGGCCAGGCGGGCGGAGCGTTCCTCGTTCTCGGAGCGGTCCGGCGCGTACACCGCGTCGTGGAACCACGCGGCGAGGCGGACGAGTTCGGGGTCCTCGGCGTGCTCGGCGAGGACGTCGATGTGGTCGAGGACCGCCGTCAGGTGCGCGGTGGTGTGGTACCGGCGCTGCGGCTCGGACCAGCGGGCGAGGAGCCGGTCCGCGTAGGGCGCGGGGTCGGGGGCGTCGGGGATTTTGGAGGTTCCGCGGGTGTCCCGGCTCGCGCTGAGCAGGGTGGCGGCCCAGCGTGCGCGGAGGCGGTCCTTGTCGTCCGACATGTCGTCTGCCATGGGCCGATCGTAATCGCGACCTCCGGCCCGGCCGTTGCCATGCGCGGCCGCACGCGGTTGGCTGCGGGCATGACCACGATCACTGACGAGACCTACGAACCCGACCGCGCCGGACGCCTCCTCCGCAACGAACGCGACGCCCTGATACCGCTGTTGAGGGCCGCGCCCGACGAGGCGTACGAGATCCGCACCTGCTGTCCGGGCTGGACCGTGCGGCATGTGCTCGCGCACTGCGGCTCCGCGCTGATGCGGGTGGTGGAGAGCCGTTTCGAGGAGGGCGTGTTCTCGCCCGAGAGCAATGAGCGCGACATCGCCGAGCGCGCCGACTGGTCAAACTCGCGTGTCGTGGACGAGCTGGAGCGCGGCATGACGGAGGTGGGGCCCGTCCTCGCCGCCGCCAAGGGGTTCCTGGACGGTGTGGCGCTGGGGGAGTGGGTGCACGCCGGTGACGTACGGGAGGCGTGGGGGAAGCCGGGTGCGTACGGCGGTGCGGGGCTGGCCGACGCGCTGCCGCTCCTCGAGTGGTTCAGCAGGTCGACGCATGCCGCCTCCGCGCCGCCGCCGCTGCACGCGGACGTCGACGGCTGGGACGAGCCGCTGTCCCTGGGCGCCGGCGACGGGACACGGCCGCCCGCCCGCTACATCGGGGACGCGCCGACGCTGGTCCGGCTCTGCACGGGACGGCCGCTGGCCGGTACGCGGTACGAGCTGGCGGGCGTCACCGAAAAGGAGTTGAACCTCTTCGGCTGACGTGGATCATGAGGGGATGACCTCCGACTCCGGCACGCCTCTCGTACCCGCCGATCCGAACGTGCTGCACCCGATGCCGGGCCAGGAGCGGGTGGTCCTCCTCAAGCCGCTCGTGAAGTCGCCGCTGATCGAGGTCGGGGACTTCACGTACTACGACGACCCCGACGACCCGACCGCCTTCGAGACGCGGAACGTGCTCTATCACTACGGGCCCGAGCGGCTGGTCATCGGGAAGTACTGCGCGCTGGGCGAGGGCGTGCGGTTCATCATGAACGGCGCCAACCACCGGATGGACGGGGCCTCGACGTTCCCCTTCCCGATCATGGGCGGGTCCTGGAGCGAGCACTTCGACCTGATCTCCGGGCTGCCGGGGCGCGGCGACACGGTCGTCGGCAACGACGTCTGGTTCGGATACCGGTCGACGGTCATGCCGGGCGTCCGCATCGGGCACGGCGCGATCATCGCCTCGGGTGCCGTGGTCGTCGACGACGTGCCGGACTACGGCATCGTCGGCGGCAACCCGGCGAAGCTCATCCGCCGCCGGTTCGGCGACGAGGACATCGCCCGGCTGCTCGAACTCGCCTGGTGGGACTGGCCTCTCGACCATCTGACCGAGCACGTCCGGGCCGTCATGTCGGGCTCGGTGGAGGAGCTGGCGGCGGTGGCGCCGCCCGCCGCCTGAGACGCGCCCGACCCCGAAGCGGTCAGTGCCCGTGGCCGCCGCCCTTCTCGGGCTCGGCGTGCGCGCCGCCGCCCGCGTGCACGGTGAACTCCGCCGTGCGGACCTTCCCCTCGTGCTTGAAGTCGAGGAACAGGCGGTACGCGCCCTTGCTCGGTGCTGCCGTGCCGAACGAGATGCCGGGGCCCGCCTCGGTCTTCCCGTCGCCGGGCGCGCCGTTCGGGTGGACGTGAAGGTAGGCGAGGTCGCCCGCGCGCAGCGCCACGAGGTGGCCGTACGCACCCAGGTAGGGCTGGAGGTCGGTCACCGGCCTGCCGTTCTTGGCGACGCTCAGCGTGAGGTCGCCGCCCGCGCCCGTCTTGAGCTCGCCCTTCAGCGTGACGTCGTAGCCGTCGACCTTCGCGGTGGTGCTGTGCGCGGGCAGCTCCTTCGGGTCGTACGAGCCCGCCACTCCGAGGTCCGCGCCCAGCGTCAGCCCCTCCTTCGCGCCCTCGGGCCGGAAGTCGGCGAAGACGCGGTAACCGCCCGCCTCGGGGAGCCGGACCGGCGTCGACCAGGTGCCGTCGGCCGCGCGGACCGGGTGCAGATGGCGGTAGGCCGTCAGGTCGCGTGAGGCGACGATGAGGTGCAGCTCCTTGTCGTGCTCCTTCCGGTACGCGGTGACGTTCTTACCTGTGGCGTCCTCGACGATCGTGAAGGTCAGCTTCTGCCGCTTGTCCGCCTCGATGCGGGTGGTCTTCAGGTCCAGCGTGTAGCCGCGGTCGGAGATCTGGAGGCCGCCCGGGGCGCTCTCGGCGTGCCCGTCCTGCCCCTCCTGCTCGCCCGTGCCCTTCTTCTCCTTTCCGCCGCCCTCGTGTTCTCCGTGCCGAGCCGCGGGTGCCTTGTCCGTGACGGGGTCGACGCCCGTGCCGACGCCGTACGCGGCGCCGAAGGTCGCGGTGACGGCGGCGGCGAATGCGGTGATCTTCAGTCCGGTGTTCATGACGGCTCCGTGGGTCGGTGGGTCCCTGCGTGGTCTCATTCCGCTGAACTCGAAGATACCCCCCGGGGGTACGAAGTCAAGTGGAGTTCTCTTGGGGGAGGACCCTTGCGTTACGTACCCCCCGGGGGTATACATGGATCCCGACAGCGATACCCGCCCCGGGTATCGGGAACCCGACTCGTACAGGAGCCCGATCCATGGCCACCACCACACCCGGTGCCGCCGAGACGGCGTCGCCCGCCGCAGAGGTCGAACTCGCCATCGGTGGCATGACCTGCGCCTCCTGCGCGGCCCGCATCGAGAAGAAGCTCAACCGCATGGACGGCGTCGAGGCGACCGTCAACTACGCCACCGAGAAGGCCAAGGTCAGCTACCGCGGCGCGGACATCTCCGTACAGGACCTGATCTCGACGGTCGAGGCCACCGGCTACACCGCGCAGGAGCCCACTCCCGTACGTGAGGAGACCGCGCTCGACGGCGACGAGAGGCAGGCCGAGGAGGCGCGGCGGGCCGACGACGAGCTGCGGCCCCTGCGCCAGCGCCTGACCACCGCGGCACTGCTCTCCGTGCCCGTCATCGCGATGGCGATGGTCCCCGCGCTGCAGTTCGAGTACTGGCAGTGGCTGTCGCTCACGCTCGCGGCGCCCGTCGTCACGTACGCGGCCTGGCCCTTCCACAAGGCGGCGTGGACGAACGCCCGGCACGGCGCGGCGACGATGGACACGCTGATCTCGGTCGGTACGTCGGCGGCGTTCCTCTGGTCCCTGTGGGCGCTGTTCTTCGGGACGGCCGGCACGCCCGGCATGACCCACCCCTTCGAGCTGACCATCGCCCGCAGCGACGGCGCGGGGAACATCTATCTGGAGGCCGCGGCGGGCGTCACCGCGTTCATCCTCGCCGGGCGCTACTTCGAGGCCCGCTCCAAGAGGAAGGCGGGCGCCGCCCTGAAGGCGCTGCTCCAGCTCGGCGCCAAGGACGTCACCGTGCTGCGCGAGGGCGGGCGTGAGGAGACCGTCCCGGTGGGCCGGCTGAAGGCCGGTGACCGCTTCCTGGTGCGGCCCGGCGAGAAGATCGCCACGGACGGCAAGGTCGTCGAGGGTTCCTCGGCCGTGGACGCCTCCATGCTCACCGGCGAGTCCGTGCCCGTCGAGGTCGCCGTCGGCGATGCCGTCACCGGCGCCACCCTGAACGTCGGCGGACGCCTCGTCGTCGAGGCCACCCGCGTCGGCGCCGACACCCAGCTCGCCCGGATGGCCAGGCTCGTCGAGGACGCGCAGAACGGCAAGGCCGCGGCCCAGCGCCTCGCCGACAAGATCTCCGCGGTGTTCGTGCCGGTCGTCATCGGCCTGGCGCTCGCCACCCTCGGCTTCTGGCTCGGCAACGGCGCCGGTCTGACCGCCGCCTTCACCGCCGCGGTCGCCGTACTGATCATCGCCTGCCCGTGCGCCCTGGGCCTCGCCACGCCGACCGCCCTCATGGTCGGCACCGGGCGCGGCGCCCAGCTCGGCATCCTGATCAAGGGCCCGGAGGTCCTGGAGTCCACCCGCAAGGCCGACACCATCGTCCTGGACAAGACCGGCACCGTCACCACCGGCAAGATGACTCTCCTCGCCACCCACACCGCGGACGGCACCACGGAGGCCGAGGTCCTGCGCCTGGCCGGCGCGCTGGAGCACTCCTCCGAGCATCCCATCGCCCGGGCCGTCGCCGCCGGTGCCACGGCCTCGGTGGGCGAGCTGCCCACTCCGGAGGACTTCGCCAACGTCGCGGGGCGCGGCGTGCAGGGCATCGTCGAGGGACACGCGGTCCTGGTCGGCCGCGAGCAGCTGCTCGCCGAGTGGGAGATCCACCTCCCCGTCGAGCTGGCGCGCGCCAAGGCCGAGGCCGAGGCGGCGGGCCGTACCGCCATCGCGGTCGCCTGGGACGGTGAGGCGCGGGCGGTCCTGGAGGTCGCCGACGCGGTGAAGGACACCAGCGCCGAGGCGATCGAGCGGCTGCGCGCGCTCGGCCTCACCCCGATCCTGCTGACCGGCGACAACAAGGCGGTCGCGGAGTCGGTCGCCGCCGAGGTGGGCATCGCCCCCGAACACGTGATCGCTGAGGTCATGCCGCAGGACAAGGTCGACGTGGTGAAGCGGCTGCAGGCCGAGGGCAAGTCGGTCGCCATGGTCGGCGACGGCGTGAACGACGCGGCGGCGCTGGCCCAGGCCGACCTCGGCCTGGCGATGGGCACGGGCACGGACGCCGCGATCGAGGCGGGCGATCTGACCCTCGTACGAGGTGACCTGCGGGTGGCGGCCGACGCGATCAGGCTCTCGCGCCGCACCCTCGGCACGATCAGGTCGAACCTGTTCTGGGCCTTCGCCTACAACGTCGGCGCGCTGCCGCTGGCCGCCGCGGGGCTCCTGAACCCGATGATCGCGGGTGCGGCGATGGCGTTCTCCTCGGTGTTCGTGGTGGGCAACAGTCTGCGGCTGCGGGGGTTCAAGCCGCTGGCCTGAATTACCTGAAGTCCGGCCCACACCCCGGTGCGAGCGACTCGGCTCGCGCCGGGGTGTTCTGCGCGTAGGGTGGTAATTGGACTAGACCTGTGCGAGGTTTTCCGGCGGTAACCGGCAGACCGGCGGTAACCGGCGAGCCGGCGGCGACCGGCAGTCCGGCCGCACCGACCAGAAGGAAGAGAAATCCATGAGCAAGCGTGCAGTCCTGGAGGTGATCGCCCTCGACGCCGGGGACGCCGTCGCCGCCCAGGCCGGCGGAGCGGACCGCCTGGAGCTGGTGACCGACATGGCCGCGGACGGCCTCACCCCGTCCCGCGCGACCTTCGCCGCGATCCGCTCCGCCGTCGACATCCCGCTGCGCGTCATGCTCAGGCTCGCCGACGGGTTCGCCGCGGGCGACGTCGACGAACTGCTGCGCCGCACCCACGAGCTCAGGGGCGAGGGCGCCGACGAGTTCGTGCTCGGCTTCCTCGACGAGGCGGGCGGGCCCGACCTGCCCGCCGTCGAAGCGCTGGTCGGCGCACTCGACGGGTGCCGCTGGACCTTCCACCGCGCCATCGACCGCGCCGCCGACCGGGCGGCCCTCCGCAAGCAGCTCGGGGACCTGCCGGGCCTCGACACCTACCTCACCGCGGGCGCCGCGACCGGCGTCGACGACGGCCTGCCGACCCTGCTCGCCGAGGCGGCCCGGCGCGGCGAACCCGGTTACGAGCCGCAGCTGCTCATCGGCGGCGGCCTCCGCCTCGACCACCTGCCGCGGCTGACGGCGGCCGGCGTCGACGCCTTCCACATCGGCGGGGCCGCCCGCCCCGACGGCTGGTCGGCGCCGGTGTCCGCGGCGGCGGTCGCGGAATGGCGGACGGCGCTGGACGGCGGCTGACGGCGGCTGACGGCGGTCTCACGGTCGGCCGGCTGACTGCTCGCCCCGTCGCCGGCCGGCCGCCGGTTGATCGTTTCTCCGCGGGACGCGATAGAACTGGACCGACACGGAGGGGACCTCATGCCGACACCAGCAGAACAGACGCGTCCCGCGGAGCGCATACTCACGGCCGGGACGCTGCCCGTCGCCGCGATGCTGCTCACGGGGACGGTCGCGCTCTACATCGCGCTCGTCGCGTTCGGGAACATCACCGACTTCGAGACCAACCAGCAGTTCGTACGCCATGTCCTCTCGATGGACACCACCTTCAAGGACAACGGCCTCAAGTGGCGGGCCGTGGAGTCCACCGGGCTCCAGGACGCGGCGTACGTCGGAATCATCGCCTGGGAGACCCTGGCGGCGCTGGTCCTCGGCACGTCGACGGTCCTGTGGGCCCGCGCCCTGCGCCGCCCGCACGGCCTGCGCCGGGCCCAACGGGTGGGCAGCATCGGCCTGTTGATGATCCTCGCCCTCTTCGGCATCGGTTTCATCGGCATCGGCGGCGAATGGTTCGCCATGTGGCAGTCGGACGCCTGGAACGGCCTGGACGCGGCGACGCGCGTCGTGACGCTGGCGGGCATCGTGCTCATCGTCACGCACCTGCCGTCAGCTACCGCACCGGCCGACACACCGACCGACACACCGGCCGACCCCAAGAACCCCAAGGACCCCAAGGACCCCAAGGACCCCAAGAACAGGCTCTAAGCGAGCTGCTCGGGCAGGTCGGCCGCGTGGACGACGGTCAGACCGGAGACGGCGCGGGTCAGTGCCACGTAGAGGCGGCGCAGGCCAGTGCGTTCGTCCGGCTCGCCGGTGACGACGGCGGAGGGCTCGTCCAGTACCACGTAGTCGTACTCGAGACCCTTCGCGAGGGACGCGGGCACGAGTGTGAGGCGGGTGTCGGGTGTCGTCTCCTCGCCGGGGGAGAGGTACGTGAGGCCGGCCGCCGTCAGCGCGGCGGCGAGTGATGGGATGCGGGCGTCCGCGGCGATGAGGCCGATGGAGCCCTCCTGCCGCAGCGACTCCGCGCACGCCTCCAGGCACGCCGAGTCGAGGTCTCCCACGTCCGCCACCCGGCGTACCGCGAGCGAACCCGGCGACTCACGCACCGATTCGACCGCCGTGAGCCCCGGCGCGATGTCCGGCAGCAGCCGCGACGCGTACGCGATGACCTCGCGCGGCACGCGGAAACCGGCCGTCAGCTCCTCCACGACCGCACGGTCCTTGCCGAGGTGCCGCAGCGCCTCGTCCCAACTCCGCGTCGCCCACGGTGTGGTGCCCTGCGCGAGGTCGCCGAGGACGGTCGCCGAACCCGTGGTGCAGCGCCGGCCCACCGCGCGGTACTGCATCGGGGACAGGTCCTGCGCCTCGTCGAGCACGACGTGGCCGAGGGAGTGGGTGCGCGAGACGAGGTCGGTGACCTCGTCGATCAACACGGCGTCGGCGGCGGACCACTTGGCGGACTTGACGCTCCGCGCGGGCTTGGCCCACAGCACGGCCTTCTGCTCGTCCTCGCTCAGGATCCCCTCGGCATGCGCGGCGAGGAATTCCGCGTCGGACAGCAGCCGCAGCACGAGCTTGGCGGGCTCGACGGGCGGCCACACCGCCTTCACCGCCGCCTTCACCGCGGGATTGCGGGCCACCGCGTCCTGCACCCGGTCGTCCGGCGCCTCGCCCGCCTGCTCCATGCGGACGAGCACGGCGTGCGCGATGCGCTGCGGGAGGGCGTCGCGGGCGGCACCGTACCGGATGTCGCGCGCCAGCAACTCACTGACGATCTCCTCCACTTCATACGCGGGGACTCGCCACCTGCGCGACCCGCGCACGACCACGACCGGCTCGATGGGCATCGTCACGTGCGACCGGACGGCGTTGCGCAGCACCTCCGCCATGCGGGCGTCGCCCTTGACGAGGGCAGCGGCCGGCTCGTCCGTGCCGCGCACCTCCACGTGGGCGACGAGGTCGTCGACGGTGGCCTGCTTGACCTCCAACTCACCGAGGGCGGGGAGGACTTGCTCGATGTAGTGCAGGAAGGAGGCGTTCGGCCCGATGACGAGGGTGCCGGTGCGGGCGAGCCGCTCCCGGTGGGCGTACAGCAGGTAGGCGACCCGGTGCAGCCCGACGGCGGTCTTACCCGTCCCCGGCCCGCCCTGCACGCACACGCTGCCGCTGAGCCCACTCCGGACGATCTCGTCCTGCTCCGGCTGGATGGTGGCGACGATGTCCCGCATCGGCCCGACGCGCGGCCGCTCGATCTCCCGCTGGAGCAGTCGGCTGGTCCGCTCGGCCTCCCCCGGGTCGCTGAGGTGCTCGTCCTCGTACGCGGTGAGGTCACCGGCCGTATAACCGAAACGGCGGCGCAGCGCGATGTCCATCGGGTCCTTCTTCGAGGCCCGGTAGAACGGCTGGGAGACCGGCGCGCGCCAGTCGATGACCATGGGGTCCCCATCGGCGTCGTGCACGTGCCGCCGCCCGATGTAGAACTGCTCCCCCTCCGCACCCTCGGCCTGCTCGGCACCGGGCGCGTGCAGGTAATCGAGCCGCCCGAAGAAGAGCGGAGTGTGCGCCAGATCGGCGAGCGACTTGATCCGTTCGTCGAGCTGCCGCTCCAGGACGGCGGCGTTCACCCAGTTCGCGGTGACGTCACGGATATCGAGCGCCTCGGCATCCTCGCGCATGGCCCGCAGCGCGGCACGGGACGCGGCGAGATGGCCGCGTTCCCGGGCGAGGGGGTCTGCGGTGTTCTCGCACTCTGCGGGGTCTACGGGGCCCGCGGGGCCTTCGGAACCTTCGGGATCGAGGGGGACAGGGTCGACGTGCGCATGCACGGGGTGCCTCCGGCGGTTCAGCGGTGTCGTGGTGCTGCTACATGGGCTGCCGCCCGGTTTCCGTCCGGACGACGGCACTCCGCACGGGGAGGCCGGGGAAGGGGGCATCTTAGGCGGGGGTCGGGGGACGGTGCCAATGGGTTTTCCGGTGGGTGGGTTTCCGGTCAGGGGGGGGGCGGGGCGGCGTGCTCAGCCCGGTGGGCGCCCTTCCCGGGGCGCCGGGCTCTGCGCCCTTAGCCGCCGTCGGCGCGCGGCCGAAGGGCGGGAGAAGAACGGCCGACGGGCGGCGCTCCAGGGGCGCGGGGAACTGCGCGATCAGCCCCCACGGACCCGCAGGCGAGGAGCGGCCGGCCAGCCCGTTCAGGGGCGCGGGGAACTGCGCGACCAGCCCCCAAGGACCCGCACCCGAAAAAGCGTCCCGTCGCACGGGGCTCGGAGCCGCGGGGCCATCCGTCGGGCGCGGGCGCGTCGTGGCCGGTCCCACAGTTCCCCGCACCCCTGCCCGCGCCCCGCGTCAGTCGTCCGCCAACTCCGCCACACCCGTAATGCGATGCAAGGGATACGTACGGACCTCATCCGCAGTGTGGTCGTACGCCGTGACGAAGCCACCCTCCACCCGCACGGGCGCGAGCACACGCTGGCTCGCCGCACCCTCGGCGTTCACGTAACCGACCCAGACCGCCTCCCCGGTCAGCACCGCGGCCTGCATGGTCGCGAGGGTCTCCGCGGCCGTGGTGCGGGGCAGGCGACCGTCCGACGCCGCCACCGCAGGGCTCTTGCGGGGCGCCGTGGACGCCAGATCCCCCGCACGGATGGCCCGTACCGCCGCGTCGATGAGCGTGGCCCCGGGCACCGGCGGCCCGTCCGGCACCGGCTCCGGCGCCGAACGGGGCGGCGTGCGATGAGCATGGGCGCGGGTGATCAGGACGTCGCCCTCCGCGCTCTCCGCGGCGGGCGCGAACCCCATGGAACGCAGCCCGTCCAGGAGCGTCCCGGGGTCGGCCTGCGCGGCGAGCACGGTGGGCGCGAGCCGGCGCAGCCGCAGGCTCTGGGCGCGCTTGTCGGCCATGATCTCGTCGAGCATCGCCTCGTCGTCGCACCGTACGTACGCGGAGGCGGCGCCGATCCGCAGGTGGCCGTGACGGCGCGCCACGTCGTCGATCAGATACGCCAGGGGCTGCGGAACCGGCGTACGGGAGTGGGCGGCGAGGAAGGCGTGCAGGTCGGACGCGGACTGCCCGGCGTCGAGCGCGCGCCGTACGGAGCCGGGCGAGAAGCGGTAGACGGTGGCGCCGCCCTTCGACTCGACGTCGGCGAGCACGGCGAGGGCGTCACCGAGCGGCCGCTCCAGCGGGCCGGGGGCCACGGCGGTGAGATCGGCCTGGAGGAGGACGTGGTCGAGGGGCTGGGGAAGGAGCGGGGCGAGGCGCTCGGCGGCGAGGGCGCGTCGTTCGGCGGCACCCGCGACACCCGCGGCACCCGCGACACCCGCGGCACCCGCGGAACTCACGGCACCCGCGGAGCCCGAGGAACTGGCGGAACCAGAACGGCTCGCGGAACCCAAGGAGCTCGCGGAACCCGAGTCGCTCGCGGAGCCCGAGCCGCTCGGGGCACCGGCACCCAGAGACTCCAACCCCAGCCCCGGCCCCCGTCCCCCCACCAACGCCCGCCCATGCCCCGACAACGCCCCCCGCCCCGTAACACCCAGCAACTCCGCCTCGTTCAGCGTCCACTGGGCGATACGGGACCGCAGGTCGAGCGAGGCGGGAGACGGGTGCTCCCAGCGCAGGCGGGCCTGGAGGGACTCCGCGTCGGGCGCCGCGCCCTCGGGGAGCGCGGCGAGGAGCGCGAGGACCCGGTGGCGGACCTCGGGGGCCGCCGAACGGTCCAGGTGGGGGCCGAGCGCGGAGAGCGTACGGTCCTTGCCGTCGCGGCCGCCGACCAGCCCCGCCGTACGGGTGGCCGCCAGCCACGCCGTGGCGAGGGCCGCCCACCGCTCGGGCGCGGGCAGCTCCTGCCACTCGTCGTACGCGGGGGTCGCGGCGTACCGCTCGTCGGCCTCACCGTCGGACGCCAGCAGCCCGGCCGCGTAGGCGAGTTCGACCCAGAACGCGGCCAGCGGCTCGCTCGTGTCGAGCGCCACCGCCGTCCGTTTCAGATCGCGCACGCTGAGGCCGCCCGCGCGCAGCACGGCGGGGCCGCCCTCGTCCCAGTCCTTCAGCAGCTCCTCGACGGTGGCGAGCGCGGTGTACGCCTGTCCGGCGGCGGTCGCGTCCACAACCTGTGGACGGTGCTCGCGCGCCACCTCCACGGGCGGCGGCGTCGGCTCCACCGTGCGGTGGGCGCGGCCCGCGCGCAGGTGCAGGGCGGCCTCGCGGGGGAGTACGACCGTGCCGGGCGCGGTCGGCAGGAGCAGCCCCCGGTCGAGGAGCCAGCGCAGGTGCCGGGCCGGATCGGCGGTGACCTGCCCGTACGGCGGCCCCCACACCAGGCGGGACAGCACCTCCACGGACTCGGCGGGCGCCTCGTCGAGCAGCGCCGACATGCGCGTACGGTCCGTGAACAGTGCGGTGAGCGACTGTACGGCGGACACCGGGTCGTGCGTCGTCGGCAGCCCCGCCGTGGCGACGATGTCCTGGATACGGGTCGGTGACATCCCGGCCGTGGCCTCGGCGACGGTGGGGCCGAGGCCCGTGGGGGACGGATGCTGCGGCGACGGGGCGAGGAGCTCCCGCGCGGTCCGCACCAGCCGCAGCCGGTCGTCGGGCCCCCACACGAGGGCCTGCGCGTGGAGCGTGCCGAGCGCGCGGCCGAGCGCCCCCTCGACGGCGGGATCCCCTTCGTCGCCCGCGAGCAGGGCGCTCACCTCGTCGTACGAAGCGGGGTCCGGGGCCACGGCGAGCGCCTCGGCCACCTGCTGCGCGAACCGGTCGAGCCGCTCCAGGGCCCGCACCACGGAGGCCCGGGTACCCGCGCGCGTGGCGAGCTGGGTGAGGTCGGTGGGCACCGGGTTCAGCAGGTCGGGCCGGGCCCGCAGCAGGTCGGCGAGCGCGCCGTCCTCCCGCGACCGGAGCGCTTCGGCGAGGGAACGGGGCGTGTCCGCGACGCGCGGCGATGCGGGCGCGCTCACGCCGGCGCTGTCCGTGGGCTGCGACTCGTCGGTGCTCATCCGGTTCACGGTAGCGGGTCCACCACCCGGACATCCGCCCTCACGCCCGCCCCGCCCGCCCTGCCCCGTCCGAACGGCCCGGCCCGTCCGCCCTCTCCCGTCAGTCCTGCGGCCCGTCCGAACCGTCCGCCCTCTCCCGTCCGTCCCGAGGGCTATCCGGCCCGTCCGACCTCTCCCGTCCATCCCGCGGCCCGTCCGAACCGCCCGACCCCTCCCGTCAATCCCGCGGCCCATCCGGCCCATCCGGCCCATCCGGTCCGTCCGCCCCCTCCCGTCCGTCCCGAGGTCCGAAGACCGCGAGGGCCTCCGCGTCCGTGGCGCGGGCCCGCAGGTAGTAGTCGGCCCACTCGGCGGCGCCGGGGTATCCGGAGTCCCGCGCCACGCGGTCGACGGCGGAGTCGATGTCGTACTCCGTGGTCCGCAGCTCGACGCCGGGGCCCAGGAGCGCCCAGTGGGCCCCCGGCCTGCCGTAGGGCATGCCGACGCTGCCGGGGTTGATCACCAGGCGGCCGTGCGCGAGGCGGACGAACGGCATGTGGGTGTGGCCGCAGACCACCGTCCGCACGTCCGCTTCGAGCCCGCCGAACACGTCCCGCCACCGTTCGAGCCGGGAGCCGACCAGGACGACTTCCTCGTCGTCACGCGGCGTGGCGTGACAGAACAGAACCTCCCCGAGCCCGCCCACGGCCAGCCGCACGGTCCGCGGCAGCCGCTCCAACAGCCCGAGGTGCTCCGGACCCAACGCTTCCGCGGCCCAGGCGGAGACGGCATCCTCACAGCGCCGCCCCCGCCGGTGCTCGACCAGCTCGCGGTCGGCGTTGCCCCCGACCCAGACGACGCGATCCCCCATCCCGGCCAGCAACTCGACCACCTCGACGGGCTGCGGCCCCGCCGCGATGTCCCCCGTCAACACGATCCGCTCCGCCGCCCGCACATCCGGCTCCGCAAGAACCGCCTCCAGAGCGGGCAACACACCATGAACATCGGACAACACAGCCACTCGACTCAACATGCCCACCACGCTGCCCCGCCACAGCCCCGGAGGCCTCCCCTTCCGCTCACCGCGAAGCCGTGAGAGCCATGAAAGCCACGCTTTCCGAGGGAACGTCCCTGCCGCTCTCGAAAGAGTGAACGCACCCGGAACGACAGGACACCGCGGCCCACCCCCGCGAAGGTCCTCTCATGGTCACATCAGCCCACGAGGCGTCTCACCGGATCTTCCAGGACCGGCCCGAGATCCTCGTCCCGGTCTTCGGCGCCCTCAACCTGCCTTTCCCGGAGAAGGCAGCCGTGGACGTCCTCACCCCCGACGCGACGGAACTCCTGCCGCTGGAACGGCGGGTGGACAGCGTGCTGCGTGTCCAGCCCTCCGACGGCGACGACTTCCTCCTCGCCATCGAGGCCCAGGGACGCCACGACACGGACAAGGAGACGAGCTGGCCGTACTACGTGGCCTACCTCCGGGCGAAGTTCCGTCTGCCGGTCCTGCTGCTCGTGGTGTGCAAGAGCCGCGCCACCGCGAAGTGGGCCGCGGGCCCCTTCAGTTGCGGAGCGCGCGGCTGGACCGCCCAGAGCACCCACCCCCTGGTCGTCGGCCCGGACAACGTACCGATGATCACCGAACCGAGAGCCGTGCGGGAGAACCTGGCCATGGCCACCTTCGCGGCCCTGACGCATAGCAGCAGCTCGGACGCCACGGCCATACTGGAGGCGCTGGCCCATGCCGTGCAGGCGTCCGACAAGAAGTCCGCCACCTACTACAACGACCTTCTGGACGTCGGCCTGGGGAACACCCGTGCCGGAGAGAAATGGAGAGAACTGATGACCTTCGTCACCTACTTCCCCGGACGCGGCACGGTCCGCGAGACGGCCTACCTCGAGGGCAAGGAAGAGGGCAGGGAAGAAGGAAAGCAAGAAGGCGTGGCCAGAGGCGAGGCCAAGGCCATCCTCCGTGTCCTGGAGGTGCGAGGCGTCGACATCCCCGAGGACGCCCGCGAGCGCGTGAGCGCCTGCACCGACTTCGACACGCTCAACCGCTGGCTGGACCGGTCGGTCCACGCCGAGAGCATCGACGAGCTGTTCGCCGGGGACGACACCGAGCCTTCCTCCGCAACAGCTGATTCCTGACCTGTGGGAAAAGCGTCGAGGAAGAAGAGAGAGCAGCGGGCACGGCGGGTGGCCGCGGACGGCCTGAGGAACGTCCCGGGTGGTGACGATCCGCAGGCGGACGGTGAGGCGGCGATCGCACGGCTGTTGCGTGCGAACACGCCGGGAAGCCTCAGCCTGGCCGCTGCCTACGCGGCCGGGTTCATGGCGCTGTGGGAAGTTCAGCAGGAGGGCACAGCTCCGCACTGGCACGGCGACATCGACCCGCTGGACGCACTGTTCTTGGGGGCTGTCTTTCCCAAGACCTTCCATGACGAGTTCGAGTTCGCCAACGCGCGTGATGCCTGGCTGCGCTTGCTGCGCGGAACCGTGCATGGAAAGGGCATCCAGCGCTTCGTCGGCGAGGCCGTCTCGGCCAGCGAGGAGTTGCAGCTGCCGGTCGATGACAAGAGGCTGATGCTGGCGCTCAACGGCCGACTTGAAGGGGCGGGACTCGACCGGCGCAGCCTGCCCCGGCGGCTGCTGCCCGAGGCAGCCCTGCAGAGCTGCCGCGCGGTCCATGGGCCGTCTCCGGGCCTGCAACTGCCCGAACCGCCGGTGCACGCGAAGGAACGGATCAGGCGGTTCTGGAAGGCGACGGACAAGGATCTTCAGTTCGAGGACACGCCGCAAGCCGTACTCCGTGACGGGCTGCGCCGCTTCCACGAGGCCGGACTGCCGGTGAATGACGAATCCGGGCTGCTGCTCCCGGCGTTGTACACGGCGCTGATGGTGAAGCCGGGCGAGCTCCTGGAGGACTCGGAGAAACACGCCTCGGCGTGGGCGCTGTCCCTGGACGAGAGATCACCCCTTGTACCGGTGCTCGACATCCTCCTTCTCGCCCCCAGGCTGGGAATGTCTGTGGCTGAAACGCTCGGACGCCTTGTCGCCGTCCCCTCATTCACCGAGCCGATCCCCTCGGAAGCCTTGATATGGACCAGCTCCCCTGGTCTCGCCCTGCCGCGTCTGGCCTTCGAGTCGGGTATACCGAAGGTGTCCACGCTGGCGGGAGAGGTGACCCCGGACCTGCTGGACTGGGTGGGCATGCACGCCAGAATGCGCCTGAGCAGCATCGCTCGTGGGAGCACTGCCGACTTCAAGGGCCCGGACATCAGCGACGTCGCGGAGGACGTTCGGGAAGAGTCGGACGAGGACTGGGCCGAGCGGCGCGAGGCGGTTCGCGAGGCGGTGTTGAAAAAGGTCCGCAAAAGGTCCGGCAGGACGGAGCCGTCGCGCCGGCGGCCGGGTCACCCCGTCGAACGCATCTGGAACGCGGACGGCAGCTCCGTGGTGCGGTTCTCCGCCGGTACCTCGCATGGAGATGAGACGAAGGAGGTGTTGGAGGGCCAACGGGATGCCTTCCGAGAGAAGTTCGGACGCGAGCCGGGGCCTGGCGACCCGCTCTTCTTCGACCCCGACGCGGACACCCCCACCGGCCTCAGCAAGGAGTACTTCGACACCATGATGCTGGACATGGCGGAACGCGCGGCCGAGAGAGGAATCGACCCCGCCTTCCTCCACGCCTGGCGTGAGGTCGGGTACGTGGTCACAGAGGAGAACAGGAGCATGTTCACCACAGCTGAGGTCCTTGCCTTCAGCCGGGCCGTCGTTCGGCACCAACAGGCTCAGGAATGACCGGCACGGTCGAGAACCACATCAGCGGAGGAGTCTTCTTCGGGGTCGTCGTACAGGGGCAGACCGTCAACCTGACGCTCCCGGCTCGACCGGATCCCGCGCTCGCCGGGCTGCCCCGGAAATCCGGGACCTTCGCCGGACGGCGTACACAGCTGGAGAGTGTCTGCGCGGCCTTGGCGCCGACCGAGCCGGGCGAGACAGCAGGCACCGTGGTGGTATCCGGGCTGGCCGGTACGGGCAAGACCGAACTCGTGCTTCAAGCCGCGGACCGAGTCCTACAGGAAGACGACTGGTTCCCCGGCGGTGTCCTCTTCGTGGACCTGCACGGCTATGACGCGACACACAAAGTGTCGCCGAAGCAAGCGCTCGGCACTCTCCTGCGGGCGCTCGGACTTGCGCCGAAAGACATTCCCTCCGGGGTAGAGGAACGCGCGCTCGTCTATCGTTCAGCGCTTGGTGCGCTTGCCGATGCCGGACAACGGGTCCTGGTCGTCCTGGACGACGTACCGGCTACCGCAAAGATCCGGCATCTGCTGCCGAGCGACACGAGCACGGCCACTCTCATCTCTTCGCGGCACTCCCTGGCAGAGCTGGACGCCCTGGCGATCACTCTGCGGGAGTTGCCCGCTGAGGAGGGACGGGAGCTGCTGGAAGACGTCCTTCGCGTGGCTCTGCCGGAGGAATCGCGGGTGATGGCCGAGGCGAAGGAAGCAGACCGGATCGTCGCGCTGTGCGGCGGTCTGCCGTTGGCCCTGCGCATCGTGGCGTCCCTGTTGGTGGATGTGCCGACTCGGCCCCTGGCCCACCTCCGCCGGGACCTGGAGGACGAGCACTCCCGACTCGATGTGCTGAGCCGGGAGGAACGCGCCGTGACGGCGGCCTTTGAACTGTCCTATCGAAGGCTCACAAAGGACCGGGCCAGGCTCTTCCGGATGATGTCTCTGCATCCCGGGCCCGACTTCTCCGTGGAGGCTGCGGCCGAGTTGTACGGGGAGAGCGTCAAGGAGACCGAACGGGGACTGCTGGACCTCGCTCGCCGACACCTGGTCGAGCCGCGGGACCCATACGGTCGCTGGCAGCAGCACGCTCTGGTGCGTCTCTACGCCCGGAAGCGACTCACGTCGGACGGTGATGCCTGGGGAAAGGCCCTCATACGTCTGCTCGTCCACTTGCACAAGATGACGACCTTGGCGTGTGGCAGGCTCTTCGACCCCGCGGAACCGCATCCGGTGGCGTATTCCGCCTTCCGGACCCGAGCAGAGGCGTTGCAGTGGCTGGAGGCCGAACGCGCCACTCTCGTCGCGGCTGTTCTCTGGGCTCACGATGCCGACGATGACGTCGTGTGTGTCGCCCTGGCAGTGCCAGTTTCGCAGTTCCTGACGGAGATGCGCTATCTGGAGGATGCCGGGTGGGTGCTCTCCGCAGGCATCCGCTCGAGCCGACGGTGCGAGGACCGTTTCCACGAGGCGGCTCTGCTGAGCTCCCTCGGTGTGGTGCTTCGCGACATGCGTAAGTTGCGCAGGTCCGTACGGGCGCACCACAAGGCCATCAAGATCTGCCGAAAGCTGAAGAAGCGCAAGGCCCTGGCCAGCACACTGAACAACCTCGGGCTCTCGCTTCACGAGCAACGCAGGTTCGAACAGGCCATGGCGGCCCATACGGAGGCAGCGCAGCTGTTCAAGCGTGCCGGCGACCGGGTCGGGGTGGCGCGTGCTCTGAGCAACACGGGCGAGACTCTGACCGAGCTGGGCCGCCGGGAGGAGGCAGCCCGTGTCCTCCGCAAGGTGGCGAAGATCTTCCGTAAACAGGGTGACCTGCGCGGTTACGCCCAGACTCTGGGGAGTATCGCCACAGCGACGCGCAATGCCGGAGAAGCTGAGCAGGCTGTAGAGCTGCACAGACGCGCGCTCAACATGGCCGACGCCCTGTTGGCACCCCACGAGAGGGCGGTCGAGCTGGCCAATCTCTCCGGAACGCTGATCGCTGCCGGAGACCACGCAGCCGCTCATGCCGCACAGCAGGAAGCGCTGAACATCTTCCGGCAGCTGGGAGACCG
This sequence comes from Streptomyces sp. NPDC029674, assembly GCF_044903205.1. Taxonomy (NCBI): domain Bacteria; kingdom Bacillati; phylum Actinomycetota; class Actinomycetes; order Kitasatosporales; family Streptomycetaceae; genus Streptomyces; species Streptomyces sp. NPDC029674. The sequence continues at coordinate 205,813 of NZ_JBJDPY010000003.1, forward strand.
CCGTGGTGAGGCGATGACCTTGGGCAACATGGCTCTCGCACGCCAGATGCAGGGCAAGTGGAACAAGGCGGTGCGGCTGCACACCCTAGCTCTGGAGGCGTTCCTCGAAGGGAAAGACGATCATGGGCTGGCCGACGAACTGACGAGTCTCGCGTACGCGCTGCTTCGGCAGGGCTGCAACACCGAGGCTCTGGAGAATCTGGAGCTGGCCGCTGACCTGTACCACCAGACCGGCGAGACAGCGAGGGCCGCGGAAACGCTCGCAGCCGTCGATCAGCTGAGGAAGAGGGTCGGAAGCAGCACGCGAGCCGTGGTGAGCTCGACGTGATCGTCGGCGCATGCGGCACACTGGACGTTTGGCCTAAGGAAAGGGCGCTCGCGTGAACGGTCCCCTCATCGTCCAGTCGGACAAGACTCTTCTGCTCGAGGTCGACCACGAGCAGGCCGACGCATGTCGTCGGGCCATCGCGCCCTTCGCGGAGCTGGAGCGGGCGCCCGAGCACATTCACACGTACCGGGTGACGCCGCTCGGGCTGTGGAACGCGCGGGCGGCCGGGCACGACGCGGAGCAGGTCGTGGACGCGCTCGTGGAGTTCTCGCGGTACCCCGTACCGCACGCGCTGCTCGTCGATGTCGCCGAGACGATGGCGCGGTACGGGCGGCTCACGCTCTCCAAGCACCCCACCCACGGGCTCGTCCTCACCACCACCGACCGGCCGGTGCTTGAGGAGATCCTGCGGTCGAAGAAGGTGCAGCCGCTCGTCGGCGAGCGGATCGACCCGGACACCGTCGTCGTGCACCCCTCCGAGCGCGGGCAGGTCAAGCAGACGCTGCTCAAGCTGGGCTGGCCAGCCGAGGACCTCGCCGGGTATGTGGACGGGGAAGCCCACAAGATCGATCTGGACGAGAGCGGCTGGGCGCTGCGGCCGTATCAGCAGCAGGCCGTCGAAGGGTTCTGGCACGGGGGCAGCGGGGTCGTCGTGCTGCCTTGCGGGGCGGGGAAGACCCTCGTCGGCGCGGGGGCCATGGCGCAGGCCAAGGCGACCACGCTGATCCTCGTCACCAACACCGTCTCCGCCCGCCAGTGGAAGCACGAGCTGGTGAAGCGGACCTCCCTCACGGAGGACGAGATCGGTGAGTACAGCGGGACCCGGAAGGAGATCCGGCCCGTCACCATCGCCACGTATCAGGTGCTCACGACCAAGCGGAAGGGCATCTATCCGCACCTTGAGCTCTTCGATTCGCGGGACTGGGGGCTCGTGATCTACGACGAGGTGCACCTGCTGCCCGCGCCCGTCTTCAAGTTCACCGCCGACCTCCAGGCCCGGCGCCGGCTCGGGCTCACCGCGACCCTCGTACGGGAGGACGGGCGCGAGTCCGACGTCTTCTCGCTCATCGGGCCCAAGCGGTTCGACGCCCCGTGGAAGGAGATCGAGGCGCAGGGGTACATCGCGCCCGCCGACTGCGTGGAGGTGCGGGTCAATCTGACCGACAGCGAGCGGCTCGCGTACGCCACCGCCGAGGCCGAGGAGAAGTACCGGTTCTGTGCGACCACCGCCACCAAGCGGAAGGTCACGGAGGCGCTCGTCAAGAAGCACGCCGGTGAGCAGACCCTCGTCATCGGGCAGTACATCGACCAGCTCGACGAGCTCGGCGAACACCTGGACGCGCCCGTCATCAAGGGCGAGACCACCAACGCGCAGCGCGAGAAGCTCTTCGACGCCTTCCGGCAGGGCGAGATCTCCGTCCTCGTCGTGTCGAAGGTCGCCAACTTCTCCATCGACCTGCCCGAGGCCACCGTCGCCATCCAGGTGTCCGGGACGTTCGGCTCGCGGCAGGAGGAGGCCCAGCGGCTCGGGCGCGTACTGCGACCCAAGGCCGACGGGCACGAGGCCCGCTTCTACTCCGTCGTCGCCCGCGACACCATCGACCAGGACTTCGCCGCCCACCGGCAGCGGTTCCTCGCCGAGCAGGGGTACGCGTACCGGATCGTGGACGCCGACGAGCTGCTGGCCCAGTAGGAAAGGGCCTAGGCGCCCGTCAGCATCGCCGCCGGGATCACAAGGACCGACGTCAGCGCGAACGCCGTCCGCAGCCACGCCGCGCGCGAGTCGCGCGGCGTGAGCCAGCCCGCCGTCAGGCAGCCGAGGCCCCCGAGCGTCGCGAGGACGTAGCGGGCCACGACGTCCTGGTGCTCCGGCGACGACGCGTCGCCGAGCTCCGCGTCGAGCGCGACCACGTACCAGCCGAGGGTGAGAAGCAGGAGGACGACCGGGGTCGCCAGGGCCAGGGCGAGGACGCGGGACGGCCGTGGGACCGGATGTGCGGCGGCATGAGCGGCGTTACGTGCGGCCCACTCGTGGCGGGGCTCCGTCTCGGGGTGCATGGAGCGAGTCAACCCGCGGGCGCGGGGCCGGCACCTCGGTCCGCGTACTCAGGTACGTACTCAACCTCGGCGCCAGAGCCAGAGCCGAAGCGATGGTCAGAGCCAGCAGCGCGTACGGCGACGCCAGCGGCTGCTGCCACCACGGCAGCCGCAGGTCCAGGTCGCCCCGGTGCGGCAGCAGCCAGAACGTGCGGGCGGTGAAGATGACGGCCACGGCGGCCGCCGTCCACCGCCTGCCCTCGGCGAGCAGGACGGCAAGGAGCGGCACGCACCACACCCAGTGGTGCGACCAGCTGATGGGCGAGACCAGCACGGCCGTGAACGCGGCCAGGAGGAGGGCACGGGGCTCCACGGGTGTGCGGCGGGCCAGCCAGAGGCCCGCGGTGGCCGTCACGGCCGCAGGGACGGTCCACGCCGCGCCCGGCTCGGCGTCGTGCAGGAGGCGGGCGACCAGGCCCTGGAGGGACTGGTTGTCGACGATCCACGCCTTGCCGACCCGGCCCGTCTCGAAGACCCGCCGCGTCCAGAACTCGACGCTCGCGGCGGGCAGCACCAGCGCGCCGAGCAGCACGGTGCCCGCGAACCCGGCGAGCGCGGTGGCCGCCTCCCGGACCCGGCCGCGCAGCAGCAGGTACGCGACGAACACGGCGGGCGTCAGCTTGATCCCGGCCGCGACGCCGACCGCGAAGCCCTTGCCGAGGGCGCCGGGCGGCCGCGTCAGGTCCCAGAGGACCAGGCAGGCGAGCGCGAGGTTGATCTGGCCGAACAGGACGGTCTGGAAGACGGGTTCGAGCCAGAGGGTGAGGGCCGTGGCGGCGCAGACGGACGCGGCGCGTACGGGAAGCCCGGCCAGACGGCAGGAGAGGTGGACCAGGAGCGCGAGGAGAGCGGTGTTGCCCACGAGGAAGACGGCCTTGAGGGCTTCCACGGGCAGCCAGGTCGTCGGGACGAAGAGGATCGCGGCGAACGGCGGGTAGGTGGCGGGCAGTTCCCACTCGGTGACGGTGAAGCCGTAGAGATCGCTGCCGTTGGTGACGGCCGCGCCCTCGGCCCGGTAGACCAGGGTGTCGGCCATCGGTACGTCCTGGACGACGCAGAGGACGGCCAGCGCGGTGAGGGAGGCCGCGAGCAGCGCGGCAGCCGCGAAGAGTGAGGGGGTGGTCGCAGTCCGTGGTGTCACGGCGTGACCCTAGTGGAGCCCGGGGCGCGGGCGGGGGTGCCCGGCCGGGGTGCGTCAGCGGTGTCGTACGCCCGCTTCCTCGGCGTACTCACCGAGCACGACCACGCCGAACGCGGCGCTCACGAGGACCTTGGCGGCGCGCAGTGCGTCGCTCACGCGGTGCGGGTGCGCGGCGGCCCGGTCGCCGGTGGCGGGGGCCGCGGAGTCGGCGGAGGAGTGGACGGACGCGGGGGTGAAGGTGGCAGCGCTCATGCATTCATGATGGTTTTCCGGCGTCCCCGGCACATCGGTCTGCGGTGCAACCCGCCGCTAGGTCTCCGGTCCTGCCCGCGGCGGCTCCCGTCCGTCTTGAGGTGGACGGCAACCCCTAGGGTGCGGGCGCCCGGTGGCCCCGAGACGGTACCGTCGGTAGCGCTGTGCACAACCGCGGCGCGTCAACGCAGCCGCCCCGGAGGGGACTTCGTGGGGATCGAGAGCGATCAGCTGGTCTACGACTATCTGAGCCGGGTCGGAGACCTGGCCCAGCAGCGGCAGTTGCCGTCCGGCGACCGGATGCGGCTGGTCGCCGAGTTGCGGAACCGGATCGACCGGGGCAGGTCCAGGCCCGCGGGCGACAGCCCCGCCGCGGTCCGCCGCATCCTCGCCCGCCTCGGCACACCGGAGGAGGTTGTCGAGGCTGCGGGCGGGGCCGGGGACGAGACGGTGGATCTCCCTTCCGCGGAGAAGAGCGCGCCCGCTGTGCCGAAGCGGTGGGTCGGCGGGGCGCGGCCCGCCTCTAGCGGCGCGCGGTCCAGCGGGCTGCCGAAGAGTCTGCGGCGGCGCATCGTGCCCGGACCTCGGCGAGAGCACGACACACAGGAGCCCTCGGCCCTGGCCCACCCCGCCGACTTCGAGGGCGCGTCGCCGCCGCACCTCGCCGGCACGGACGAGCTGGGGCCCAGCGGTTCCGAGCCCGACTGGTGGCGGGTGGACAGCAGCCCGTTCGGCGTCGCCGACAGCGTCCCCGGCTTCGTCGGCGGCGTGGAGATCCCGGAGATACTCAAGCCCCCGCCCAAGGAGGGCAAGGACGGCGAGGACGACCCCGAGGCGGAGACCGAAGAGGACGAAGCGGATGAAACGGTCGAGTACGGGGAGGGGGCGGACGCGTACGCGGAGGAGGGGGCCAAGAGGCGGTGGTGGCGCCCCGGCCGCCGGGCGGGGGCCGGCTCCGGCACGGGCCTCGCGTTCAGCAACCCGCTGCTCCTGCTCGCCGCCGCGCTCCTCACCGTCGGCGCGGTCCTCGGCAACCTCGTGGTCCTCGGCGTCGGCTGGCTCATCACCTACGTCTCCCGCAGGCTCTCCCCCGCCGAGGTGAAGATCGCCGTCCTGTGGCTGCCGGGGCTCGCGGTGGCCGCGGGCATCACGTGGCTGTGGGGGCGTGCCGAGGGGCGCTGGGAGCCGCTCGGGGACGGGCGCATGAGCGACGCCGTCGCCGACACCTGGCCGTGGGTGGTGCGCGGCGCGGCCGTCGCCTCCGCGCTCTTCCTGCTGTGGAGATCGCAGCGGCGACGGCCGTGAGCAAGACCCGTCAAGGGTCACTTCTTCAGCCCCGTCGAGGGGCTACTTCGTCAGACCCGTCGAGGGCTACTTCTTCGTCAGGTACGTCTGCATCTCGTCCAGGATCTTGTCCGCCGCCGTGTAGCCGATGCCCTGGATCCACAGCTCGTCCTCGACGGTGTGGACGTTGCCCGACTTCACCGCCTTCATGTTCTTCCACAGGGCGCTGCCCACGGTCTGCGTCTGCTTGGCCTTCTTCGGGTCGCCGTACGTCGACCGGAAGATGACGTCGGTGTCCGCGAGGTCGATCTTCTCGGGGGACAGGTCGTAGGAGAAGCCGTCCTTGGCCTTCGCGGAGATCGGCGCGCGGCCGAGGCCGACGTCCTTGAGGAGCGTGGCGATGTAGCTCTGCTCGCCGTAGAGGCGGATGTCGGCGCCCTCCATGAAGCGGATGACGTTGACCTTGGTCTGCTCGGCCTTGGCGGGGCCGCCGATGGCGGTGGTGACCTTCTTGGCGTGCGCCTTGTAGTCGGCGACGACCTTCTCGGCCTCATCCTGCTTGCCCAGCGCGTCGGCGTGCACCTGGAAGTTCTCCTTCCAGGGGTAGCCCGTCGTCTCCGTCATGACGGTCGGGGCGATCTCCTTGAGCTGGTCGTACTTGGCCGCGTGCCGGATCTTCGACGTCAGGATCAGGTCGGGCTTCAGGGCGGCGATGGCCTCCATGTTGGGGTTCAGCATCTCGCCGACGTCCTTGATGCCGCTGACCTTGTCCTTGGGCAGGTAGCTCAGGAAGCCCGACTCGGCCTCGACGTGCGTGGAGCCGACCGGCTGCACGCCGAGGCTGATCGCGGAGTCCAGTTCGGCGGTGTCGAGGACGACGACGCGCTTCGGGTCGGCGGGGACCTTCACGTCGCCCATGGCCGTCTTGACGGTGCGGGTCTTGCCCGAGCCCGCGGCGTCACCGGAGCCGGAGCCGGAGTCCGACGATCCGCAGGCCGACAGCGCGAGCGCGCCGGTCAGGGCGAGGGAGCCGGTGAGGAGGGCGCGGCGGTGCAGCGGGGAGCGGAAGCGGGTCATGGGGACGCCTTTCAGGCGGGGGCGGGGGACGGGGTGCTTGCGGGATCGGGTGCGGGCGCGGTCCACGGCGCTCCGGGGACGACCAGGGGAGAGCCGGTCACCGGGTCCGGCACCACCACGCACTCCAGGCCGAAGACCTGGCGCACGAGTTCCTCGGTGACGATGTCCGAGGGGGCTCCCTCGGCGACGACCTCGCCCTTCTTCATGGCGACGAGGTGGTCGGCGTAGCGCGCGGCCTGGTTGAGGTCGTGCAGGACGACGGCGACGGTGCGGCCCCGGTCGCCGTCCTGGGTGGGCGCGGCCAACTGGCGTACGAGGTCGAGGACTTCGACCTGGTGGGAGATGTCGAGGTAGGTGGTGGGCTCGTCCAGGAGGAGGATGTCCGTGTCCTGGGCGATGGCCATCGCTATCCAGACGCGCTGGCGCTGGCCGCCGGAGAGTTCGTCGACGGAGCGTTCGGCGAGCGCGGCGACGTCGGTACGTTCCATCGCCTCCGTCACCGCCTTCTCGTCGTCGTCGGACCACTGCTGCCACCAGTGCTGGTGGGGCTGGCGGCCGCGCGCGACGAGGTCGGCGACGGTGATCGCCTCGGGCGCGACGGGCGTCTGCGGGAGCAGCCCGATCTGCTGGGCGATCTTCTTGGTGGGCAGTCTGGCGAGGGACTCGCCGTCGAGGAGCACGGCGCCGCTCCTCGGCTTGAGGAGGCGGCCGAGGGCGCGCAGCGTCGTGGACTTGCCGCAGGCGTTGGGTCCGACGATCACCGTGACCTTGCCGTCGGGTATCACGAGGTCGAGGCCTTCGACGACCGTGTGGTCCTCGTAGGCGAGGGTCAGCTCGCGGGCCGAAAGGCGGGTCACGACGTGCCTCCATTGCGGACGGTACGGCTGCGGACGATGAGCCAGATCAGGTACGGGGCTCCGACGGCCGCCGTGAGGACGCCCACCGGCAGCTCCGTGGGCGAGAAGAGACGGCGGGCCAGCAGGTCGGCGACGACCATGATGAGCGCGCCGAGCAGCGCCGAGCAGAGCAGCGGGATCTGCGCGGTGCGGGTCAGGCGGCGGGCGATCTGCGGGGCGAGGAGCGCCACGAAGTCGACGGGGCCCGCGGCGCCGGTCGCCACCGAGGCGAGGACGACGCCGAGCAGGACGAGCCCGAGGCGTACGTGGCCCAGGCGCGTCCCGAGGGCCGTCGCCGTGTCGTCGTCCATGGTGACCGCGCGCTGGGCGCGGGCCGCCCAGAGGATGAACGGGAGCAGGGCGAGCAGGGTCAGGCCGAGCGGGTTCGCCTCGGCCCAGCCGCGGCCGTTGAGGGAGCCCGTCATCCAGATCTGCGCCTGCTGGGCGACGAGGTAGTCGCCCTTCGTCATGAAGAGCGTCGTCACCGAGCGCAGGGCGATGGCGAAGCCGATGCCGATCAGGACGAAGCGGGTGGCGTGCAGGCCGCCGCGCCACGCGAAGGCGTAGACGAGGGCGGCCGCGGCGATCCCGCCGAGCACGGACAGGTAGGGCAGGACGGTGTACGAGGTGATGCCGAAGGTCATCGCGCCGACCGTCAGCGCGCTCGCGCCCTGGCTGATGCCGATGATGTCGGGGCTGGCGAGGGGGTTGCGGGCGACGGTCTGGATGAGCGCCCCGGCCACGCCGAACGCGGCGCCGACCAGCAGGCCCACCACCAGGCGGGGTTCGCGCAGCGTGCCCACGACCAGCTCGTCCGGGGAGGGCCGTCCGAAGACGACCTTCAGGGCCTCGGCGGGCCGGACGAAGGACTCGCCGACGCAGAGGTACGCGAGGCAGCTCGCGGCGAGCAGCAGGGCGAGCGCGGCCGCGACCACGGCGGCCCGGCGGTGGACGAGGAAGGCGGCCTTGCGCACGCGGAGGACGGCGTAACCGGCGGGCCGGACGCGGGGGCGGGGGCGAGGCGCGACACTCGTACCGGCGCCCGTACCGGCGCTCGTACCGGCGCTCATGCCGCCACCGTCTTCCGTCGTACGAGCGTCACCAGGAACGGCACCCCGATCAGCGCGGTCATCACACCGGCGGGCACCTCGCTGGGCGGGAAGACGATCCGCCCGACCGTGTCGGAGACCAGCAGCATCACGGGCCCGAGGACGGCGGCCAGCGGCAGCACCCAGCGGTGGTCGCTGCCGATGAGCGCGCGGGCGATGTGCGGCACGGCGAGGCCGATGAAGGCGATGGGCCCGGCGGCGGCCACACCCGCGCCGGTGAGGAGCGTCGCGCCGAGCCCGCCGACGATCCGTACCGTCGCGACGTTCTGGCCGAGCCCCTTCGCCACGTCCTCGCCGAGCGCGAGCGCGTCGAGGCCGCGCGCGACCGCGAGGACGAGCACCAGGCCCACGAGCAGGAACGGCCAGATCTGGCCGACGATCTCCGCGTCGCGGCCGGAGAGCGAACCGACCTGCCAGAACCGGAACTCGTCGAGCGCGGAGGCCTTGGTGGTGAGGATCGCGGTCGTCACGGAGACGAGCAGCGCGTTGATCGCGGCGCCGCCGAGGGCGAGCTTCACGGGGGTGGCGCCGCCCCGGCCGCCCGCCGCGATGGCGTAGACGGCGACCGACGCGAGGCCGGCGCCGGCGAATGCCCACCAGACGTAACCGGTGAGGGTGTGGACCCCGGCGTAGGCGATGGCGAGGACGACGCCCACCGAGGCGCCCTGGCTGATGCCGAGGATGCCGGGGTCGGCGATCGGGTTGCGGGTCATGCCCTGCAGGACGGTGCCGGCAAGCGCGAGCGAGGCGCCGACGAGGACGCCGATCACGGTGCGGGGCACCCGCATCTCGCGGATCACCCCGGCGGAGTCGCTGTTCCCGCCGTGCAGCAGCGCGTCGAGGACGGCGGACGGCGCGATGGCGCGGGCACCGACGGCGAGGCTGAACAGGACGGCGAGCAGCAGGGCCACGACGGCCGCCGTCATCACGGCGGCGCGTCCGACGGGCACACGCATCGGCTGAGCTCGTTTCACGGGTGTCGAGGGGGACGGCGAGGTTCGGGGAGGGGCTGAGAAGGGCGGCCGGGGGAGCGGTAAGGGTGGGCTAAGTGTATGTGCGGGCGGTGCCGCCGCCGTCGGCGGAATGGGTCGCAGAATGGGTCCATGACGTCACACACGCTCACCGTCGGCTTCGACCTCGACATGACCCTGATCGACTCCCGGCCCGGCATCAAGGCCGCCTATCAGGCGCTCTCCGCGGCGACGGGGACGTACGTCGACGCCGACCTCGCGGTCACCCGGCTCGGCCCGCCGCTGGAGCACGAGCTGCGGAACTGGTTCCCCGAGGAGGAGATCCAGGAGACGGCGGACCTCTACCGCGAGATCTACACCACACACGCCATCGAGCCGACGCTCGCGATGCCCGGCGCCCGAGAGGCCGTCGCCGCGGTGCGGGCGCACGGCGGCCGCGCGATCGTGGTGACCGCCAAGCACGAGCCGAACGCGAAGCTGCACCTCACGCACCTCGGCATCGAGGCCGACGCCGTCATCGGCTGGCTGTGGGCGGAGGCGAAGGCGGTGGCGCTGCGCGAGCACGACGCGGCGGTGTACGTCGGCGACCACACCGGCGACGTACGCGGCGCGCGTACGGCGGGCGCGCTCTCCGTCGCGGTGGCGACCGGACCGTGCGACGCGGCGGAACTGCGCGCGGCGGGCGCGGACGTCGTCCTCGGCTCGCTGACGGAGTTCCCCGGCTGGCTCGACGTGTACGCGGCCCGGGGCGCCGTCAGTTGAGGCCGGACCTGGCCTGACGCCGCTGGAAGGCGATGCCGCGCAGCACCCCGGCCGCCGCGATGAGGAACCCGGCGCCCATCAGCATGCAGACCGCGTAAGCGATCGGCGGAAAGGGATCGGTGCCGAGGAAGAGCGGGGCCACCGTGACCAGTGTGGCCACGGCTCCGACGAAGAAGACGATTGCTCCGGTCCGGACCATTCCATCGCCCGGTCCGGCGGAATTCGCTTGGGTTTTGTCACGCACCCGACCAGGGTAGTTCCCAGCGCGTAGGAAGAATCCGGGGACGTCTTGTCACCGGCCCCCGGACCAATAGTCTTGGTCCTGGCGGGTCGAGCGACCCGCTGTAGTGCTATCCAGAGCCGTTTTCGCCCGCCGTTCCGGACGGGCGGACCCGGCACAGTCGAGCGACGAGTACGAGGACGAGGACTTCACGTGCCTACCGGCAAGGTCAAGTGGTTCAACAGCGAGAAGGGCTTCGGCTTTCTCTCCCGCGACGACGGCGGCGACGTCTTCGTGCATTCCTCAGTACTGCCCGCCGGCGTCGACACACTCAAGCCCGGCCAGCGCGTGGAATTCGGCGTGGTCGCGGGACAACGCGGTGACCAGGCTCTTTCCGTCGTCATCCTCGACCCGACCCCGTCGGTCGCGGCCGCGCAGCGCCGCAAGCCCGACGAACTGGCGTCGATCGTCCAGGACCTGACGACCCTCCTCGAGAACATCACACCGATGCTCGAGAAGGGCCGCTACCCCGACAAGGCGTCCGGCGCGAAGATCGCGGGGCTGCTGCGGGCGGTCGCCGACCAGCTGGACGTGTAGACCGCGTAGACGGCCTAGGGGAACGACAGAGCGTCCGGGCCGAGGGGCGGTACGAGTCCCTCGGCCGCGGCGCGCGTCAGCAGGCCGCGGACCGCCGCGTACCCGCTCTCGCCGAGGTCGGCCGTGAACTCGTTGACGTACAGCCCGATGTGCTGGTCAGCCACCGCCGGGTCCATCTCCTGGGCGTGCTCCAGTACGTACGGACGGGAGGCCTCCGGGTCGTCCCAGGCCATCCGGACCGAGGTGCGGGCGGCCTCGGCGATCCGCCGCAGCGCCTGGGTGCCGAGGCTCCGCTTCGCGATGATCGCGCCCAGCGGGATCGGCAGGCCCGTCGTGGCCTCCCAGTGCTCGCCCATGTCGGCGAGGCGGTGCAGGCCGTAGTTCTGGTACGTGAAGCGCGCCTCGTGGATGACCAGGCCCGCGTCGACCTTGCCGTCGCGCACCGCGGGCATGATCTGGTCGAAGGGCAGCACGACGATCTCGCCGACGCCCCCGTCGGTGAGGGTGTCCGCCGCCCACAGCCGGAACAGCAGATACGCCGTCGACTTCTCGCTGGGCACGGCGACCGTCTTGCCGGTCAGGTCGACGCCCGGCTCCCGGGTCAGCACGAGCGGCCCGCAGCCGCGGCCGAGGGCGCCGCCGCAGGGCAGTAGCGCGTACTCGTCCAGGACGTACGGCAGGACGGCGTACGACACCTTCATGACGTCCAGATCGGACGCCGCGGCGCCGCGCTCCGCGATGCCGTTCGTGATGTCGATGTCCGCGAACGTGACGTCGAGGCGGGGCGCGCCCGGCACCCGGCCGTGCGCCCAGGCGTCGAAGACGAAGGTGTCGTTGGGGCAGGGCGAGTAGGCGATGCGCAGCGGCCGGTCGGGGACCGCGTCCCGCTGCTCACGCGGCTGGGGCTGCTCGGTCTGCTCGGGCTGCTCAGGTGTGTGTGTTGCCATGTGGATTCCAACTCCTCAGGACCGGCGCGAACTTCCCGAACGCCTCGGTCAGCGCGGCCAGCGCGTCACCGATCCGCCAGGCGGCGCGGTCGCGCGGGCCGACGGGATTGGAGACCGCGCGGATCTCCAGGACGGGCAGCCCGTGCAGGGCGGCCGCCTCGGCGACGCCGAACCCCTCCATCGCCTCCGCGAGGGCGCGCGGATGACGCAGCCGCAGCTCGGCGGCGCGCTCGGCGGAGCCGGTCACGGTGGAGACGGTGAGGACGGTGCCGGTCGCGGCACCGCAGGCGTCCGCCACCTCCCGTACGAGGGCAGCGGGCGGCCGGTGCGTGACGGCGCCGAAGCCCAGTTCGGTGACCGGCGCGAAACCGTCGGGGGTCTCGGCGCCCAGGTCGGCGACGGTGATCTCGTCGGCGACGACGAGGGAGCCGACGGGCGCGTGGGGCGGGAAGCCGCCGCCGATGCCCGCCGAGACGACGAGGCCGTAGGGCCGGCCGGTGGCGGCGGCGCGGGCGAGTGCGGTCGCCGTGCCGGCCGCGGCGGCGGCCGGGCCCACGCCGACGGCGAGGACGTCGATGTGGGCGGCATGGGCGGCATGGCCGGCGTCGGGGCCCTCGGTCAGCGCCCGGGCCACCGCGTCCCGTTCGGCGGGGACGGCGGTGGCGACGAGGACGCGGCCCGCGGGGGGTGCGGTGTCTTCGGCGTACGTGGTCAGGAGTCCTTCTCGAACTTGAACGACCACAGGCCCGTGGCCTTCGTCTCGGAGCCCTTGCCGCCCTCGAGGAGGCTGACGGTCGACTTGTTGCCGCCACCGCCGTACTGCTGGTTGAAGAAGACGCTGCCGGGGATGACGACGTACGTCTTCTTGCTGGCCTCGGTCAGCGGCTGACCGTTCATCAGCAGGGTCCAGCCCTTTTCGGCCATCTCCGGGTCGACGCCGAAGCGGACCTTCTCGTCCGGGTCGATCTTCACGGACTTGACGTCCTTGTCCTGGAGGCAGGACTTGATCTGGGACTCCTCGAGCTCATTGCCGTCGTTGTAGCAGGAGGCTTCCGTGTGCACGGAGTCGCTGCCGACCGTCACGGTGGCCAGCGGCGTCGGCTTGTCGCAGGCCGAGAGAGCGAGGAGTCCGGCGGAGACGGCGCCAAGGGCGGCCGCGGTGCGGCGGCGGCGCACCGCGCTGTTCACATTCGCGGCTCCGCCGCGGAGCAGGGAGGTCATGGCCGAAGGCTATCGGGCGCGTCGGGGGGTGCCGCTACGTGGGGGTCACGGCGTGCCGTGCCGCCCCCCGGTCCGAGGTCAGACCACGCGGGCTTTGCGGGGGCCGCCGCGCCGGGAGGAGGCGAGGAGGCCGCGCACGGTCGACAGCCAGCCCACCGCGACTATCCCGGCCGCCACCGAGAGGCCGAGCGTGCCGATCAGCGGCAGGGCGATGCCCACGGCGCCCCCGGCCACCCACGCCACCTGGAGCAGCGTCTCGGAACGGGCGAACGCGGAGGTGCGGACCTGCTCCGGGACGTCCCGCTGGATCAGCGCGTCCAGGGACAGCTTCGACAGCGCCTGCGCGAAGCCCGCGCAGGCGCCGAGACAGGCGACGCCCACCGCCCCGAAGAACAGCGCGGACGTCACCGCCACGCCCAGCACCACCGCCACGACCGTCACGATGATGACCTCCGGCGCCCGCGCCTTCAGCCAGGCGCCGACGGCCGTACCCAGCGCGTTGCCCGCGCCCGCCGACACACCCACTATGCCGAGCGACACCGCCGCGCTCTGCCCCGCGAGCGGGTGCTCCCGCAGCAGGAACGCCAGGAAGAAGATGAGGAAGCCGGACAGACAGCGCAGCGACGCGTTCGCCGCGAGGGCGTGGGTGACGGCGGGCCCGACGGTACGCAGGCCGAGGCGCCGCTTGCGAAAGGTGTCGGCGTCGGAATCGGCACCGGCACCGGCACCGGCATCGGCTTTTGAGGTGGCTCTGGCATGGGAGTGCAGGTGGAGGTGCAGGTGCTCCTCGTCGGCCGCCAGCAGGGCCTTGCTCTCGCCCTTCGACGAGTCGACCTTGTGCGGCAGCGAGAACGACAGGAACATCCCGGATACGAAGATCACGAAGGCCCCGTACAGCGGCCAGCGCGGCCCGATCGCCTGCAGCCCCGCGCCGGCGGGCGCGGCGACGGCAGTGGCGAGCAGACCGCCGAGTGTGACCCGGGAATTGGCCTTGACCAGCGAGAACCCCGGTGGCAGGAGGCGCGGCACGACAGCGCTTCTGACCACCCCGTACGCCTTCGACGCGACCAGCACGCCGAGCGCGGCCGGGTACAGCTCCACGCTGCCGGTCACCACCGCGCCCGACAGGACCAGCGCGAGCAGGGCCCGCGCCAGCATCGCGCCCGCCATCGCGGCGCGGCGGCCGTGCGGGAGCCGGTCGAGGAGCGGGCCGATGACGGGGGCGAGGAGCGTGAACGGTGCCATCGTGATGGCGAGGTAGAGCGCGACGCGGCCGCGGGCCTCGTCCGTCGGCACCGAGAAGAAGACGGTGGAGGCGAGGGCGACGGTGATCATGACGTCACCGGCGCCGTTCACCGCGTGCAGCTCGATCAGCTTCCCGAGCCCCGATTCGCCCGCTCCGTGGGCGTGGGTGGCCTTGCGGATGCCTCGGGCTGTGCCGGTGAAGGGCAGGTGGAGGGCGCGGCCCAGCGCGCGGGCGGTCCGTCTCGCCGGTCCCGGCGAGACGGTTCCTACGGACATCGACCTGGTGGGGGCCACCCCGTCATAGTGCCCCCTCGGGGCCACTACTAGTGCGAATCCGCCCCGCAAGCCGTGGCGGCCCTCCCCGGGGCGGGGCCAGTTGTCGGGCTTCCCCCGCCCGGGGCAGCCGTTTCTCCGCCGCTTCGCGGCGGGTGCCCACCCACCCGCCCGTTTGCCCCGCGCCGTTGCGTGGGGGTGCTGCGCTGCTTTGTGGCGGGGTGGTGGCCGGGCTTTCGCCGGTCGGGGGTGGGCGTTCTCTGCCGCTTCGCGGCGTGTGCCCACCCGCCCGTCCCCGGCGGTGATGGAAGGGCGGGTGGGTGGGGAAAACGCCGCGGAGCGGCGGCGCGGGGTGTGGACGTGCGGGGGGATGAGGGGGTGTGCGGGAGGGGGCGGAGGAGTGCGGGAGGGGTGGCTCGGGGCGCGGGGGCGTACGTCGGTGTAGGCCCAGGGGCCAGGAGAAGGTAGCGTGCGTAGCGCGCCTGCGGCGGTTGTTCTTGGCCGCGCGCCTCTCGGTCATCCCGCAGAATGGGTGACGTAGGTGCGCCCGAGAACGTCGGGCGCGGACGTTGACGCGGCCCTCTGGTCCGCTCCGTCCGTACCCCCGCGTAAGGGTGGCGCACTCGTGAGACGGCGTAGGAGAGAAGCGATACTTGTGAGCGCAGCGACAACGCGAAGCCGTACCCCGCGCACCCCGCGTACCCCGGACCGCCTGTGCGCCGAAGCGGTCGGCCTGGCGCGCGCCGCGGCCGAGGAGGCCGCCGCGCCCGGTGTGGTCGGCGAGCATGTCGAGGTCGTCGTCGAGGGCGACCGGGTCGTCACGCACCTCTTCGAGTGCAAGGAATTCGGCTACCGCGGCTGGCGGTGGGCCGTGACGGTGGCCCGTGCCTCGCGGGCGAAGGTCGTCACCCTCGACGAGACGGTGCTGCTCCCGGGCCCGGACGCGCTCCTCGCCCCCGAGTGGGTGCCGTGGAGCGAGCGGCTGCGGCCGGGCGACATGGGTCCGGGCGACCTGCTGCCGACGGACGCGGAGGACCTGCGTCTGGAGCCGGGTTACACGGGCGAGGAGGAGCCGCCGCCGAACTCCGCGGTGTCGGAGGAGATGGCCGAGCTCGTCGAGGCGGAGGACGCCGACGTCACGCCGGTGTCACCGGCGGAGCTGCCGGTGGCGCCCGCGCGGGGTTCCATCGCGGCGGTCGCGGACGAGCTGGGCATGCGGCGGGCGCGGGTGCTGTCCCGTTACGGGCTGCACGTCGCCGCGGACCGCTGGGACGAGGCGTACGGGGCGAAGACCCCGATGGCGCAGGCGGCGCCCGCGGCGTGCGTCAGTTGCGGGTTCCTGGTGCGGATCGGTGGCTCGCTCGGGCAGGCGTTCGGTATCTGCGGCAATGAGTTCGGGCCCGCGGACGGGCACGTCGTGTCCCTGTCGTACGGGTGCGGGGGTCACTCGGAGGCCGCGGTCATGCCGAAGCCGCCGCGGCCGGCGCCGCCGGTCCTGGACGAGACCCGGGTGGACGTACTGCCGCTGCGGCCCGCGGCGGATTCCGGTTCGGTGAGCGGGGAGGGGCCTGGGGAGGACCTCGGCCACTCGTAGTTCCGGCAGCGGTGGGCGGGTGAGGCGTGGGCGTCACCCGCCTCGCCCGGGGCGGTCCACCAGTCCCCCTGAACCTGCTTCCCCCGCGTCGCCGCTTCGCGGCGTTCTCCCCACCCACCCGCCCTTTCATCACCCCCCGGGGTGGGGGTACCGGGTAGGACGCCCTGCCGGGCGGGGACCCGCCGCGGAGCGGCGAAGAAGGCGTCCGCCGCGCGGACCGCGTGGAACCCGGCCACCTTCGCCGCGAAGCGGCGCACTGCGCCCACGTTGCGGTGCGGGGTAAACGGGTGGGTAGGTGGCACGAAGAAGGCGTTCGCCTCACGGACCGCGCGAAGCCTGACCACCCCGCCGCGAAGCGGCGCACTGCGCCCACGCTGCGGTGCGGGGTGAACGGGCGGGTGGGTGGGGGACTCGGCGCGGAGCGGCGAAGGAGGCGTCCGTCTCACGGACTGCGTGGAACCCGGCCACCTCCGCCGCGGAGCGGCGCAATACCTGCACGTTGCGGTGCGGGGCAAACGGGTGGGTGGGTGGGGAAGCTCGCCGCGAAGCGGCGAAAGGAACCCCCTGCCTCCTGGGTGAGGAAAGCCGGCCCCCGCCGCGCAGCGGCGCAATGCGCCACCCTGCGGGTGCGGTGCGGTGCGGCGGAGAGGCGGCACCTCATGGGGGCCGCCCCACTCCATCCCCCGACGCCCCCGGCGAGACGCGGTACCGTTCGCCCGCAGGCCAAGCACCACCCGCAGGTCCGGTGCCGAGAACCAAAAGGGACGCCAAGGCACGCACGCACGCGCGGAACGACACACGCACGCGCCGAAGACACGCACACGCCGAAAGACACCACAAGAGGAGACAGTCGACCGTGAGCAAGACCGTGCGGCCGGCGGCCGAGGGCAATGATCCTTTTGGCACCGCCAGGCTCCGCCGCGGAGTCCTCGACGCGTGGGCGGCGGCGCCGGCCCGTTTCCGTGAGGACGCGAACGCCGAGGAGGACCTCGCCCTCGGCGGCTACCGTGACCGGCTCGTCGTGGAGCTCGCCCAGAACGCCTCGGACGCGGCCGCCCGCGCGGGCATGCCGGGCCGGCTGGCGTTGACGTTGCGCGGCGGGGTCCTCGCCGCGGCGAACACCGGCGCGCCGCTCGACGCCGCCGGAGTGGAGTCCCTCTCCACCCTCCGCGCCTCCGCGAAGCGGGAAACCGGTGCGGGCCCCGCAAACACAGCCGGCCCCGCGGCCAGCATCGGCCGCTTCGGCGTCGGCTTCGCCGCCGTGCTCGCCGTCAGCGACGAGCCCGCCGTCGTCGGCCGTACCGGCGGTGTCCGCTGGTCGCTGACGGAGGCGCGGGAGCTCGCCGCCGAGACGGCGAGGTTCAGCCCGGGGCTCGGGGACGAGGTACGGCGGCGGGACGGTCACGTCCCGCTGCTCCGGCTGCCGTTCGCCGCCGAGGGCACCGCCCCCGCCGGCTACGACACGGTCGTCATCCTGCCGCTGCGCGACGCCGCCGCGGAGGACCTCGTGGCGCGGCTGCTCGACGGGGTCGACGACGCGCTGCTCCTCGCCCTGCCGGGCCTGGAGGAGGTGAGCGTCGAGACGCCGGACGGGACGACCCGCACGCTGCGCCGCCGCGCCGAGGCCCCGTACACCGTGATCGAGGACAGCCGGGACGGCACCACCCGCTGGCGTACCGTCAGCCGGCAGGGGCCGCTCGACGCCGCACTCCTGAAGGACCGGCCGGTCGAGGAGCGGCTGCGCCCGTACTGGTCCGTCACGTGGGCGGTGCCGGTGGGGCGCGAGGGCGCTCCGGAGCGGCCCCGCACCACCCCCGTCGTGCACGCGCCGACGCCGAGCGACGAGCCGTTGGGCGTACCGGCGCTGCTCCTCGCGTCGTTCCCGCTGGACACCGAGCGGCGGCACGCGGCGCCGGGGCCGCTGACCGACTTCCTGGTGGAGCGGGCCGCGGAGGCGTACGTGGAGCTGCTTGCCGACTGGCGGCCGGTCACGGAGGAGATCATCTCCCTCGTGCCGGGGCCGCTCGGCAGGAGCGAGCTGGACGGCGCGCTGCGGCAGGGCATCCTGGACCGGCTGCCCCGCACCGCCTTCCTGCCGCCGGCGCTGCCCCGCGCCGAGGAGGACGAGGACGAGCTGCCGGAGGCCCTGCGGCCGCGGGACGCGGAGGTCGTGGAGGGCGCCGGCGCCGATACCGTCCGGGTGCTCGCCGAGGTGCTGCCGAGCCTGCTGCCCGCGGGCCTTGAACGCCGCGCGGAGCTGCGCACGCTCGGGGTCGCGCGTGTTCCGCTGACCGAGGCGATCGACCGGCTCGCGGGTCTGGAACGGGAGCCGGGCTGGTGGCGGCGGCTGTACGAGACGTTGGCGGGGGTCGACCCGGACCGGCTGTCCGGGCTGCCGGTGCCGCTCGCTGGGGGCACCTCCCAGGCTTTCGGCTCTGGGGGAGGACGTACGACGATCGGGCCCCGGCACGTTCTGCTGCCCGCCTCCGGCGACGAGCGCGATCCGGCGTCCCTGGCCCGCCTCGGCCTGAAGGTCGCCCACCCGGACGCCGTCCACCCCCTCCTGGAGAAGCTCGGCGCGCTGCCCGCGACGCCGCGCGCCGTCCTGACGACGCCGCAGGTCCGGGCCGCCGTGGCGGCGTCCCTCGACGACGACACGTGGGACGAGGACGCGCTGGACGCCGAGGAGCTGGCGGACGTCGTGCTCGCGCTCGTACGGGACGCGAACCTCGCGCCGGGCGACGAGCCGTGGCTGGCCGCCCTCGCGCTGCCCGACGAGGACGGTGAGCTCTCGCCGGCGGGTGAGCTGGTCCTGCCGGGCAGTCCTTTCGCGCAGGTCATGCGGGAGGACGAACTGGCGCTGGCGGACGAGGAGCTGGCCGAGCGCTGGGGCGAGCAGCCGCTCGCGGCCTGTGGCGTGCTGGCCACGTTCGCCCTCGTACGCGCCACCGATGTCGTCCTCGACCCCGACGAACTGGAGCCGCGCGAGGGCGACTTCGCCGAGCCGGACGACGCGGGTCTGCTGGACGCCGTGGACGTGTGGTGCGAGGACGTCCTCGACCGGCTGCCGGACACTCCGGTGCCGCCGGTGGCCACGGAGATCGTCGCCGTACGGGATCTCGACCTGGTCGACGACGACTGCTGGCCGCAGGCGCTGGCGATGCTGTCGCGCCCGCCGCTGCGGGACGCGCTGACGCAGCCGCTGCGGGTGCTGCTGCCGGACGGCACGACGGAGACGGTCCGTTCGTACACGGCGTGGTGGCTGCGCGGCCACCCGGTCCTCGACGGCCGCCGGCCCGCGGGACTGCGGGCGGAGGGCGGCGATCCGCTTCTGGTCGGGCTCTACGACGCGGCGGACGCGTCCGGGTTCGGTGACGAGCAGGTGCTGCGGGCGCTGGGCGTACGGACGTCCGTGGCCGCCCTCCTGGAGGAGCCGGGCGGCGCGGCCGAGCTGCTCGACCGGCTCGCGGACCCGGAGCGTCCCGTTTCGGCCGCCCAACTGCACGCCCTGTACGGGGCGCTGGCCGACCTCGACCCGGAGCAGGTGACGCTCCCGGACGAGCTGCGCGCGGTGGTGGACGGCGATGTCGTGGTGGTCGACGCGGCGGACGCGGTGGTCGCCGACGCGCCCGATCTGCTGCCGCTGGCGGGCGGTGTGGCGCTGCTGCCCGTGGAGCCGCGCAAGGCGGGCGATCTGGCGGATCTGTTCCAGGTGCGGCGGCTGAGCGAGACGGCGGCCGTGGAGCCGGTGGGGGAGGGCGTCGAGCACGAGGTGCCCGAGTCCGTGCGGACCCTGCTGGGTTCCGCGACCCCGCAGACGTACGTCGAGTACGACGAACTGGTCGCGGGCGGCGTGGAGCTGGACTGGCGCCGCACCCCGGACGGCGTCGTGCACGCGGCGACGTTGGAGGGCGTGGCGGCGGGGCTCGCCTGGGCGGCGGGCCAGTGGCCGCGGCGCTTCGAGGTGGCGGCGCTCCTCGAAGATCCGTCACGCACGGCGGAGTTGGCTCGGGACCGCTGGTTCGACTGACTTCCCACGCGGTCACATTTTCTTCACTTGTCGTACAACCGTTCGTGCCGGTCGCGTGTCTGATCTTGCGAGTCAACAGACTCCTAGATCACTCGGGCCCCGCGTGAAGGCAACGCACCGCGGGGCCCCCTTCTCCAACTGGGGAAACACATGCGCATCCGTGCCACCGTGGCCGCACTGTCCGGCACCCTGGCCCTGTCCGCACTCGCTGTCCCGGCCGCCCAGGCCGACGACGCACCGAAGGCTCCGAACCTCTCCTCCTTCGTCGCCAAGGCTCCGGCGGACGAGGTCGAGGGCGACACCAAGATCACGAAGATCACCGTCAACGGCGGCAAGGACATCGTCGTCGGCACCTCCGCCAAGAAGACGGTCAAGATCGCGGTCACCGCGACGGACCCGTCCGGCATCGAGGACGCCGTCGCGTTCCTGTGGCACGGCACGTCCTTCGACGAAGAGCACATCGACGGCTCGATGGTCCCCGAGGCCGAGAACGGCGACTGCAAGGCCGTGGACGCGACCACCTCGACCTGCACCGTCACGGTCGTCGCCGACCCGAACGTGAACATTTACAGCAACATCCTGGCCGGCAAGTGGAAGGTCTGGACGATCGCGCAGGGCAAGGACGGCGACTACGTCTCCAAGGACTCGTACCCGACCAGCGTCTCCGTGAAGCGCGCCGCCAAGCTCACCACCAACGCCTCCCCCGAGCCCATCAAGAAGGGCAAGACCCTCACGGTCACCGGCGCCCTGACCCGGGCCAACTGGGAGACCTCGAAGTACGCCGGCTACACCAAGCAGGACGTGAAGCTGCAGTACAAGAAGAAGGGCGCCACCAGCTACACGACGCTCAAGACGGTCAAGTCCGACACCAGGGGCAACCTGAAGACCACGGTGACGGCCTCCGCCGACGGCTACTACCGCTACGTCTTCGCGGGCACGTCCACGACCCCGTCCGTGACGTCGACCAGCGACTTCGTCGACGTCCAGTAGTCGACGCCGAGTAGCGGCCGCCCGCCGTCAGGCGGGGAAGCGGCGGTCTACCACGCGGTAGACGACCTCGACAGCCAGTGAGGCCACCGCCGCGATCGCGACCGCCGCCCACGGCATCGTCGTGCCCACCAGCTTCAGCTGGAAGAAGTCCTGGAGCCAGGGCACGGTCAGGACGAGCAGGAAGCCGAGACCCATCGCGCCGATGAGGCCGATCCGCCACCACGTGTAGGGGCGGGCGATGATGGCGAGCACCCACATGGCGATCAGGAACAGCGCCAGGGTCGCCGCGCTGGTCTCGGCTTCCCGCGCGCCCGCGCCCTCGTAGTGGTGCCGGGCGAGCAGGTACGTCGCGAAGGTGGCGACGCCCGCGATGACGCCGCCGGGGATCGCGTACCGCATGACCCTGCGGACGAAGTGCGGCTTCGCGCGCTCCTTGTTGGGGGCGAGCGCGAGGAAGAACGCGGGGACGCCGATCGTCAGGGTGGAGAGCAGCGTCAGGTGGCGCGGCAGGAAGAGATACTCGACCTGCGAGCAGACCACGAGCAGCGCGATGATCACCGAGTAGACGGTCTTGACCAGGAACAGCGTGGCGACGCGCGTGATGTTGCCGATGACGCGGCGGCCCTCGGCGACGACGGACGGCAGCGTCGCGAAGCTGTTGTTGAGCAGGACGATCTGGGCGACCGCCCGCGTCGCCTCCGAGCCGGAGCCCATGCTCACACCGATGTCGGCGTCCTTGAGGGCCAGGACGTCGTTGACGCCGTCGCCGGTCATCGCGACCGTGTGGCCGCGTGACTGAAGCGCGCCCACCATGTCGCGCTTCTGCTGCGGGGTGACGCGGCCGAAGACGGAGTTGTCGTCGAGGGCCTCGCCCATCTCTTCCCGCTCGGCGGGCAGTTTGCGCGCGTCCACGGTGTTCTCCGCGCCGGGCAGGCCGAGCTTCCCGGCGACCGCGCCCACCGAGACGGCGTTGTCGCCGGAGATGACCTTGGCGGCGACGTCCTGCTCCTCGAAGTAGCGCAGGGTGTCGGCGGCGTCGGGGCGCAGGCGCTGTTCGAGGACGACCAGTGCGGTGGCCCGTGCCCCGGATGCGACGTCGGGGTCGTCGAGGGCGCCGTTCGCACGGGCGAGGAGAAGCACGCGCAGGCCCTGCTGGTTGAGCTCCTCGACCTCGGTGAGGGACGCGTCGCCGTCGGGCAGCAGCACGTCGGGCGCGCCGAGCAGCCAGGTCGAGTCGGTGCCGTCGCCCTCGCTGAAGGAGGCGCCGCTGTACTTGCGGGCGGAGGAAAAGGGCAGCGACTCGGTGCAGCGCCAATCCTCGCTGTCGGGGTAGGCGTCGATGACGGCCTGGAGCGAGGCGTTGGGCCGGGGGTCGGACTCGCCGAGGGCGCCGAGGACCTTGCGGACGTACGCCTCGTCGCTGCCGTTCAGCATGCGCAGCTCGGTGACGTCCATGCCGCCCTCGGTGAGGGTGCCGGTCTTGTCGAGGCAGACCGTGTCGACGCGGGCGAGGCCCTCGATCGCGGGGAGCTCCTGGACGAGGCACTGTTTGCGGCCGAGCCGGATCACGCCGATCGCGAAGGCGACGGAGGTGAGGAGGACGAGCCCCTCGGGGATCATGGGGACGATCCCGCCGACGGTGTACGCGATGGACTCCTTGAAGTTGTCGTCCTTGACGACGAGCTGGGAGATCACCAGGCCGATGGAGGTGGGGACCATCAGCCACGTCACGTACTTGAGGATCGTGGAGATGCCGGAGCGCAGCTCGGAGTGGACGAGCGTGAAGCGGGAGGCCTCCTCGG
Source organism: Streptomyces sp. NPDC029674 (assembly GCF_044903205.1). Taxonomy (NCBI): domain Bacteria; kingdom Bacillati; phylum Actinomycetota; class Actinomycetes; order Kitasatosporales; family Streptomycetaceae; genus Streptomyces; species Streptomyces sp. NPDC029674. The sequence continues at coordinate 228,649 of NZ_JBJDPY010000003.1, forward strand.
CGAGTTGTGCGGCGTACGCCTCGCGGCCGACCTTGGTGGCGGTGAAGGCGCCGCCGCCCGCGACCACGAACGAGCCGGACATCATCTTGTCGCCGGGTTTTTTGACGACGGGGTCGGCCTCACCGGTGAGCAGCGACTCGTCGACCTCCAGGCTGTCGGTCTCGACGGCCTCGCCGTCCACCGGGATCTTGTCGCCGGGGCCGAGCTCGACCACGTCGCCGAGGACGATCTCGGAGGTGGAGATCTCCGCCGCCCTGCCGTCGCGCCGGACGGTGGGTTTCGCCTCGCCGATGACGGCGAGCGAGTCCAGGGTCTTCTTGGCCCGCCACTCCTGGATGATGCCGATGCCGGTGTTGGCGACGATGACGAAGCCGAAGAGGCTGTCCTGGATCGGCGCCACGAAGAGCATGATCACCCAGAGCACGCCGATGATGGCGTTGAAGCGGGTGAAGACGTTGGCCCGGATGATCTCGCCCAGGGAGCGGGAGCTGCGTACCGGTACGTCGTTGACCTCGCCGCGGGCGACCCGCTCGGCGACCTCCGCGGTGGTCAGGCCGGTGGCCCGCCCTTTGGGGGGCGGCACCGGGTGGACCGGGTCGAGCTCGGCGCCCGCGTCGATATGCGTCATGCATTCGACGGTAAGGGCGGTACTGGGGCTTCACCCCTTGAATGCCCCAAAGATCCGACCAGGGTAGGACGTGACCGGTCCCGTGGTCGTACGTGTCACTGCTGCGGCTGTGCCGCCTCGGCGCGCTTGATCGCCGCGTCGCGCCCCCGTACGTACCAGATGCCGATGAGGCCGAGGCCCGCGCCGGCCAGGCAGGTCCACACCCACCACGTCGCGTCGCGGTCGTCGAACCAGCCGTAGAACGGCAGCTGGACCAGGAAGAGGACGAACCAGAGGATCGTGCCGCCCGTGATGGTGGCGACCACGGGGCCCTCAAGGGGCTCCGGCGCCTCGTGCTTAGGGGTCCACTTCGCCATGGGTACACCTTACGAGGCCCGCTCGTCGGCCCGCGCACGTCCCGTACGCCCGTTGTCCCGCAAGGGTCTACGCGCGGAGATAGCGATTTCGCTCTCATGTATTCATACTGAAACGGCTCGTTAATGGCCGATTGCTTTCGTATGAAAAGCCAATTCGATCAGAAGCCATCGCGCAACGATCTTCCCGATTTCCCCCCGTCTCTGAGTCCACGAGGTCCCGCATGCCTTCCTCGGCCACTGCCCCGGTCGACGCCAGCAAAGAACCGCCGCAGCCCCCGAAGAACGGGCTCGACGCGTACTTCAAGATCTCCGAGCGGGGGTCGACCCTCGCCCGCGAGGTCCGCGGCGGCCTCGCCACCTTCTTCGCGATGGCCTACATCATCGTGCTGAACCCGATCATCCTGGGCAGCGCGAAGGACATGTACGGGCACCAGCTCGACAACAAGCAGCTGGTCACCGCGACCGTGCTCACCGCCGCCTTCACCACGCTCCTCATGGGCGTCATCGGCAACGTGCCGATCGCGCTCGCCGCGGGCCTCGGCGTGAACACCGTCGTCGCCCTCCAGCTCGCGCCCCGCATGTCGTGGCCCGACGCGATGGGCATGGTCGTCCTCGCGGGCTTCGTGGTGATGCTGCTTGTCGCCACCGGCCTGCGGGAGCGCGTGATGAGCGCCGTGCCGCTCGGCCTGCGCAAGGGCATCGCGATCGGCATCGGCCTCTTCATCATGCTGATCGGCCTCGTCGACTCCGGCTTCGTCTCGCGCATGCCGGACGCCGCGCACACCACGGTCCCGCTGCAGCTCGGCGGCGACGGCCACCTCAACGGCTGGCCCGTCCTCGTCTTCGCGCTCGGTGTGCTGCTCACACTGGCGCTGATGGTGCGCAAGGTGCCCGGCGCGATCCTGATCAGCATCGTCGTCATGACGCTCGTCGCGATGATCATCAACTCCGTGGCCGACATCCCCTCCTGGGGCCTGACCAGCCCGGAGTGGCCCGGCAACCCTGTCTCGACGCCGGACTTCGGGCTCGTCGGCGAGATCAGCCTGTTCGGCGGGTTCGAGAAGGTCGGCATCCTGACCGGCGTCCTCTTCGTCTTCACCGTGCTGCTCTCGTGCTTCTTCGACGCGATGGGCACGATCATGGGCGTCGGCGACGAGGCCAAGCTCACCGACGCCAACGGCAACATGCCCGGCATCAACAAGGTCCTCTTCGTCGACGGCATCGCGGTCGCCGCGGGCGGCGCCTCGTCCTCCTCCGCCACCACCTGCTTCGTGGAGTCCACGGCGGGTGTCGGCGAGGGTGCCCGCACGGGCTTCGCGAACGTCGTCACCGGCGGCCTCTTCGCCGTCGCGCTGTTCCTCACGCCGCTCGCCACGATGGTCCCGTCCCAGGCGGCCACGCCCGCGCTGCTCGCGGTCGGCTTCCTGATCCTGTCCGGGTCCATCCGGCAGATCGACTGGGCGGACCACACGATCGCCATCCCCGCGTTCGTGACGATGCTGATGATGCCGTTCACGTACTCGATCACGAACGGCATCGGCATGGGCTTCATCACCTTCACCGTGCTGCGGCTGGCCTCCGGGCGGGGCCGTGAGGTGCCGGTCGCGATGTACGCGGTGTCGGCGGTGTTCGCCTTCTACTACCTGATGCCGGCGCTGAATCTGACGTAAGCGCGAACGGCACCAGCCCCGACCCCGACGAGCGTCCGGACCCTGTGGTCCGGGCGCTCGTTCCGTGTAGGCGCGGGGCCTCTGGGAAACCGGGTGGTCTTTAGCCAGGGTAATGAGTTACGCTAACGAACATGCCGGACCTCTCCCATGGTGACGACGCCGTCGCCGTGAACGCCTTGCGCTCCGCTGTGATGCGCCTGTCCCGTCGACTCAAGCACCAGCGGGTCGACGAATCGCTGAGCCCGACCGAGATGTCGGTGCTCGGCACCCTCGCCCGCTGCGGTTCCGCCACCCCGGGCGAGCTCGCCCGCAAGGAGCACGTGCAGCCGCCGTCGATGACCCGCATCGTGGCCCTGCTGGAGGCCAAGGGCCTGGTCCGGCTCGAACCGCACCCCGAGGACCGCCGCCAGAAGGTGGTGACCCAGACGGAGACCGCCGAGGCGATGCTCGAAGAGAGCCGCCGCAAGCGGAACGCCTGGCTGGCGGGGCTGGTCGAGCATCTCGACCAGGACGAGTGGGAGCGGCTGCGCGCCGCCGCCCCGGTCCTGGAGAAGCTCGCCCACCTGTAAGCGACATAAGCAACATATTCGTCCGAATCGAGCAGAGGCCCTTGCCCTCTGCCCCGTACGCCAAGGAGGCGAACCAAGTTTGAGTTCGGGACCCGGAGCACACTCCGCCCCCGCACCAACCACCCTCGACAAGCCCGACCGCCCCCGCAAAGCTTCGATGTTCAGCTCGCTGAAGATCCGCAACTACCGGCTCTTCGCGACCGGAGCGGTCGTCTCCAACACCGGCACCTGGATGGCCCGCATCACCCAGGACTGGCTGGTGCTGAGCCTTACGGGCTCCTCCGCGGCCGTCGGCATCACCACGGCCATGCAGTTCCTGCCGATGCTCCTCTTCGGCCTGTACGGCGGTGTGATCGCCGACCGCTTCGCCAAGCGGAACCTGCTCTTCGTCACGCAGGGCGCGATGAGTCTCAGCGGGCTCTTCCTCGCCGCGCTGACGCTCAGCGGGCACGTTCAGGTCTGGCACGTCTACTTCGCGGCCTTCTTCACCGGTCTCGTCACCGTCGTCGACAACCCGACGCGGCAGTCCTTCGTGTCCGAGATGGTCGGCCCCGACCAGGTCCGCAACGCCGTCTCGCTGAACTCCGCCAACTTCCAGTCCGCCCGCCTCATCGGCCCCGCCGTGGCGAGCGCGCTGACGGCTGCCGTCGGACCGGGCTGGGCGTTCCTGGCCAACGGCCTGTCCTTCCTCGCGCCGCTCACGGGCCTGCTCCTTATGCGCACCTCCGAGCTGCAGCACACGCCGCGCAAGGCGCGCGGGAAGGGGCAGCTTCGGGAGGGCCTGAACTACGTCTCGAAGAACCCCGAGCTGATCTGGCCGATCGTCCTCGTCGGCTTCATCGGCACGTTCGGCTTCAACTTCCCGATCTGGCTGAGCGCGTTCGCGGACGACATCTTCCACGGTGGCGTGGGGATGTACGGGCTCTTCAACACCCTGATGGCGATCGGTTCGCTGGCCGGCGCGCTGCTCGCGGCCCGCCGGGGCACGTCGCGGATGCGGCTGCTCGCGGGCGCGGCGGGGGCCTTCGGCGTCCTCCAGATCGCTGCGGCGTTCGCGCCCGACCTGTGGATGTTCGTCGCGCTGATCGTGCCGATCGGCATCCTCGGCCTGACGGTGAACGTGACCGCCAACTCCTCCGTCCAGATGGCCACGGACCCGGAGATGCGGGGCCGCGTCATGTCGCTGTTCATGATGGTCTTCACCGGCGGCACACCGCTCGGCGGCCCCCTCTTCGGCTGGCTCGCCGACGCGTACGGCGTGCGGATCAGCATGGCCGTCGGCGGCCTCGTCTGCGCGCTCGCCGCGATCGCCGTAGGCCTGATGCTGGCCCGCGCCGCCAACCTCCGCCTGAAGGTCGACCTGCGCCCCGGCCACCGGCACGTGCAGTTCGTACCTAGGGAACGGGAGCTGGCGACGGCGGCGTGACGCCGGCGCGGCTTGCGGGGTGCCCGAGGGGTTCGGCCGCGCCGGGCGCATGCCTGGCGCGCCCGTGCCGGTGCCGTCCCGGGCTGATGCCGCGGTGTGCGTCGACCTGCGGTCGAAGGTGATTCCGCGCGGGGCCCGAGCGGCGTCGGACGCGCCTGGCGAGCTCCTGGCCGGGCCAGCTGCCGGTGCCGGCCCGGGGTGATGCCGGGGCGTGCCGCCAACCCACCGTCGAAGGCGGCTCTGCGCCGTGCGGGGGGCGAGCGGCGTCGGACGCGCCCGGCGCCCGGCGTGCGGCGTCAACGCGTCTGTCGAGCACCTGGCCGGGCCAGCTGCCGTGCCGGCGCCGGCACGGGCTGATGCCGCAGCGTGCCGCCAACCCGCCGTCGAAGGCGGTTCTGCGCCGTGCGCGGGGCGCGAGTGGCGTCGGGCGTGCCCGGTGGGTGGTGTTGGACGTGCCTGGCGTGCGGCGGACCTGCGGGTGAAGGTGATTCCGCGCCCTGCGCGCGGCGCGTGCGGTGTCAGACGCGTTTGGCGAGTACCTGGCCGGGCCAGCTGCCGTCGGGCCCCGTGAAGGGGGCCGTGGCGGTGAAGCCGTTGCTTTCGTAGTACGCGACGAGGGCGCGGTCCTCGCTCCGGTAGCAGTCGACCCGGAGCAGGGACACGCCCTGCCTGCGGGTCTCCTCCGCGGCGTGCGCGAGCAGCGCGCGGCCCACGCCGCGGCCCGCGAAGCGGCGGTGGTCGGCGACCAGGAGATGGACGTACCGCTCGGGTTCGTCCGCCTCCGGGATGATGTCGCCGCCGGGCCCGTCGGTGAGCGTCACCGTGCCCGCCACCTCGCCGCCGATCTCCGCGATCCACGGTTCGCCCGTCGTCAGGTACTTCTCGACCAGCGCGACGGCCCTCGGATTCTCCGACCAGGGCGTGGTGCCCCACTGCCCCGTGCGGCCCCGCGAGACGAGCCACTCGACGGCTCCGTCGAAGAGTGCGAGGACGGCGGGGATGTCGTCGGCACCGCCAGGCCGGATCTTTATGTGCTCCGAGTCGCTCATGGAGGGAGGCTAGCGTTCAGCCCCATGAGACTCTTCGCCGCGGTCCTCCCGCCGGGCTCCGTGACCGCCGAACTGGCCACCGCCACAAGCGCGTTGCGGGAGCTGCCCGGCGCCGACGAGCTGCGCTGGACGGCCCGCGACGGCTGGCACTTCACGCTCGCCTTCATGGCGGAGGTCGACGAGGGGACGGTGCGGGACCTGACCACCCGCCTGGAGCGGGCCGCGCACCGCACGCCGCCGTTCACCCTCTCCCTGCGCGGCGGCGGACACTTCGGTGACCGGGCGCTGTGGGCGGGCGCCACGGGCGACGTGGCCGCGCTGCGGCTGCTGGCCGCGCGGGCGGACGCGGCGGCCCGCAAGGCGGGCGTCACGATGGAGGAGCAGCACCGGCACTACCGCCCGCACCTCACGGTGGCGCGCGGCCGCGGCGAGCCGGACCTCAAGCCGTACGCCGACGCCCTCGGCTCCTTCGAGGGCACCGCGTGGACCGTCCGCGAGCTGACCCTCGTACGCAGCAATCTGCCGAGGAGCGGAGTGCCGGGGGAGCGGCCGCGCTACGAGGCGGTCGGGAGCTGGGTTCTGGGAGGCGGCGTCCGGGTGCCGGGCGGAGCCGGTTAACCTCGACGGTGTGGACCCGAAGACCAGAAACCGGATCATGGCCGGTGTGCTCGTGCTGATGTTCGTCGTGGTGGCGGTGGCGGCCGCGCTCGGCGGTTAGCCGACGCGGACACCACCGCCCCACCGTCAGCCCCGCTTCACCAGGCGAAGGACTCCGGCGACGGGCCGGGACCCGGGAAGATCTCCTCGAGCCCGTCGAGGACCTCCGGAGGCAGCTCCAGCTCGACGGCGCGCAGCGCGGAGTCGAGCTGCTCCGCCGTGCGGGGGCCGACGATCGGCGCGGTGACGCCGGGCCGGGTCAGCAGCCAGGCCAGCGCGACCTCGCCGGGTTCGAGCCCGTGCTTGTCGAGCAGGTCCTCGTACGCCTGGACCTGCGCGCGGACCTCCGGCTTGGCGAGCTCCGCGGCGGCGCGCCCCCCGGTGCGGCGCGAGCCCTCGCCCTCCTTCTTCAGCACGCCGCCGAGCAGCCCGCCGTGCAGCGGCGACCACGGGATGACGCCGAGGCCGTAGTCCTGGGAGGCGGGGATGACCTCCATCTCGGCGTCGCGCGCGGCGAGGTTGTAGAGGCACTGCTCGCTGACGAGGCCGTAGCTGCCGAGCCGCCGGGCGGTCTCGTTGGCCTGGGCGATCTTGTAGCCGGGGAAGTTGGAGGACCCGGCGTAGAGGATCTTCCCCTGCCGCACGAGTACGTCGATGGCCTGCCAGATCTCCTCGAACGGCGTCTGCCGGTCGATGTGGTGGAACTGGTAGATGTCGATGTAGTCGGTCTGCAGCCGCTTGAGCGACGCGTCGACGGCGCGGCGGATGCTGAGCGCGGAGAGGCGGTCGTGGTTGGGCCAGGTGGTGTCGCCGTCCGCGGTCATGTTCCCGTACACCTTGGTGGCGAGCACGACCTTCTCGCGCCGTCCGCCGCCCTGGGTGAACCAGGTGCCGATGATCTCCTCGGTGCGGCCCTTGCCGGCGCTCTGCCCGTAGACGTTGGCGGTGTCGAAGTAGTTGACGCCCGCGTCGAGTGCGGCGTCCATGAGTGTGTGGCTGTCGGGTTCGTTGGTGAGCGGCCCGAAGTTCATGGTGCCGAGCGTGAGCCGGCTGACCTTGAGCCCTGTGCGTCCCAGCTGCGTGTACCTCATGAGGTCATAGCCAACGGGGTGGAGTGGGCTCTAGGCAAGGGGGGCTCGGTCAGTCGCGGGGGAAGCGGTCGGTCTTGAGGATGAGATCGGGGGCTGCTGCCGTCAGGTCGACCTCCAGGCCGAAGGCCACCGTCAGCCGGCTCAGATAGTCCCCGTCTTTGGGATGGGAGAAGAGGTGGCACTTCGCCGTGGTGGGGTCCGCGATGAAGTAGAGCGGGACTTGGGCAGTGGCGTACGCGGTCAACTTGGGACCGAAGTTGTAGTGCGAGGTGCTGCCGCAGGTGACTTCGACGACTACATCGATGTCTGTGCAGCGCCAGCGGCCATCGGGGGCGGGAGCCTTGCCTTCCCGGATTGCCACGACATGGGGCACGAAGACGTTCAAGTGTCCCGGGAAGTCGATGCGCCGGTCCGAGGTGGGGGACTCGCCAGGGTACTTGCAGCGCAACTGGTCAGCGATGTCGTGTGCGATCCGCCGGTGGCCCTGACGCTGCGCGGTCATGATGGTCGCGCCATCGATGGCCTGGGCGACGTAACCGAGACCACGGAACGGGGTCCGGTGGAGCAACTGGAGCAACTGGTGGACCTGAGCCCGTTCGCCACCATCCCCGGCGGCTCCGGCGCTGTCGTTTCCCACAATGGGCACTGCTCGCCCCTCCCTGCCGCCTCCCCTGGCAGCTGAGGAGTACAACGGCAAAGACCTCGTCCGGTCACGAGCCCCCCAGCCACCCCGCCGCGTCGAGCCGGAACGCGTCCGGGGGAACGACCGTGCGAAGGCCCGACTCCAGCTCGCCGAGCCGCCGCGCCCCGAGGGCCTGTGCCCACTCCGCCCGCAACTCGTCGAAGACCGCCGCCGACCGCCGCAGCGCGTCGAACCCGCGCGGGGTGAGCCGGACCAGCTTGCGGCGGGCGTCGGCGGGGTCGTCGGTGCGGGCCGCGTAGCCGAGGGCGATGAGCCGGTCGACCGTCTTGCCCGCGGCCTGCTTGGAGACGCCGAGCCGCCGCCCGACCTCGCTGGCGGTGGCGCCGCCCGCCCCGATGGCCTGCATCGCGAACCCGTGCGCGGGGCGGAGGTCGGGGTGGCCCTGGCGGGCGAGCTCGGCGTGCAGGCGGTCGATGAGGGTGCGGAACCCGGCGAAGAGGAGCAGGGGCAGCTCGTATCCCTTGCCTCCCCCATATCCCTTGCCCTCATCGTCAACCTGGTTTACCTTCTTATCGTCAACCATGTTGTCCATCGTAGGGCCGTAGCAGGCCCGCAGGGGGTACGGATGTTCACCGAGCACACACTGGAAACCGCGCCGCCCGCCTCACGCGCGGCCATGGAACGCACCGCCGCCGCCTTCGGCCAGGTACCGAACGCGGTAGCCCGTCTCGCCGAGTCTCCCGAACTCCTCAACGGCTTCCTGGAGATGACCGCGGCCTTCGACCGGACGACCCTCGACCCGGTCGCCCGCGAGGTCGTCATCATGACGGTCGCGACGCGCAACGACTGCCACATCTGCGTGACGATGCACACGGGCAAGCTGCGCAAGCTGGGCGCGTCGGCCGGACTGATCACGGCCCTGCGTGAGGGCCGGGAGTTGGAGGACGAAGCCCTCGAAGCGGTACGCCGGTTCACGCTCACCGTCCTCGCGACGGCGGGCGGCGTCGACGACGACCAGCTGAAGGCGTTCCTCGCGCACGGCTACACCGAGCGGAACGCCCTCGAAGTCGTCATGGGCATCGGCACGTACACGATGTCGACGCTGGCGAACCGGCTGACGCGGGCGACCTGAGCGCGTCGAGCCGGCGCTCTCCCCGGTACCGGCCCGGCGTCGTGCCGAACGTACGGGTGAAGGCGTGGGAGAGGGCGTAGGGGGAGCTGTAGCCGACCTGGCGGGCCACCGCGTCCAAGGGGGCGGAGGTGTCGCGCAGGAGTGTGGCCGCGCGGGTCATGCGCCACCAGGTGAGGTACGCCATGGGGGCGCGGCCCACGAGGGACGTGAAGCGGCGGGCGAGTGTGGCGCGGGAGACACCGGCGCGGGACGCCAACTCGGCGTTGCTCCACGCTGCTTCGGGAGCCTCGTGCAGAGCGCGCAGCGCCTCCGCCACCACCGGGTCGCTGAGCGCGGCGGGCCAGCGGGCCGCGCGGTGGTCGTCGGCGGCGGGCTCCGCCAGCCAGGCGCGCACCATGTACACCAGGAGCAGGTCGAGAAGGCTGGACACGGCGACGTCCCCGCCGCAGCGGGCCGCGCCCGCCTCCCTGCCGAGCAGGTCGATCGCGGCCTGCAACTCCGGGTACCGGCCGGCCCGCCGGGGCAGGTGGACGATGTCGGGGATCTCGTCGAGCAGCGGGTGGGTGTGGCCGCGGTCGAGACGGTACTTGCCGCAGAGCATCTCGACGGCGGGGCCGGCAGGTTCGTCGCCGTCGGCCCCGTCCGCCACCGGCAGCCCGTACGTGCCCAGCCAGTGCTCGAAGGGGACCGCCCGCTCGGCGATGGAACCGCCCCCGAGGACGTCCGTGAGGGAGTCGGCGAGTACGTGTCCCGTGCCGCGCGGCAGCAGCACCGTGTCGCCCGCCGTGAGGACGACCGGGGCACCGCCGCCGTCCGGCAGCAGCCGGCAACTCCCTTCCAGGACCATGTGGAAGCCCACGCCGTCGTAGGACGGAAGCCGGGTGGACCAGGGGCCGGACACCCGGACACGGTCGGAGGACGGCTGCCCGATCCGCACCGCCGAGATCACATCGCTGACGACGTCCATGGCGGGAGTGTAGTTCGGGTGAGACGTACGCGTATCGGGTTGAGGTGATCGGGCATTGAGGCGCTCACCGCACGCTCCCTACGGTGAACTTATGAGCGAAGTAGTGGGCAGCAAGGTCATGTTGGGCGACGTAGAGGTGAGCCGCGTCGTCGAAGTGGAGAGGTTCGCGCTCCCGCCCCGGGCGATCGTGCCCGAGGCGCCCGAGGAGGTGTGGCGGGACAACGCGGACTGGCTGGCGCCCGACCACTGGGACCCGGACACCGGCGACGCCGTCGCGGTCATCCAGACCTGGGTGCTCAGGAGCGAGGGCGGCACCGTCCTCGTCGACACGGGCATCGGCAACGGCCGGGAGCGGCCCGGTGTGCCCGCCTTCGAGCATCTCGACACGGACTACCTCGACCGGCTCGCCGCGGCCGGGGTACGCCCCGAGGACGTCGACATCGTCGTCAACACGCACTTGCACGGGGACCACATCGGCTGGAACACGCGCGACGTGGGCGGGGAGTGGGTCCCGACCTTCCCCAACGCCACGTACCTGATCCCCGCCGCCGACCACGCCTACTTCGGCCCCGAGCGCGGTGACGCCGTCCGCGCGGACCACCGGGCGGGCTTCGCCGACAGCGTCGCACCCGTCGTACGGTCCGGTCAGGCCGTGCTCTGGGAGGGAACGCACCGCATCGACTCCCACCTCACCCTGGAGTCCGCCCCCGGCCACACCCCCGGCTCGTCCGTCCTGCGCCTCCACTCCGGTACGGATCGCGCCGTCTTCGTCGGCGATCTCCTCCACGTGCCCGTGCAGATCCTCGAACCGTGCTGCAGCAGCGGCTTCTGCGAGGACCCCGGGGCGGCGGCGGAGTCCCGCGTCCGGGTGCTCGGCCGCGCGGCGGACGAGGGGGAGTTGGTGCTTCCCGCGCACTTCGGCGGGTCCGGTGCGGTCGAGGTACGGCGCGCGGGGTCGAAGTTCGCGGTCAGCGGGTGGGTGTGACGGTGCCGTCGTGGCCCCGGCCCGCCAGGAAGGCGGTCCAGGTGGCGGGGGATATCTGGAGGGTGGGGCCGGCGGGGTTCAGCTTTGAGTCGCGGATGTGGATGGTGGAGGGGGTGGCGGCGAGTTCGAGGCATTCGCCGCCCTGGTCGCCACTGTGGGTGGCCTTGGTCCAGGTGAGGGCTGCCTCCAGGCATTCGCCCTCGCCGAGGCTGTAGCTGCTCTTGAACCAAGTAGTTCCGTTACTCATAGTTCGCATGCCACTTTCTCGATGAGCTGCGCGGAATCCTCGGGAGTGAGTGCCTGGGTGCGTAGCATCCCGTACTTGCCTTGCAAGTTGCCCAAGTCGGGCTGCTGGCTGACGAAGTAGCCGCCGATGTGCCCTTCGATGTAGGCGAGCTGTCGTCGCTCAGCTGTCTCGAGCAGGATCATCGGCCTCATCGGGCCGACGGGGGTCTGCCTGTCGTGCGGCATGACTTGGATCGTGACATTCCGTAGGTTCCCGAACTCAACCATGCTCCGCAGTTGCTCCTTGAGCACGGAATTGCCTCCCAACGGGCGGGTCAGGGCGCTCTGCTCCACGATGAAGTTGAGGACAGCAACGGGTTTGCGAGCGAAGAGCTTCTGCCGAGCCAGCCGGTTCGCCACTCGTTCGTCGATCTCGGCGTCATCCAGCGGCGGGTATACGCAGTTGAACACAGCGCGCGCATAGCTCTCGGTCTGCAGCAACCCCGGCATCACGTGGTCCTGGTAGGAGTGGATGGACAGCGCCATCTTCTCGTGCTCCAGAAAGTCCTCGGTCCACAACTGCAGTCCGCTCTTGCCGAACTCCTTCTCCGCGAGCAACAGCAGTGCACCCTGTGTACCCAGCACCTCATCGGCAATCTCGACCAACTTGCCCTTGGGGGGTCGCTCCCCCCGCTCCACCATCGCCACCTGCGACTTGGAGTACTGCACCCGCGTACTCAGCGCCTCCTGGGTGAAGCCGGCCCGCTCGCGGTAGAACCGCAACAACGCACCGAACGACTCTGAACCTCGTTCACCAGAGCGCACAATGTCCTCCCCAAGTGCACAATGCCGCACGGGCCAAGCTCAGCCCTGGTCACAGTATGTGAGCGCCCGACAACATCTGCCGCATGAACTCGGAAACCTCATCACTCAGGGTCCACGACTGGATCCCGGCGACGGGCCACGCCCTGCGGCACGCGGGCATTCACTTCGACGCGGTACGGATCGAAGGCGCACTGGGCGAGCAGGTCGCGTACGACCTGATGCAGTTCACGGACTTCCGCGCGGGCCCGATCGTCCGCGAGGCGACGGGCGGGCGCTACCTCTACTTCCTGCTGCCCCCGCAGGCGGCGGACTCCTACACCTGGCCCGTCGGTGCGCGTGCGCTGAGCCGGCGCGCGGGCAACCTCGCCTACGTGGGCGTGCCCGCACTGGATGGCTACACGTGGCCGCTGGACTGGAGGTCACGCCCCACGAGTGAAGTCCCGTTCGTGGAGGGTGATTTGTTGCACGAGACGACTAAACGTGCGGTACGGTGACCGCGTCATCACGCTCTGTGCCCGCCCGGGCGTGGAGCGGTCCCCGGAGGTGCTAGCAACACCGCCCGAGGACCTTCACCACCGAATGGATCAGAGGTCCACCGGGATGCTTCGGCATGCTATCGCGCCCACCCGGCGCTACACGAAGGCTTCGCACGACGTCGTACGGCATCAGTGCCTGAACAGCGACGCGAAGATCCTGCTCCTGTACGTGCAGGGGCTCTCCGAGGCGGACGTCTCCGCCCGCTCGCTCGGCGAACACGCGGCGCGACTGGGCATCAAGGGCCGCGCCTACCAGCGGGCCAAGCAACTCCTCACCGACTCCGGCTACTTGCACGCGTGGCGGTGGCAGGGAGACCGGGGCCGCTGGGTCACGGAACAGCTCCTGGCGAACGTCACCCTGACGGGTGAGGAGGCGGGCCGGGCCCGGGTCGGCGACGGGCCGTCCCCGACTGTGCAGGCGCCGACGGTCGGCGGGCCGGGGACGCGGGAACCCGGTGACTCTTACCCAGAAGAACAACGGGAGAAGAACCTTCCCCACCCCCCACCCGAAGACCCGGAGCCGCCAGCCGACACGCAACTCGCTGCGGCCGAACGGGTGTTGCTCTCCCTACGCCACGATCACCGGGACCTGCTGCTCGGCGTACGAGAGGCGAGAGTCCTCGCGGGTTCGGCGGCGGAGTGGCTCCGACGGGGCGTCTCGGCCGCCGACCTCCGCAAGGCGCTGACGGCGGGCCTGCCTGCGGGTGGGGTCCGGTCGGCGGTGGGATTCGTACGACACCGCCTGGTGCAGAAGCTCCCGGACCGCGCGGAGCCGATGCCCTCTCCGGGGGACGCTGCGAGGCCCGGCCTCGTGACGTGCGCGGGGCCGGGGGCTGAGCACGTGTTCCGGCCGGTGGGGGCGGAGACGCGATGCGGCCGGTGCCGGGTCCAAGAGGCATCGGGCGCGGGGGACGGCGGCCGTACACAACCACTTCCCTGGCGTCACCGACTGGCGTGCGACAGGGCGAGGGCCTGACGGCTCAGTCGAACTCGCCTGCCTTGACGCCTTGGACGAAGGCGCGCCATTCGTCCTCGGTGAACAGGAGTACGGGACCGTCGTGGTCCTGGGAACCGCGGACCGCTGCTCCTCGCGTGCGTCGGTCGACTTCCACACAGCCGCCCTCCGGATTACAGAAGGAGGAGCGTCGGAATCCCTGCGGCGTAGCTTCGTCAGCAGCCATCATGGTCACCCTTCTGCGCGTCCCTGTGTTGCTGCGTCCTTGTGTCGCTGTCTCCACCGGACCGTAGCGGCCGGGCGCCGTCGGAACCATGAGTGGGGAGGGCTTCTACGCGCCGAATGCGTCTGGTGCCGGAGCCGGGACCAGACTTCAGCCGGACTCCAGAGAGGCAGGCCAGTGCTGCTCGGGATCGTCTCAGGCCACACGGCAATCACCGGCGCCGTCTCGCGCCGGCTTCGGTGGATCATTCCGGCGCTCGTCGGTGGCGTCGTCGGAGGCGTTGAGTACGTGCTCGGCGGTGAGCCTCCCGGGCGGGTGCTCGCGGATGCCTGGGCCGTCCTGGCCATCGGCACGCTCGCGGCCGACTCGCTTGCCTCCGCGCCCATGTCCGCGACGCGGCGGCGCTTGCTGCTGGTGTCCTTGGCAGTCGCTACCGTGCTGGGTGTTTCCATGGCTTCCGGCTTCAGCCGATACGGCTGGGACTGGTTGTACCTCAGCGGAATCCTCACATTCCTGATCGGGGTGGAGCTGAGCGAACCGCTGGAAGGAGCGCTCAACGACACGCTGCGGAGCCTCGCGGACGACGGAACGCTGCGCATGAACAACCGGGAGTTGCGCATACTCCGGCGAGCGGTGCGTCGTCACAGTCGTCGCAACCAGAAGATCGCGGGCTCGGTGGTCGGCGGGGCGCTGGGACTGAGCTGGTTTGTGTTCGTCTCCGTCACCCCGGGAGGCTTGGCGCATGCGCTGACGCACAACGCGGTGGCACCGGTGTTCCAGTCGCTGGGCGGGGCCGTCGCGGGGCAGAGACTCGGCCGCATGGTGGCCTATGGGAACGTGTGGCGATTGCTGCCCCGGCGTTCACGCATCCTCGACTTGATGCCCGATCATCCGGACGGAGCGGCCGGATTGCGCGCGATCGGAAGGTTCCACTTCCGGTTGTCGCTCATCGTGGCCCTGCCCGCGGTCTACCTCGGCGCGTGGTACATCTTCATACCGCTGGTGCCGGGCGACTACGAGGGCTGGCGCACCATCTATCTGTGGCTCCTCGCGCTTGCCATCGGCTTCGAGGTGCTCGCGTTCCTGCTGCCCATGGGCGCCGTTCACCAGCGGATGCAGCGGCAATCGGAGCGTTGGGCGGCGCAGGCGAGCCGGCTCGTCCCTCGCATCCGTTCCACCCAGGCGGCTCTGGTCGAAGCCACCAGTGGACATGAGGACTTCAACAGCCGAATCCAGGTGCTCCTCGACCGGCACCGCGCTCTGACCGAGGCTCCGACGTGGCCCATCGACCCCGCCCTACGGCGCTGGTTCACCCTCAACAACACAGCACTGTTCATCCCGTTCCTCAGCTACATCGGCGGCAGCTCCGAATTCTGGACGCAGATCGCGACGGTCATCGGTGGACTCAAGCACTGAGCTCTGCCCGGCCCCTGCCCGGCCCTCGGGCCGTGAGGTTGCCCACGACGCCGTTCACCGATCCGTGGCCCGGGGATGCGCTGTGCCTGCGTAGGTGATCCAGCACGTGTCGCGCGCCGTGTCGATGAGGTACCAGAGGCGTCCGCCGCCCGTCACCTCGATCTGCCACTGCTCACAGGTATGGCCCCGGTAAGGCCCATGGGCCAGCGTGCCCTTCAGGCGGTGCTGACGCTGTGTCTCGGTGGCCGGTCTCGGGTCCGTACGCATCGTGAGCCAGGCCCGGTACGTGTTCTCGCGGGCTTGTCGGCACAGGCTCTCCCAGCCCTTTGCCGCAGCCGCGTCGGCGAAGCGGACGTCCCACTGGCCTTCCGGGGACGGTGGCGCGGCGCGGTCGCCGCGGCCCGCCGTCATTCGGTGGTCCTGGGGTCCTGCGCCTGGCCGTAATCCGTGTCATGGTCCCGGGTCAGCGCTGCCAGCAGGTCCGGGTCGGAGTGAGCCTCCGCCGTGTGCTGCCACGCGATGAGGAGTTGGGCCACGGCCGCACTGTTGGAGATCGAGTCGGCGGCGCGCATCGTGTCGACCAGTTCGACGGCGAAGGCATGGACGTCTGCCTCGGGGAGGAAGCGGACCCAGGGAAAGGCCTCCGGCAGTATGTCGAGGAGCAGTTCCATGCTGCCGGGTTCGCGGCGGGCCATCGCGGCCAGCATGCGCGTCGCCGCCGAGACCACCGTCTGGTCCTGTTCTGCCCGTGCGGCCGTGGTGAGGACGAGGTCCTCGCCGTCCCTGCGGCGCAGGAGAAGCCGGGGGGACTCGTCGAGACGGGCGATCGTCTGCTTGTTCTTGTTCACCAACTCGGAGAAGTTCACGGCGGCCGCGGATGCGGCGCTTGCGGCTGTGCTCTTGGAGCTCATGACTTTGAAAGTACTTCGAAAGTCGGCGGGGTGTCATCGCCCGCAAGAGTGGCGTAGGGCCCGCCGATGCCCCACCCCTGCGACAGGGCGGTCGCGAACGCCGACGCCAGCTTGTGTTCGCCGGACGCGTTCGGGTGCGTGCCGTCGTACGTGTCCACCTCGATGTCGTACGACAGTGGAGGGGAGGCCAGGAGCAAGGGGGAAGCCGGCGTGTCCAGGTCCGCCACCGTCTTCGCCAGGAGTTCGTTGAAGTGGGAGACCTCTGACGCGAACGGGGCATCCGATGTCGCGCGGATGTTCGGGATCACGGGGAGCAGGACCATCCGGATTCCGGGGTTCGTCGAGCGGGCCGCCGTGATGAAGGCGCTGACGTTCGCCGTCGTTTGGTCCGCGTTCGTGTAGAAGCCCAGGTCGATCAGGCCCAGGGAGATGAGGAGGACGTCGGCGGGGTCGCGGTGCAGGGCGGCGGCTATTTGGGGGGCCATGTGGAGCCAGCCCTCGCCCCAGCCGGCGAGGTGGTGGCGGGGGAACTCCGGGGGCACGTCGGGGGCGTAGTCGTGGGAGAGGGGTTCGCCCGTCGCCTTGTCGTGGAGCGTCGTGCGGGGGCCGGTCACGGCGACGCCCTCGGGGCCGAGGGTGTCGCGCAGGTGCTGCCACATCCGGTAGCGCCAGGTGTGTTCCCCGGCGCTTCCGATGGTCATCGAGTCGCCGACGAACATGAACCTGAGCATCCGGACATCATCCCGGACGGGGGCGGCCGCCTGCGATGTGAGGCTGCGCACTCCGCCGCGGAGCGTGAATGGAGCGGATGGCACTCTTGGGCCCATGCGTTCGCTTCGGGCTGTTCCGTCATCCGTCCTTGCCGGTGCCGTGCTGGTCTTCGCCGTGAGCGTGCCCGCCGCCGCCGATGACCATGACGGGTTCACCATCAAGGACCCGCGGATCGTCGAGTCCAGCGGCCTCGCCGCCTCCCGCGCCCACCCGGGCGTCTACTGGACGCACAACGACCAGGACAAGGGCGCCTTCCTGTACGCGGTCGACTCGAAGACGGGGGAGACCGTCGCCACCGTGACCATGACCGGTGTGGGCGCCCCGCGTGACGTCGAGGCGATCTCGGTCGGCGGCGACGGGAACATCTACGTCGGTGACATCGGCGACAACCTCAACGGCACCTGGTCGAACGTATGGGTCTACAAGCTGCCCGAGCCGAAGCAGCTGAAGGACCAGACCGTCCGCGCCACGCAGTACGTCGTGAAGTACGCCGACGGCGCGCGGGACGCGGAGGCGCTGATGGTGCATCCCAAGACCGGGCGGATCTACATCGTCAGCAAGAACGAGGACGGCGGCGGGCTGTACGAGGGCCCTGAGCAGATGTCCGCCTCGGGGACCAATGTCTTCCGGCGTATCGGGGAGATTGATCTCTGGGTGACCGACGGGGCCTTCTCGCCCGATGGTGAACAGCTCGCCGTGCGCGGGTACTTCGGCGGCATCTGGTACGCGTGGCAGGGCGAGGGGAAGAAGCCGCAGCGCAAGGGGCGGCTGAGCGTGCCGCTGCAGCGGCAGGGCGAGTCCGTCACGTACACGACGGACGGCACGACCTTGATGTACGGCACCGAGGGCGGGCAGAGCGACGTCGAGCCCGTCGAGGCGCCGGGCGGGGCGGGAGGCGGCGGATCCGACTCGTCGTCGGGCGGGGCGGGTTCCGGTCAGGACGGGGGCGGGGACTCCGGGATCGACGGGAACGTCAAGACCGGTGCCGTCGTCCTCGGCGCCATCCTGCTGGCCTTCTTCGGGCTGAAGCGGCTGGGCCGGCGCGGGGGCAGGCACTAGGGCCTGTCCGGCGGATCATGCCGCGGGGCGCGGGCCCTGGCACTTCCCCAAGCTCTCGGCTTCGCTCGAGCAGGGGAGCCCCCAACCCTGCGGCGTTGTCGTCGGTTGTCAACTCCCCCGAGCTCTCGGCTCCGCTCGAGCAGGGGCACCCCCATCGCGTTGCCGCCCTCCTCCGCCTTGCATCTCGACGCACCAGACCCCGCTCACCTGCACCGACGGGTGGCCGCCACCCCACCGCGACCTGATCCGCCGGACAGGCCCTAGGGCCTGTGTCCGCTCACCCCTAGGCTCACCCCTCGGCCCGGCGGGCCACCAGGACGTCCAGGCCGTCGAGCAGGCGTTGCAGACCGAACTCGAAGTGGTCGAAGTCCGGGCCGAACGAGTCCTCGGAGAGGTTCGCGAGGGTCGGGTAGCGGCCGCTCTTCATGACTCGTTCGAGGACCGGGGCCTGCGCCTCCCAGAACGCCTCGTCCGACAGGCCCGTCCTCTTCGTCGCCTCCACCTCGTGCACCTGGGTACGGGCGACCCCGGTGACGTACCCCTCCGTCATCACGATCACGCCGATCAGTTCGGGATCGGTCAGGCCCATCGGCTTGATCCGGGACAGGGTGCGGTCCAGGCCGCCGACGGCGCCGGGGCCGAGCACCGGGCGGGCCTGGTTGACCTGGAGCAGCCAGGGGTGGCGGTGGTAGAGGACGAGGGTCTCGCGCGCGTACGTCTCCACGCCCTCGCGCCAGGTGCCGGTCCAGGGGGCGTCGTCCTCCGGCGGCGCGTACACGCGGTCCAGCATCAGGTCGACGAGGTCGCCCTTGCCCCGCACGTACCGGTAAAGGGACATCGTGCCGGTGCCGAGCTCCGTGGAGAGGCGGCGCATCGAGACCGCCGAGAGGCCCTCCGCGTCCGCGAGGCGCACCGCCTCGGTGACGATCCGGTCCAGCGTGAGCCCCGGCTTGGGGCCCCGGGACGGACGGGCGCCCTCGCCCCAGAGCAGCTCCAGGCTGCGGGTGATGTCGCTGCCGGTGCGCTGGTCGTCGCCGCCCTTGGTGCTCGTCATGGTTCTCACCCTAATCGCAGGCCCAGAAATTGAGTACGGTGTACCCACTGAAACTGAGTACGGTGTACTCTCTATTGAGTACGGCGTACCCAGAAGGGCGTCGTCCGGTGTGCGCGTGAAGGGGCGGTCGATGAATGGGAATGGGAATGGGAACGGGAGCGGGAGCGGCTTCGCGGTGCGGGCCGAAGGGCTGCAGAAGCGGTACGGCGAGAAGCACGCCCTCGACGGCTTCAACCTGCACGTCCGGCAGGGCACGGTGCACGGACTCCTCGGACCCAACGGCGCGGGCAAGACCACCGCCGTCCGGATCCTCTCCACCCTCGTCCGGCTCGACGGCGGCCGCGCCGAGGTCGCCGGCGCCGACGTGGTGCGCGAGCCCGCCCTGGTGCGCGGCCGCATCGGCCTCACCGGGCAGTACGCGGCGGTCGACGAGATCCTCACCGGACGGCAGAACCTGGAGATGTTCGGCCGCCTCTTCCACCTCGGCGGCAGGCGCGCGGCGCTGCGGGCCCAGGAACTCCTTGAACAGTTCCACCTGGAGGACGCGGCGGAGAAGGGCGCCGGTCAGTACAGCGGCGGCATGCGACGCCGCCTCGACCTCGCCGCCTCGATGATCCTCGCGCCCGCCGTCCTCTTCCTCGACGAGCCGACCACCGGACTCGACCCGCGCAGCCGCCTCGAAGTCTGGGACACGGTGCGGGACCTGGTCGCACGCGGGACGACCGTGCTGCTCACCACCCAGTACCTCGAAGAGGCCGACCGGCTCGCCTCCCGCATCACCGTCATCGACCGGGGCCGCGCCATCGCCGACGACACCCCCGACGGCCTGAAGAACACGGTCGGCGGCAGCCACCTCGAAGTCGTGGTCCACGACACCGCCGACCTGCCCGCCGCCGTGAAGGCCGTCGCCCGCGTCTGCGACGGCGAACCGCTCACCGTCGACGTGGAACGCCGCGTGCAGGCCGCCGTGACCGACCGGGTCGGCGCCCTGACCGAGGTGGCGCGGACCCTGCGGGACGAGGGCATCGCGGTCGAGGACATCGGCCTGCGCAGGCCCAGCCTCGACGACGTCTTCCTGCGCCTGACCGGCGCACCCCACGGAACGGAGACCGCCGCATGAGCGCCACCCTCACCACCAGCACCGCGCAGGCCGCGCACGGGCGCCTCTTCTGGGCCCTCGCCGACTGCTGGAACGTCACCCGCCGCTACCTCACCCACTTCCTGCGCCAGCCCGTCACCATCGCCTGGCAGCTGGGCTTCCCCATCATCAGCGTGCTGCTCTACGGCTTCGTCTTCGGCGAGGCGATGAAAGTGCCCGGCGGCGGCGAGGACGGCGACTACAAGCAGTTCCTGATGCCCGGCATGTTCGTGATGACCATGGCCTTCGGGTTCATGAACACCGCGATGGGCGTCGTCACGGACTCCGCAAAGGGCGTCATCGACCGCTTCCGCTCGATGCCGATGGCGCCCTCGGCGGTGGCGTCGGGGCGCGGCCTCGCCGACCTCATCGTCGCCTGCGCCGAGCTGACCATCCTCGCGCTGACCGCCCTCGCCATCGGCTGGCGCTCCAGCGCGGGCCTGGCCGACACGCTGCTCGCCTTCGGGCTGCTGCTGTTCCTGCGGTTCAGCCTGATCTGGGTGGGCGTCTTCCTCGGCCTCGTCGTGCCGACCCCGGAGGCGGCGGGCGGCCTCTACGCGGTGGCGTTCCCGCTCACGATGATCTCCAGCGTCTTCGTGGCCCCGTCCCTGATGCCGGACTGGCTGGCGCCCGTCGCCGCGTGGAACCCCGTCTCGTCGACGGGTACGGCCACCCGTGAACTCTTCGGCAACCCCGGTGCGGGAGGCTCCAGTTGGGTGGAGCAGAACGCGGTTCTGATGGCGGTGGTGTGGCCGATCGTGATCTCGCTGGTGTTCCTGCCGCTGGCGGTACGGAAGTTCAAGCAGTTGAGCCGCTGAGCCCCGTAAGGGGCGCGGGACTGTGACATATGCGGCTCCGCCGCGTGGGCGCGACCAGCCACGACGAACCCGCGGCCGGTCGCGCAGCGAAGCGTCAGAGGCGCTCGATCACGTAGTCGATGCAGCGGGTCAGCGCCTCGACATCCGCCGGGTCGATCGCCGGGAACATCGCGACGCGCAGCTGGTTGCGGCCCAGCTTGCGGTACGGCTCCGTGTCCACGATGCCGTTGGCGCGCAGCGCCTTCGCGACAGCGGCCGCGTCGATCTCGTCCGCGAAGTCGATCGTGCCGATGACCTGCGAGCGCTTCGCCGGGTCCGTCACGAACGGCGTCGCGTACTTGGACTCCTCGGCCCAGCCGTACAGCGTGCGCGACGACGCGGCCGTGCGGCCCGTGGTGAATTGCAGACCACCCTGCGAGTTCATCCAGTCCAGCTGCTCGGCGAGCAGGAAGAGCGTGGCGAGCGCCGGCGTGTTGTACGTCTGGTTCTTGCGGGAGTTGTCGATCGCCGTGGGGAGCGAGAAGAACTCCGGGACATGGCGGCCCGACGCGTGGATCCGCTCGGCGCGCTCGATCGCCGCCGGGGAGAAGACGCCGATCCACAGGCCGCCGTCCGACGCGAACGACTTCTGCGGGGCGAAGTAGTAGACGTCCGTCTCGGCGATGTCGACCGGGAGGCCGCCCGCGCCGGACGTGGCGTCCACGAGGACGAGGGCGCCGTCGTCGGCTCCCTCGACGCGCTTGATGGGGGCCGCGACGCCGGTCGACGTCTCGTTGTGCGTGAAGGCGTAGACGTCGACGCCCGCCTCCGCCTTCGGGTCGGGGTGCGTGCCCGGGTCGCTCGTGATCACGGTCGGCTCGGCCAGCCACGGGGCGAGCTTCGACGCCTTCGCGAACTTGGAGGAGAACTCGCCGAAGTTGAGGTGCTGCGACTTGTTCTCGATCAGGCCGTGCGTCGCCACGTCCCAGAACGCGGTGGAGCCACCGTTGCCGAGGATCACCTCGTACCCCTCGGGGAGGGAGAAGAGGTCGGCGATGCCCTCACGCACGCGGCCCACCAGGTTCTTGACCGGGGCCTGGCGGTGGGACGTTCCGAGGAGGGAGGTGCCGGTGGCGGCCAGGGCGTCCAGCGCCTCCGTACGCACCTTGGAGGGGCCCGCGCCGAAACGGCCGTCGGCGGGCTTCATGTCAGCGGGAATCTGGATCTCAGCCACGGGGGGAGCCTAGCGGCTCAGGGCACGCCGTCTTGTTTGTGTCCGTCGGCTGAGATCCTCGGCCACCGAGGGTGGACGCCGCGGGGCTCTGCCCCGGACCCCGCTCCTCAATCGCCGGAGGGGCTGATTCCCTGATCCTCGGCCACCCGGGGGTGGACGCCTCGGGGCTCCGCCCCGGACCCCGCTCCTCAAACGCCGGAGGGGCTGAAATTCCCGCCGGCGAGAGGCTGCAATTTCCGCCGGCGAGAGGCTGCGATTCCCGCCGGCGAGGGCTGAACCTGCGCGGCGCTAGCCGTGAAGGCGTACCGGCAGCTCGTACAAGTCGTTCTGCGTCACCACCGGCTTGTTGCGGAGGTCCGAGCGGGGGACGGCCAGCGTCAGGTTCGGGAAGCGGGCGTAGAGAGCCGGGAGCGCCACGCCCGCCTCCAGGCGGGAGAGTGCCGCGCCGGGGCAGACGTGTGGGCCGTGGCCGAAGGAGATGTGGCGGGTGGGGGACGTGCGGGTGATGTCGAAGGCGTCGGCCGTCGGGCCGTGGGCCTGTTCGTCGCGGCCTATCGCGCCGTACGAGACGATCAGCGCGTCGCCCGCGCGGATCACCTTGTCGCCGACGGGGACGTCCTCCGCGGCGAAGCGGATCAGGACGTGCGAGGTGGGGGTGGCGTAGCGCAGGGTCTCTTCGATCACCGCGTCCCAGGTGGCCTGCCCGGACAGGACCAGGGCGAGCTGGTCGGGGTGGGCGGAGAGGTTGACGACGGCGTTGACGATGAGGGAGATCGTCGTCTCGTGGCCCGCCGCGACCATCAGCTGCAGAGTGGAGACGATTTCCTCGTCGGTGAGGTGGTCGCCGTTCTCGGAGGCCTGGATGAGCGCGCTGGTCAGATCGTCGCCGGGCTCGGCGCGGCGGGCCGCGACGGTCTTGGCCATCATCTCGGCGAGTTCGCCGAGCGTCGCCACGACCTCCTCCGGGGGCGTCTGCGTGGAGAAGAACTTGTCGAAGAGGATCTTCAGGCGGGGGTGGTCCGACTCGTCGATGCCCATCAGGTCGCTGATGACGTACATGGGGAGGGGGTAGGCGAACCCAGCCTTCAGATCGACTACCTCAGAGCCCGTGGGGAGGCCGTCCAGCAGGCCCGCCGTCAGCTGCGCGATGCGGGCGCGCATCCGCTCGATCCGGCGCGGCGTCAGCGCCTGCGCGACCAGCGTGCGCAGACGGCGGTGCTCGTCGCCGTCGACCGTCAGCATGGAGCGGCCGGGGTTGGCGAGGCCGATCAGCGGCCAGTCGGCGGGTATCTCGCCGCGCCGCCAGGCGCCCCAGACCTCGATGTCCTTCACCAGCCGCTTGTCCGTGAGGAGTTGGCGGGCCTCGGCGTGGTGCGTGACCGCCCAGACCGGTACGCCGCCCGGCAGCTCCGCCTCGGCGAGCGGGCCCGCCGCGCGCAGCCGTGCGCTCTCAGCGTCGAGGTCGGTGACGAACGGGTCCAGGGCGATGCGCGTCATCTGGAGTCTCCAAACGCTGAGGTCGGGGTCGGGGTGAAGCTCACCGGCAGGTCGGTCAGGCCGCGCAGCCACGGCGACGGGCGGCGGGTCAGGGTGTCGGCGGGGACGGCGAGGTCGAGGTCGGGGAGGCGGTCGAGGAGGACCTCGATGCCCGTTCGCGCGATGACCTCGGCGACCTCCTGGGCGGGGAAGGGGCAGCGGTGCTCGCCGTGGCCGAAGGAGAAGTGGGCGCTGTTGCCGCCGGTCAGGGCGGAGCCGTCGGTGCGGACCTGCGGGTCGGAGTTGGCGGCGGCCAGGCCGAGCAGGAGGAGGTCGCCGGAGTTGATGCGGCGGCCGCCGAGCTGGGTGTCGCGGGAGGCCCAGCGGCCCGCGACGTTCTGCGTGGGCGTGTCCTCCCACAGGACCTCGTTCATGGCCTCGGCGACGCTGTGCCGGCCGCCGAACAGGGAGGCGGCGAAGCGGTCGTCGGTGAGCATCAGCCGCAGCGAGTTGCCGATCCAGTCGGCGGACGGCTGGTGGCCCGCGGCCATCATCACCATCAGGTCCTGGGCGATCTCCTCGTCGGTGAAGCCGGAGCCGTCCTTGGCGAGCTGCGTCTCCAGCATGTACGAGGCGACGTCGGGGCCCGGCTCCTTGTGCTTGTCGGCGATGAGGCGGGCCATCGAGGAGGCGAGGTGCTGCTGGCCGGCGAGGGCCCGCTCGCGGCCGTCGATCATGTCGTTCATGGCGGTGACGAGGCCGGGGCCCTGCTCGTCGGAGAAGCCGTAGATGCGGGCGAGGACGCGGACCGGGAGCAGCATCGCGTACTCGGAGATGATCTCCGTGGTGCCCTTGCCGCAGAAGCGGTCGATCAGCTCGTCCGCGAACTGCTCGGCGTGCGCCTTGAGTTCGAAGGGGTCGACCGCCTCCAGGGCGTGCGCGATCATCGCGGCGCGGCGGGTGTGCCGCTCGCCGACGGTGTAGAGGATCGACGGCTGCTTGTGGCCGATCATGGGGAGCAGCGGCCAGTCGGCGGGGATGTTCGGCCACTGGTTCCACAGCTCGGAGTCGCGGCTGTAGAGGAGCGGGTCGCCGGTGACCTGGTGCAGTTCGCGGTAGCCGAGCACCAGCCAGGCCGGTATGTCGCCGTCGAGGAGTACGGGGGCGACGGGGCCGTGGTCGCGCCGCATCTCCCGGTACAGCTGGGCGGGTTCGGTGGCGAACCGGGGGCCGGAGAGCGGCACGGGACCGGGGGCGGCGCCGGTTACGGGGCAGGTCACGGGGTGTTCTCCTGGGCGGCGGTCAGCTGGTGCGCGTACAGCGTCTGGAGGTGCTCGACGAGGGTGATCAGTACGTTCTTGCTGGACTCGCGGGAGCGCGCGTCGCAGTCGATGAGCGGCACCCCGGGGTCCAGGTCGAGCGCCTCGCGCAGCTGCTCGGCGGTGTGCGCGGGGCCGCCGAAGTCGTTGCGGGCCACGATGAACGGCGTGCCGTGGTGCTCCAGGCGGTCGATCGCGTACCAGGAGTCCTCCAGGCGGCGGGTGTCGACGAGGACGACCGCGCCGAGCGTGCCGGAGAACAGGCGGTCCCACAGGAACCAGAAGCGTTCCTGGCCGGGGGCGCCGAAGAGGTAGAGGACGTTGCGCGCGTCGAGCGTGATGCGGCCGAAGTCGAAGGCGACGGTCGTCGACGTCTTGGCGCTCAGCCCTTCCAGGCCGCCCGTCTCGTCGATGCCCCGGCCGGCCTGCGTCATCGTCTCCTCGGTGTTGAGGGGACGGATCTCGCTGACGGAGCGGACCAGTGTCGTCTTGCCGACGCCGAAGCCGCCGACCACGACGATCTTCAGACCGTTGTCGGCGGTCGCGGTCAGCTCCGTTCGGGCGGGACCGGTGGCGCTGCGTTCAGAGCTGCGTTCAGAGGTTGCGGAGTCCAACGAGCACCTGCTCCAGGAGGTCGGAATCGGGAAGGCTGTGGGCGGGGCCCGAACGCGGGTGGCGGGCGCTGATCCGGCCCGCGTCGAGCAGGTCGGACAGCAGGATGCGGGTGATGCTCACCGGCAGGCGCAGCTCGGCGGCGATCTCCACGACCGCCGTGGGCAGCCCGCACAGCCGCAGGATCGCGGCGTGCTCGGACTGCATGCCTGGAACCGGGGCGGACTCGGCGACGACGAGGGTCACCAGGTCGAAGGGCGCGTCGGGCGCCGACCGGCTGCGACCCCCGGTGAGGGTGTACAGCCGGTCGGGGGAGTCGTCCCGGCCGGGGCGGCTCATGAGGCGGGCCGGCCGCGCGGGGTGTCGTCCGCGCGGGGCGCGGCGCGCAGGTGCTCGCCGAGCTGCTCGACCAGCTCGCTCATGGTGTGGCCGACGAGGCCGGCGTCGGCGTCCTCGTCGGCGATGACCGCGAGGTGGGCGCCCTCGCCCGCCTCGACGATGAAGAGGATGCCGCCGTAGAACTCGGCCATCGCCGAGCGCACCCCGCCGCTGCCGTCGCCGAACTCGGCGGACGCGCCGTGCGACAGGGACTGGATGCCGGCGGCTATCGCGGCGAGCTGGTCGGCCTGGTCGACGGAGAGCTCGGGCGTGCGGCACAGCTTCAGTCCGTCACGCGAGAGCACGAGGGCGTGCCGGGCGCCGGGGGTGCGCTCCAGGAGCCCCTGGAGCAGCCAGGTGAGCTTGGCGTCGGTGGTGGTGCCGGTGGAGTTGCCGGTGGTCGTGCCGGTGGTCATCGGGGGGTGTCGCCTTCCGGGTGCTGGGGGATTGCGGGGGCGTCGTCCGTGGGCTCCGAGGGGGTGGTGCGGACGGCCTGGCGGAAGTTGCTGAAGCGGGCCGCGGTGCTCTCGGCGCCGGGGGCGCGGGGCCTGCGGGGCTCACCCGTGTCGCTGTCGGCGCGGGCCCGCTCGGCGGCGGCGAGGGTGCGGCCGCGGGGGCGCTTGGGGAGAGGCGCTTCGGCGGGGGCGGGGGCGGGGGCGGCCGACTGGTGGGTGGGCACGGGGTCCGGGTCGACGCGGTCGAGGGGGGATTCGAGGGCGTACGGGTCCGGGGCGGGCGGGGCGGACTGTGCAGCCGGGGTGAGCTCTGTGGCCGGGGGGACGGCGGGCGGCGGGAGTTCAGCCTGGGCCGATGCCTGGGCCGATGCCCGGGCCGACGCCTGGGCCTGGGCCTGGACCTGCGCCTGCGACGGAAGTGCCGCGATGGCCGCGACCGGGGCCGGGGCCGCCTGCGACGGCCGGGAGAGCAACTCCTGCGGTATCAGCAGGAGTACGCCCGTGCCGCCGCGCGCCGACGGCCGGAACGACACGGTGAGACCGTGCTTGCGGGCCAGCCTGCCGACGACCGCGAGGCCGAGCCGGGTGCCGGACAGCCCGCTGAGTCCCGTCGTCTCGCCGGACACGGCGCGCTCGGCGCGGCGCTGCTGCACGGGGCCCATCACCAGGCCGCTGTCCTCGACGGAGATGATGACGCCCGCCGCGACCTCCTCGATGTAGACGTGCACTTCGGAGGTGGGCGGCGAGAAGTTCGCCGCGTTGTCGAGGATCTCGGCCAGGGCGTGCATGACGCCCTCGGCGGCGTGGCCGGCGACCGCGACCTCGCTGGCCGAGTGGACGCGCACGCGCTGGTAGCCGCCGATGCGGCCCATCGCGCCGCGCAGGATCGACTCCATGACGATGGGCCGGGACCAGCGGCGGCCGGAGCGGGCGCCGGTGAGCACGGCCACGGAGTCGGCGATGCGGCCCGCCTGCGCGGTCCTGTGGTCGAGGTGGAGGAGGTCGGTGAGGACGTCCTCGTCGGCGTGCCTGCCCTCCATCTCGCGGAGGTCGGCGAGCATGCCGGTGGCGAGGGCCTGCATGCGTCCGGCGGCGTTGGCGCACGCGGCGAGGGCGGCGGCCCGCTCGGACTCGGCGGTGCGGGCGCGCACGGTCAGTTCGTTGCGCTCACGGGCGAAGAACTCGGTGAGCGCGGTCCGCTCGCGGGTGAACTCATCGGTGCGGGCGGCCTGTTCCTGCACGAGCCGGCCGGCGTCCTGCCGTACGGCGTCCACGCGCCGGCGCAGCAGGGCGTTGGCGCGGTGGAAGTGGAAGGCGAGCGTCACGGCGACGCTGAGTACGAGGGCTGCGGCGCCCGAGCCCCAGGCCAGCGGGGTCCGTACGGAGGCGGGCGCGAGGCCCACGGAGACTCCGGCGACGGCGGCGGTGGCCAGGGCGCAGACCAGCAGGACGAGCGCGGTCGGGCGCAGCGGAGGGTGCTCCGTCCCGGGGCGCGCGAGGGGGGTTGGCGCGGTCATCAATCGGGGTCCTCGATCGGAAGCGACACACTCTGCTCAAGTTGAGATCACTATAGGAGAGTTACCGACCGCGTTGGGAACCTTCCCGTCCGGATCGTATAAAAACGGGTGGGGCGGGGTGGCCGTGGCGGGTCCGCGGGGGCTTGTGCGGAGGCATCCTGGACGGCATGAGCGATGACGGTACGAGGGATTCCGGCATGAGCGATTCCGGCGCCGGCTCCGATGGTCCTGCGGACGCCGGCTCCGGTGGCCTCGCGGGCGCCGACTCCCGTGGCCTCGCACGGGACTTGCGCGCGGCCGTGCGCGGCGAAGTGGACCTCTCCGTCACCGCGCGGGCCCTGCACACCATGGACGCCTCCAACTACCGCCGCATGCCCACCGCGTTGGTGGCCCCGCGCGACGCCGACGACGTGGCGGCGGCGCTCGCGGTCTGCCGGGAGCGGAACGTACCGGTCGTGCCGCGCGGCGCGGGCACCTCCATCGCCGGGCAGGCCACCGGCACCGGCGTCGTCCTCGACTTCACCCGCCACATGAACCGAGTCGTCTCCCTCGACCCGGAGCGGCGCACCGCCGTGGTGCAGCCGGGCGTCGTCCTGGACGACCTGCGCACCGCCGCGGCCCCGCACGGCCTCACCTTCGGCCCCGACCCCTCCACCCACAGCCGCTGCACCCTCGGCGGGATGATCGGCAACAACTCGTGCGGCTCGCACTCGGTGGCCTGGGGCACGACCGCCGACAACGTATCCGCCCTCTCCGTAGTCGACGGTTCGGGCGGACTCCGCCGCCTCGCCCAGGGCTGGGACGGCGCCCCCGCAGGCCTGCGCCCCCTGGTGGACGGCCACCTCGCGCTCCTGCGCACTGGCTTCCCCGACCTGCCGCGCCGCATCTCCGGATACGCCCTGGACGCGCTGCTCCCCGAACACGGTCCGGATCTCGCGCGCGCGTTCTGCGGCTCGGAGGGCACGCTCGGCGTCGTCACCGAAGCGGTCGTACGCCTCGTCGAAGCGCCCCGCGCGCGGGCGCTCGCCGTGCTCGGTTACGCCGACGAGAGCGCGGCCGCCGAAGCCGCGGCGGGGCTCCTGCCGCACGGGCCGCTGACCGTCGAGGGGATGGCCGCCGACCTCGTGCGCGGAGCCGCCCGGGAGAGCGGGCTGCCCAAGGGCGGCGCCTGGCTCTTCGTGGAGACCGGCGGCGACAGCCCGGCCGAGGCACGCGCGCGTGCCGACGCGATCGTGCGGGCGGCCGCCCCGGAGACCGTGGACGCCATGGTCGTCGACGACCCGGCGGGACAGCGGGCGCTGTGGCGGGTGCGGGAGGACGCCAGCGGGACGGCCACCCGGATGCCGGACGGGTCCGAGGCCTGGCCCGGCTGGGAGGACTGCGCGGTGCCGCCCGCCCGGCTCGGCGCGTACCTGCGGGACTTCAGGGCCCTGCTCGGCGAACACGGCCTGCGCGGCACTCCGTACGGGCACTTCGGGGACGGCTGCATCCACGTGCGCATCGACTTCGACCTGTTGAGCCCCGAGGGTGTGGCCCGCTTCCGCCGCTTCTCCGAGGAACTGGCCGACGTGGTCGTCGCGCACGGCGGCTCCCTCTCCGGCGAACACGGCGACGGACAGGCCCGCGCCGAACTCCTCCCGAAGATGTACGGCCCCGAACTCATCGGCCTCTTCGAACGCGTCAAGGACACGTGGGACCCGGCGGGCCTCCTCAACCCCGGCATGCTGGTACGCCCCGCACCCCTCGACGCCGACCTCCGGTTCGCCCCGCTGCCCCGTGAGCCCGTCGACGTCGTCTTCGGCTACCCGCACGACGGCGGCGACTTCTCGGCGGCGGTCAGGCGGTGCGTCGGAGTCGCCAAGTGCCGTACCGCGGCACCGGCCTCCCCCACCGCCGTGATGTGCCCGTCCTTCCGCGCCACGGGCGAGGAGGAGCACTCCACGCGCGGCCGCGCCCGGCTGCTGCACGAGATGCTCGCCGGCGAGGTGGTGACGGACGGCTGGCGCTCGACGGAGGTCAGGGACGCGCTCGACCTCTGCCTGTCCTGCAAGGGCTGCCGCTCCGACTGTCCGGTGGGCGTCGACATGGCCACGTACAAGGCGGAGTTCCTGCACCACCACTACGAAGGCCGCCGCAGGCCCGCCGCCCACTACGCGATGGGGTGGCTGCCGCGCTGGCTCCGGGCGGTGGCGGCGACGCGCACGGCCCGGCTCGTCAACGCGCTGGCCCGGGTCGGCCCGCTGGCGGCGCTCGGCAAGCGGATCGGCGGGATCGCTCCGGAGCGGGCGGTTCCGGAGGTGGCGCCGGAGACGTTCCGGCGGTGGTGGCGGAAGAGGGGCGGTAGGACGGGCGGGGGCGGGTCCGGTGGGTCCGCCGGTGGCCGGCCGGATGTCGTGCTCTGGCCCGACACCTTCACCGACCACCTCTCCCCGTCCGTGGGAAAGGCCGCGGTGACGGTCCTGGAGGCCGCGGGACTCACGGTCGCGGTGCCGCCGCGCGGGGTGTGCTGCGGCCTGACGTACGTCTCGACGGGCCAGCTCGACCGCGCCCGCGCCGTCCTGCGCGCCACCCTCGACCGCATGGAGCCGTTCCTCGACGCCGGGGTGCCGGTCCTCGTCCTGGAGCCGAGCTGCGCCGCCGCGCTCACCTCGGACCTGCCCGAACTCCTCGGCGACGACCCCCGCGCCCACCGCCTCGCCACGGCGGTCCGCACGTTCGCGCGGACCGTCGAGGAACTGGCCCCCCAGTGGCAGCCGCCGGACATCGCCCGCCCGGTGACCGGCCAGACCCACTGCCACCAGCACGCGATCCTGGGCGACGGGGCGGAGCGGCGCCTCCGGGCGAAGGCGGGCCTCACGGGCGAGCTGAGCGGCGGCTGCTGCGGACTCGCCGGGAACTTCGGTTTCGAGCGTGGCCATTACGACGTCTCGAAGGCCTGCGCGGAGGAACAGCTGCTGCCCTCGGTGGAGCGGGCAGGCAGGGACGCGGTGGTCCTGGCCGACGGCTTCTCCTGCCGCACGCAGCTGGCGCAGCTGGCGGGGGTACGGGGCAGGCACCTGGCGGAGGTGCTGGAGGAGGCGCTCGCGGACGGGCCGTGACCTCTGCGACGGGGTCTGCGAAGCTGGTTTGCGTACAGCAGTGAAACCGCTCCACAATCCTGACGTGGTGCACTACCTTGTCTGGTGAAGTACAGAACACTGAACCGGCATCTCGGGAAAGGCTCGCGCGTGAACGTCTCCGGCAGCGATCAGGCGGCGCCGACGGCGGCCCCTGACGGAACCCCGGGGCGCCGCGGACGCGTCGGCTCCCTCGGCCCCGTGGGCCTCGTGCTCGCGGGCGGCATCTCCGTCCAGTTCGGCGGCGCTCTCGCCGTCACCGTGATGCCGAGGGTCGGCGCGACCGGCATCGTGGCGCTGCGCCTCGCCTTCGCCGCGCTCGTGCTGCTCGCCGTGTGCCGGCCGAAGCTGCGCGGGCACTCGCGGGCGGACTGGGGGACGGTCGTCGCGTTCGGCGTGGCCATGGCCGGGATGAACGGCCTCTTCTACCAGTCCGTCGCTCGCATCCCCATGGGCCCCGCCGTCACCCTCGAGGTCCTCGGCCCGCTCGCCCTCTCCGTCCTCGCCTCGCGCCGCGCCATGAACGTGGTGTGGGCGGGGCTCGCCCTCTGCGGTGTCTTCCTGCTCGGCGGCGGGGGCGGCTTCGACGGTCTCGACCCGGTCGGCGTCGCCTACGCCCTCGGTGCCGGCGCGATGTGGGCCCTCTACATCCTCTTCAGCGCGCGCACCGGGCGGCGCTTCCCGCAGGCCGACGGTCTGGCCCTGGCGATGGCGGTCGCGGCCGTCCTCTTCATGCCGCTCGGAATCGTCGCGTCCGGGTCGCGGCTGGTCCAGCCGGGCACGCTGGCGCTCGGCGCGGCCGTCGCGGTGCTGTCATCCGTACTGCCGTACACCCTCGAACTCCTCGCCCTGCGGCGGCTGCCCGCGCACACCTTCGCGGTCCTGATGAGCCTGGAACCGGCCATCGCGTCCGTCGCGGGCTTCCTCGTCCTGAGCCAGGCGCTCTCCGCCGTCGAGGCCCTCGCCATCGCCCTGGTCATCGCGGCGAGCATGGGGGCGGTGCGGACGCAGGTGGGGCGGCGTGGGGCGCGGGCGGGGGCGGATCCGGTGGCCGGTGCGGGGGCCGATCCGGCGGCCGGCCCGGTGGCCGGTGCGGTCGACACCCCCTCCCCGGAACGGGCCGCGCAGTCGTCCGGGAAGTAATGCAAGCACGCTTGCTTGTTTCTATGAGCGCTGCCATGCTCCCTGGACACCGCCGTGCCCCGAGGGGAGCGTCCCGTGTCCGATGCCCTGCCCGTCCTCGACGACCTGCGCAGCGAGAGCGAGGAACTGGACCGGCTCGTCGCTGAGTCGAGCGAGGAACAGTGGTACCTCGCCACGCCCGCGCCGGGCTGGACGGTCGCCCACCAGATCGCCCATCTCACCTGGACGGACCGGGCCGCGCTGCTCGCCGCCACGGACCCGGACGCGTTCGCCGCCGAGGTCGAGAAGGCCGCGGCGGCGCCCGGCTCGTTCGTGGACGAGGGCGCCGAGGAAGGCGCCGCGCTGCCGCCCGCGGAGCTGCTCGCCCGCTGGCGGGCCGGGCGCGCCGAGCTGTGGCGGGTCCTGAGCGAGGCCCCCGCCGGCACGCGACTGCCCTGGTACGGGCCGCCCATGGCCGTCCCCTCCATGGCGTCGGCGCGGCTCATGGAGACGTGGGCGCACGGCCAGGACGTGGCGGACGCGCTCGGGGTGGTGCGGCCCGCGACGGACCGGCTGCGGCACGTGGCGCGGATCGGGGTGCGGGCACGGGACTTCGCCTTCGCGGTACGCGGTCTGGCCGCCCCCGGCGAGGAGTTCCGGGTCGAGCTGACGTCGCCCGTGACGGGGGAGGTCTGGGCGTACGGCCCGGAGAACGCCCCCCAACGCGTGACAGGCCCCGCCCTCGACTTCTGCCTCCTCGTCACCCAACGCGCCCACCGCACCGACCTCGCACTCCACGCGGAGGGCCCCGACGCCGACCACTGGCTGACCATCGCCCAGTCCTTCGCGGGCCCACCGGGTCCCGGTCGCCCGCCGAAGGGAGCCCGACAGTGACCGTCCGACCCGTGCGACCCCTCCGAATCGGTAACGCCTCCGGTTTCTACGGCGACCGGTTCAGTGCCATGCGCGAGATGCTCACCGACGGGCCCCTCGACGTCCTCACCGGGGACTATCTCGCCGAGTTGACCATGCTCATCCTCGGGCGGGACCGGCTCAAGGATCCGGGGCGCGGGTACGCCAAGACCTTTCTGCGGCAGCTGGAGGAGTGCCTCGGGCTCGCCCGTGAGCGTGGCGTGCGGATCGTGGCCAATGCGGGTGGGCTCAACCCCGCCGGGCTCGCCGATGCCGTGCGGGAGCTGGCCGGGCGGCTCGGGCTCGGGGAGACGCGGGTCGCGCACGTCGAGGGCGACGACCTCGGCGACCGCTTTCCCGGGGCCCTCACCGCCAACGCCTACCTCGGCGGCGCGGGCATCGCCGCCTGTCTGCGGGCCGGGGCCGACGTCGTCGTCACCGGGCGCGTCACCGACGCCGCCCTGGTCACCGGGCCCGCCGCCGCGCACTTCGGGTGGGGGCCGACGGAGTACGACCGGCTCGCCGGCGCCGTCGTCGCCGGGCACGTCCTGGAGTGTGGCTCGCAGGCCACCGGCGGCAATTACGCCTTCTTCGCGGGAGGAGGGAGGGACTTGGGGCTTCTGCGCCATCCCGGTTTCCCCCTCGCCGAGATCCACGAGGACGGCTCGGCCGTCATCACCAAGCACGACGGCACCGGCGGCTTCGTCGACGTCGGGACCGTCACCGCGCAGCTCCTCTACGAGACGCAGGGCGCCCGGTACGCCGGACCCGATGTGACCGCCCGACTCGACACCGTCGCCCTCACGCAGGCCGGCCCCGACCGCGTACGGATCGACGGGGTGCGTGGTGAGGCGCCGCCGCCCACCCTCAAGGCGGGGCTCAACCGCCTCGGCGGCTTCCGGAACGAAGTCGTCTTCGTCCTCACCGGGCTCGACATCGAGGCGAAGGCCGCGCTCGTCCGTGCCCAGCTGGAGGACGCCCTCGACCGTGCCAAGTCCCGCCCGGCGCACGTGCGGTGGGAGCTCGCCCGCACCGACCGCGAGGACGCCCCCAGCGAGGAGTGCGCCAGCGCCCTGCTCCGCCTCGTCGTGCGGGACGCCGACGCGGACGCCGTCGGCCGCACGATCAGCGGCGCCGCGATCGAGCTCGCCCTCGCCAGTTACCCGGGCTTCCACGTGACCGCACCGCCCGGCAAGGGCTCCCCGTACGGCGTCTTCGAGGCGGCGTACGTCGACCGCGGCACCGTCGACCACGTCGCCGTCCTGCCCGACGGGGAGCGGCGCCCGATCCCCTCCGGCGCCGACACCCGCGTACTCGAAGACCCGGAACCCCCGCCCCTGCCCGCGCCCCTCCCGCCCGGCCCCACCCGCCGCGCCCCCCTCGGCCTCGTCGCCGGCGCCCGCAGCGGCGACAAGGGCGGGGACGCGAACGTCGGCGTGTGGGCGCGGACCGACGACGCCTGGCGGTGGCTCGCCCACGAGCTGACCGTGGACCGCTTCCGCGAACTCCTGCCGGAGACCGCCGAGCCGGCGGTCGTCCGGCACGACCTGCCCAATCTGCGCGCCTTGAACTTCGTCGTCGAAGGGCTGCTCGGCGAAGGCGTGGCCGCGCAGGCACGGTTCGATCCGCAGGCCAAGGGCCTGGGGGAGTGGCTGCGCGCCCGCCACCTGGACATACCGGAGGTTCTGCTGTGACACAGGAGGTTCCGCTGTGACCGTCCTCGCCTCCGCGCTCGACCCCGCGAGCGCCGAGTACGCCGAACACCGGCAGACCATGCTGGACCGGCTCGCCGAGCTCGACGCCGAGCAGGCCAAGGCGCTCGAAGGGGGAGGGGCGAAGTACGTCGAGCGGCACCGCAAGCGCGGCAAGCTGCTCGCGCGGGAGCGGATCGAGCTGCTCCTCGACCCCGACACACCCTTCCTCGAACTGTCCCCGCTCGCCGCCTGGGGCAGCGACTACCCCGTCGGCGCCTCCATGGTCACCGGCATCGGCGTCGTCGAGGGCGTCGAGTGCCTGATCACCGCCAACGACCCGACGGTCAGGGGCGGTGCCTCCAACCCCTGGACGCTGAAGAAGGCCTTCCGGGCGCACGAGATCGGGCACGCGAACCGGCTGCCGTCCATCCACCTCGTGGAGTCGGGAGGTGCGGACCTCCCCTCCCAGAAGGAGATCTTCATTCCGGGCGGCGCCCTCTTCAAGCACCTCACCCAGTCCTCGGCGGCCGGGATTCCGACCATCGCCGTCGTCTTCGGCAACTCCACGGCGGGCGGCGCGTACGTACCCGGCATGAGCGACCACGTGATCATGGTCAAGGAGCGGGCGAAGGTCTTCCTCGGCGGACCGCCCCTGGTGAAGATGGCGACCGGCGAGGAGAGCGACGACGAGTCGCTCGGCGGCGCCGAGATGCATGCCCGCACCTCCGGCCTCGCCGACCACCTCGCCGAGGACGAGCGGGACGCCCTGCGCCAGACCCGCCGGGTCGTGAAGCGGCTCAACTGGCGCAAGGCGTACGCCGACCCGGACCCGGCATCCGTCGAGGAACCCAAGTACGACGAGGAGGAGCTCCTCGGCATCGTCCCCGGCGACCTGAAGAAACCGTTCGACCCGCGCGAGGTGATCGCCCGCATCGTCGACGGCTCCGACTTCGACGAGTTCAAGCCGCTGTACGGGAGTTCACTCGTCACCGGGTGGGCGGCCCTCCACGGCTACCCCGTCGGCATCCTCGCCAACGCGCAGGGCGTGCTGTTCAGCGAGGAGTCGCAGAAGGCAGCACAGTTCATCCAGCTGGCCAACCAGCGCGACATCCCGCTGCTCTTCCTCCACAACACCACCGGCTACATGGTCGGCAAGGAGTACGAGCAGGGCGGCATCATCAAGCACGGCGCGATGATGATCAACGCCGTCTCGAACTCGCGCGTCCCGCACCTCTCCGTCCTCATGGGCGCCTCGTACGGCGCCGGGCACTACGGCATGTGCGGGCGCGCCTACGACCCCCGCTTCCTCTTCGCCTGGCCCAGCGCCAAGTCCGCCGTCATGGGCCCCCAGCAGCTCGCGGGCGTCCTGTCGATCGTCGCCCGCGCCTCCGCCGCCGCCAAGGGACAGCCCTACGACGACGAGGCCGACGCCGGGCTCCGCGCCATGGTGGAGCAGCAGATCGAGGCCGAGTCGCTGCCGATGTTCCTGTCCGGGCGGCTCTACGACGACGGGGTGATCGACCCGCGCGACACCCGCACCGTCCTCGGCCTCTGCCTGTCCGCGATCCACACCGCCCCCTACGAAGGCGCGCGCGGCGGCTTCGGCGTCTTCCGGATGTGAGGCAGTGACGATGACGATGACGATGATCAAGTCAGTACTCGTGGCCAACCGGGGCGAGATCGCCTGCCGCGTCTTCCGCACCTGCCGAGAGCTCGGCATCGCCACGGTCGCCGTGTACTCCGACGCCGACGCGGACGCCCTGCACGTGCGCGAGGCCGACACGGCGGTACGGCTGCCGGGGGCGGCGCCCGCCGACACGTATCTGCGCGGCGACCTCGTCGTGAAGGCCGCACAGGCCGCGGGCGCCGACGCGGTCCACCCCGGCTACGGCTTCCTCTCCGAGAACGCCGGCTTCGCGCGGGCCGTCCTCGACGCGGGCCTCACCTGGATCGGGCCGCCGCCCGGGGCGATCGAGGCGATGGCGTCCAAGACCCGCGCCAAGGAACTCATGGGCGTCGAGCCGCTCGGTGACGTCACCGAGGCCGACCTGCCCGTCCTCGTGAAGGCGGCCGCGGGCGGCGGCGGACGCGGCATGCGCGTCGTGCGCGACATGGCCGACCTGCCGGGGGAGCTGGCGGCCGCTCAGGCGGAGGCCGCCGCCGCCTTCGGTGACGGCGAGGTGTTCGTCGAGCCGTACGTCGAGGGCGGCCGCCACGTCGAGGTGCAGATCCTGGCCGACGCGCACGGCACCGTGTGGCCGCTCGGCACCCGCGACTGCTCCCTCCAGCGCCGCCACCAGAAGGTCGTCGAGGAGTCCCCCGCCCCCGGCCTCGCGCCGGAACTCATCGCCGAACTGCACACGCAGGCCGTGCGTGCCGCCCGCGTCACCGACTACCGCGGGGCCGGGACGGTCGAGTTCCTGGTGGCCGACGGGGCAGACGGGAGCGCTGAGGGTGCTGGGCATGCGCACTTCCTGGAGATGAACACCCGGCTCCAGGTCGAACACCCCGTCACCGAGGCCGTGTACGGGCTCGACCTCGTCGCGCTGCAGATCCGCATCGCGGAAGGCCACGCCCTGGAGAAGGACCCGCCGGCCGCACACGGACACGCCGTCGAGGCCCGCCTCTACGCCGAGGACCCGGCCGCCGGCTGGGCCCCGCAGACCGGCACCCTGCACCGCCTGGACGTGCCGGGCGTACGCCTCGACACCGGCTACACGGACGGCGACACCATCGGCGTGCACTACGACGCGATGCTCGCCAAGGCCGTCGCCCACGCCCCGACGCGCGCCGAAGCCGTGCGCAAGCTCGCCGGGGCCCTGGAGCGCGCCACCGTCCACGGCCCGGTCACCAACCGCGACCTGCTCGTACGCTCCCTGCGGCACCCCGAGTTCACCGAAGCCCGGATGGACACCGGCTTCTACGACCGGCACGCCACCGAGCTCACGACCCCCACCCCCGACCCGCACGCCCCACTCGCCGCCGCCCTCGCCGGCGCACACGGCGCTTCCCGGTTCGGCGGCTGGCGCAACCTCCGCTCCCAGCCCCACCTCAAGCGCTACCGCACCGAGCCCGACGGCACGGAGCACGAGGTGCGCTACCACCACACCCGGCGGGGCCCGGCCGCCGACGGCGTGACGGTGATCGAGGCGACGGCAGGACGCGTCGTCCTCGAAGCGGGCGGCGTACGACGTACGTTCACGGTCGCCCGGTACGACGGCCGCGTACACGTCGGCACACCCGACGGGGACACCGCCCTCACCCCGCTCCCGCTGCTCCCCGAGCCCACCGCCCGCCGCGCGCCCGGCTCGCTGCTCGCCCCGATGCCGGGCACCGTCGTCCGCGTCGCGGAAGGGATCGCCGAGGGGCAGCCGGTCACGGCCGGGCAGCCCCTCGTCTGGCTGGAGGCCATGAAGATGGAGCACCGCATCTGCGCCCCCGCCTCCGGAACGCTCACCGCCCTGCACGCCGTGCCCGGCCGCCAGGTCGAGGTCGGCGCGCTGCTCGCCGTCGTCCAGGCAGCCGTCAAGGCCGTCGTCCAGGAGGAGGAAGCCTCATGAGCACCGCTCGCAGCACCACTCCCCGCACTGTCCTCGAAACCGAGGAGCACCAGGCCCTGCGCACCGCCGTCGCCGCACTCGGACGCCGGTACGGCCGCGACTACATGGCCCGGGTCACCGCCGCCGGAGGTCACCCCGACGAGCTGTGGGCGGACGCCGCCAAGCTCGGCTACCTGGGCGTGAACCTGCCCGAGGAGTACGGGGGAGGAGGCGGCGGCATCGCCGAACTCTCCATAGTCCTGGAGGAGTTGGGGGCGGCGGGCTGCCCCCTCCTCATGATGGTCGTCTCGCCCGCGATCTGCGGCACGGTCATCGCCCGCTTCGGCACCGAGGAGCAGAAGCGCACCTGGCTGCCGGGGCTCGCCGACGGCTCCCGCACCATGGCGTTCGGGATCACCGAACCCGACGCGGGCTCGAACTCCCACCGCATCACCACCACGGCCCGCCGCGACCCGGACTCCGGCGACTGGCTGCTCACCGGCCGCAAGGTGTTCATCTCCGGCGTCGACATCGCCGACGCGACGCTCATCGTGGGCCGTACGTCCGACGCGCGGACCGGCAACCTCAAACCGTGCCTGTTCATCGTCCCGCGCGACGCCCCAGGCTTCGAGCGGCGCCGGATCGACATGGAACTCCAGGCGGCCGAGAAGCAGTTCGAGCTCGTACTCGACGACGTACGGCTGCCCCCGGAGGCGCTGGTGGGCGACGAGGACGCGGGCCTCCTCCAGCTCTTCGCGGGCCTCAACCCCGAACGCATCATGACCGCCGCGTTCGCGCTCGGCATGGGCCGGTACGCGCTGTCCCGCGCCGTCGAGTACGCCAAGGAACGCAGCGTGTGGAAGTCCCCGATCGGCGCCCACCAGGCCATCGCCCACCCCCTCGCCCAGTCCCACGTGGAGATCGAACTCGCCCGCCTGATGATGCAGAAGGCCGCCAGGCTCTACGACGAGGGCGACGACGTCGGCGCCGGCGAGGCCGCCAACATGGCCAAGCTCGCCGCCGCCGACGCCTGCGTGAAGGCCGTCGACCAGGCCGTGCACACCCTGGGCGGCAACGGCCTGACGAAGGAGTTCGGCCTCGCGTCACTGATCGTGGCGTCGCGGGTGGCGCGGATCGCCCCGGTGAGCAGGGAAATGATCCTCAACTACGTCTCGCACCAGACGCTGGGCCTGCCCAAGTCCTACTGAGACGCACTCTGAGACCCACTGAGACCTGATGAGGAGCGCCTTCCGTGAGTCTTTCCGTCTCATCACCGCTGCGCGGCGTCACCACCGTCACCCTCGACGCACCCGAGCGCCGCAACGCGCTCTCGGCGGAGCTGGTGGGCGCCCTTGCCGAGGCACTTGACGATCTCGGCGGGGACACCGCGACCCGCGCGGTCCTCCTCACCCACACCGGCACGACGTTCTGCTCGGGCGCCGACCTGAAGGCGCCGCCCGACCCGCGGGACTTCGTGGCGCTGCTCCGGCGGATCGTGGCGCTGCCCAAACCGGTCGCCGCCCGGGTGGACGGGCACGTGCGGGCGGGCGGACTCGGGCTGCTCGGCGCCTGCGACCTGGCGGTCGCGGGCCCGGCGGCGACCTTCGCGTTCACGGAGGTCCACATAGGGGTGGCCCCCGCCGTGATCTCCCTGCCCCTGCTGCCCCGCCTCGACCCGGGCGCCGCGTCCCGCTACTGCCTCACCGGGGAGCGCTTCGACGCGGCGGAGGCGGCCCGGATCGGCCTCGTCACGGCGTACGCGTCCGACGTGGACGCCGCCCTCCAGCCGATGCTCGACGGGCTCCGCAAGGCCGCGCCGCTCGCCCTGGCCGAGACGAAGAAGCTGCTCACGGCTAAGGTGCTCGACGCATTCGACGACCAATCGGACGCCCTGATCTCCCTGTCCGCGCGGCTCTTCGGCTCCGCCGAGGCGCGCGAGGGGATGACGGCGTTCCTCGAACGACGGGAGCGCCCATGGGTGCTGTGACCGCCGCCGACGGGACCGCGCGGGAGCGCGCGCCCAAACAGGACCGCAGCCGCGCGACGCGGCAGAAACTCCTGGAGGCCGCCGTGTCCTGCCTCGCCGAACACGGCTGGGCGGGTTCGACGGTCTCGGTGGTCGCCGAACGGGCGGGGGTCTCGCGGGGCGCGGCGCAGCACCACTTCCCCACCCGGGAGGACCTGTTCACGGCGGCGGTCGAGTACGTCGCCGAGCAGCGCTCCACGGCGTTGCGCGCCCTGCCCGCCCAGGACAGGGCCTCCGTGGTCGCCGCCCTCGTCGACCTCTACACCGGCCCCCTCTTCCGCGCCGCCCTCCACCTGTGGGTGGCCGCGTCCAACGAGCCCGCCCTGGGCTCCCGCGTCACGGAACTCGAATCCCGCGTCGGCCGCGAGACCCACCGCATCGCGGTGGACCTCCTGGACGCGGACGAGTCCCGCCCCGGCGTCCGCGAAACGATCCAGGGCCTCCTGGACATGGCGCGAGGCCTGGGCCTCGCAAACCTGCTCACGGACGACGGGGCGCGGCGGGAACGGGTGGTGGCGCAGTGGACGGTGCTGGTGGAGTCGGCGCTCGACTGATGTGTACGTTCCTCGACCGTCGGCAGGTTCCGGCCCTTCCGGCGTTTGAGGAGCGGGGTCCGGGGCGGAGCCCCGAGGTGTCAGCGCACGAGGGGGCTCTCAGCCCGTCCGGCGATTGAGGACGAACTCGGCGGAGCCGGTGACGGGCCGAGCCCCGTGCGACAGGCGTCAGCGTGCGATGTCCCCGAAACCCTCGATCTCGCGGGGGTTACGGGAGCCGGGCCCCACGTACCGGGCGGAAGGCCGGACAAGCCGTCCCGTCCGCTTCTGCTCGAGAATGTGCGCCGACCACCCGGCGGTCCGCGCACACGTGAACATCGACGTGAACATGTGCGCCGGCACCTCGGCGAAGTCGAGGACGATCGCCGCCCAGAACTCCACGTTCGTGGCGAGGACGCGGTCGGGCCGGCGGGCGTGCAGCTCGTCGAGGGCCGCCTTCTCCAGCGCCTCGGCGACCTCGAAGCGGGGCGCCCCCAGCTCGCGCGCGGTGCGCCGCAGCACCCGCGCGCGGGGGTCCTCGGCCCGGTACACCCGGTGCCCGAAGCCCATCAGCCGCTCACCCTTGTCCAGCGCCTGCTTCACGTACGCGACCGCGTCCCCCGTGCGCTCGATCTCCTCGATCATGCCGAGGACGCGGGACGGGGCGCCACCGTGCAGCGGCCCGGACATCGCACCCACCGCCCCGCTCAGCGCCGCCGCGACATCCGCGCCCGTCGACGCGATGACCCGGGCCGTGAACGTGGACGCGTTCATGCCGTGCTCGGCGGCCGACGTCCAGTACGCGTCGACGGCCTGCACGTGCTTGGGGTCGGGCTCCCCGCGCCACCGCTTCATGAACCGCTCGACGACCGTCTCGGCCTTGTCGATCTCGCGCTGCGGGACCATCGGCAGGCCCTGGCCGCGGGCGGACTGGGCGACGTACGAAAGGGCCATGACGGCGGCCCGCGCCAGGTCCTCGCGGGCCCGCTCCTCGCTGATGTCGAGCAGCGGCCGCAGGCCCCAGACGGGGGCGAGCATCGCCAGGGCGGACTGGACGTCGACGCGGATGTCACCGGAGTGCACCGGGATCGGGAAGGGCTCGGCGGGCGGCAGACCGGGGTTGAAGGCGCCGTCGACGAGCAGGCCCCACACGTTCCCGAAGGAGACGTGGCCGACCAGGTCCTCGATGTCGACGCCGCGGTAGCGGAGCGCGCCGCCTTCCTTGTCCGGTTCGGCGATCTCCGTCTCGAACGCGACGACTCCTTCAAGACCGGGTACGAAGTCGGACATCAGGCGGCTCCTCATGATCGGTTCGACAGCGATCAGCTCATGACCAAGTGTCAAAGGTGGGCGTTGCCGGTCCGGTTCCACGGTCGTGTCCGCCGATGTGCGGCGAATCCGGCGACTCGCGGTCCGGAACGGTCATCCCGGTGATGCCCCGTGAGGCTGGTGGTCACCCAACCGATACGGCAGCAGGACGATATCCCTTGGTGCCACCTTTGGCGATGGAATGCGGCACTCAGTGCCACACGTCACCTCTCCGTGGCGCGGTGGGCCCCCTCGGGCACCCCTGTGGCGGAGGCAAATACGGCAAGATGACCGCGTGACCGACTCCAGTGCCCCTCTCCCGGAACCGGCTGACATGCGCGAGCAGTACGTCACCGGAGGGCTCTCCGAGGCCGAGCTGCCCGCCGAGCCCATGGACCAGTTCGCTCTGTGGTTCAAGGAGGCGGCACGGGACGGGGACGCCGTGCCCGAGCCGAACGCCATGGTCGTCTCGACGGCCGACGAGACGGGCCGGCCCAGCTCGCGCACGGTGCTCCTGAAGGGCTTCGACGACCGCGGCTTCGTCTTCTTCACGAACTACGGGTCCCGCAAGGCCCGCGAGCTCACCGCCAACCCGTACGTCTCACTGCTCTTCCCCTGGCACGCCATGGCCCGCCAGGTGATCGTCTCCGGCACGGCGGAGCGGGTCGCCCGCGAGGAGACGGTCGCCTACTTCCGCACCCGCCCGCACGGCTCCCAGCTCGGCGCCTGGGCCAGCGCCCAGTCCTCCGTACTCACCTCACGCGCCGAACTCGACCGCGCCTACGCGGACTTGGCGTCCCGCTACCCCGAGGGCGAACAGGTCCCCGCGCCCCCGCACTGGGGCGGCTTCCGGGTCACTCCGCTCACGGTGGAGTTCTGGCAGGGCAGAACGGACCGCTTGCACGACCGTTTGCGGTACGTGCGGACGGAGGACGGCGAGTCCGGCGGGCCCGGCGGGTCCGGCGGTTCCTGGCGGGTGGAACGCCTCAGCCCGTGAGTCCCGCACTGCTACCCCATCAGGACCCGCGCTGCTACCCCGCCAGGACCCCGTCCAGGAACGGTTCCACCGCTGCGCGCCACGCCGCCGGCTGGTCGTAGTGCACGAGATGGCCCGCGTCGGCCACCTCCGCGTACTCCCCCCGGGGCAGTACGCGGACCATCTCCTGGGACTCGGCGCGGCCCAGCTCGCCGTCCTGGCCGCGCACGACGAGGGCGGGGCAGCGGACCTGGATGAGCTCCTCCCAGTGGGCGTCGTGCACCCACGTCTCGCGGGAGCTGAGCATCTGGGCGCGGTCGAAGACGGGCCGCCAGCCGTCGGGGCCCTCGGTCATCACCTCGGCGAAGAACTCGCCGCGGGCGGGGTTGGGGCGCTCCACCCAGGGGTCGTCCTCGCCGAACCACTTGCGTACGTCGGCGAGCGTCGCGAACGGCACCGGCCACGACTTGAACCAGTCCTCCCACTCGCGCTGGGAGGCGGCGCCGAGGGCGGAGGCCCGCATGTCGCAGATGATGAGGCCCTGGACGAGGTCGGGGCGGCGGGCGGCGAGCTGCCAGGCGGTGAGGGCGCCCATGGAGTGGCCGATGAGGACGGCGGGGGCGAGGTTGAGCTGGACGAGGGCGGCCTCGGCGTCGTCCACGTAGGCGTCGCGGGTGTAGGGGCCGTCGGCGGGCTTCTCGCTCCTGCCGTGGCCGCGCTGGTCGAGTGCGACGGCGCGGTGCCGCTCGGAGAGCCAGCGGGCGGTGCCGGCCCAGTGTGAGGCGCGGCCCATCAGGCCGTG
The DNA here is from genome assembly GCF_044903205.1 of Streptomyces sp. NPDC029674. Classification (NCBI taxonomy): domain Bacteria; kingdom Bacillati; phylum Actinomycetota; class Actinomycetes; order Kitasatosporales; family Streptomycetaceae; genus Streptomyces; species Streptomyces sp. NPDC029674. The sequence goes on from NZ_JBJDPY010000003.1 coordinate 272,751, forward strand.
CAGTAACAGCACCCCGCCGGGCGCTCCCTCGGCCTCCCTGAGCTTGGGAGGGTCGGCGTACTCCCAGGCGGCGAGGCGTACGCCGCCTGTGCCCGTCACGTCGATGCGCCGCACCATGGTTTCCGGCACCCCCCTTGGTTCCGCTCGGGTTTCACGCCTGGTCCTGCTTCACACCCCCGCACGCTATCGAACTCCCTTTCGAAAGCGGCCGGTTCGCCGATAACACCCCTCCTTCGGGTGACCACGCGCAAGGATTGACCGGCGTGGCCGAGGGGAGATCTTCATCGGGAGGCGGGCCGCTCGGGGAGATCGGTCCGAGGGGAATGACCCTGAGAGCTCGGGGCTCCGGGTCAGCACAGGGGAGGACAGGCCCCGGCGCTCACCAGCGCCGGGGCCCTCACCGGGCTCACCAGACGGGCACATCCTCCAGCCCCCTCTCCGGCCGACCGGCCAGACCTTGCGCCGACACGGTCAAGAGCCCTCAGGTCATATGCCTCTCGCGACAGCCTCGCACGCAAAACGCTCGCGCGCTGCGATTCCGCACACTGAATCTTGGATTCCGCAAGATCTCACGAAGATCACGACGACCCGTCAACTACCTCCCGCTTCCCGCCAGTTGACCGCAGTACGGGAAGAGGGGGCTGCGGGGCGGGGCGGGGACCGGCGACCTGACGGCTCCGCGCTCAGCCGCTACGCGGCTCCGCGCTCAGCCGCCCCGCGCTCAGCCGCCCCGCGCTTGGCGACCCTGCGGGTCAGCCGGTCGGCGATCTGGCGGCCCCGCGCCTTGGCGAGCCCGCAGGTGAGTCCTCGATGGCGCGGCGGCTCACCGCTCGCCCCCGGCTCAGCCCGCGGCGTCCCGGCGGCTCACCACTCGGCTATCCGGCGGCTGCCGCTAGGCGGCTTGCCGCTCGCCGGAATGGTGACTCGGCGGTCGGCGGTCGGCGAGCCCGCGCCGGCCCTCGGCGGCCTCGTAATGGCCACCCGCAGGCTCAGCGCTGCACCCAGCGGGTCGGCACTTGCCCCCAGTGGGGCGCCCGTGACCCCGCGAGTCCGCGCTCGGCGGAGCCGAGGGGGCTCGGTCGCCCGTGGCGTACCGCTAGGCGCCCCCGCTGATCACCGCCCGCGGGGGCAGCGCCAGCCGTCGGCGGCATGGTGCTGGCCACCACAGGGGCAGCGCTTGGCCCAACGTGCCGGCGCCCCTCGGCGGGGGCAGGGCCCATGACTCCGCGACTCCGCGACTCCGCGCTCGGCGGAGCCGAGGGTCGGTCACCCGTGGCGTACCGCTAGTCGCCGCCCGCGGGGGCAGCGCCAGGCCCAGCGGGCCGGCGCCTCTCGGCGGGGGCAGGGCCCATGACCCCGCGACTCCGCGCTCGGCGGAGCCCGGGGGCTAGGTCACCCCGAGGGGCGCCCCTCACGGGGGCAGCGCCTACGAGCCCGTGCTCGGCGGAGCCGAAGGGGCTCGGTCACCCGTGGCGTACCGCTGGGCGCCCCCGCCAGTCACCGCTTGGCGACGAAGACGTGGGACGCGACCTCCGACGTCAGCTCCGCGGCCTCGCCGCTGCTGCCGACCAGGACGCCGCCCGCGGACTCCGTCACGCTCACCACGGAGCCCGGCTGCACGCCGGCCCGGCGCAGCGTGTACATCAGCTGTGCGTCCGTCTGGATCGGCTCGCCGATGCGGCGGACCACGACCGTCTTGCCCTCGGAGCCCGGGTCGAGCTCCGTCAGGGAGACCATGCCCTCGTCCAGGAACGGGTCCGCGCCGTCCTTCTCGCCCAGCTCCTCGAGGCCCGGGATCGGGTTGCCGTACGGAGACTCGGTGGGGTGGCGGAGGAGCTCCAGGACGCGGCGCTCCACCGCCTCGCTCATCACGTGCTCCCAGCGGCAGGCCTCGGCGTGCACCTGCTCCCACTCCAGCCCGATCACGTCGACGAGCAGGCACTCCGCGAGGCGGTGCTTGCGCATCACACGGGTGGCCAGGCGGCGGCCCTCCTCGGTGAGCTCCAGGTGCCGGTCGCTGGCGACCGCCACCAGGCCGTCGCGCTCCATGCGCGCCACGGTCTGGCTCACCGTCGGGCCGCTCTGGTCGAGCCGCTCGGCGATCCGGGCGCGCATGGGGACCACACCTTCCTCCTCCAACTCGAGGATGGTGCGCAAATACATCTCAGTGGTGTCAATCAGCCCCGACATGGGTGCCCCTCAGAATTCGCTCGTGCGCTGGCCCTGCCCTCAATTCTGACGCATACCACTGACAACCGTGTCGCGCCGGTGGAATTCCCGCCCAGTACGGGCCTGTGGCGGCCCCGCGAGGGTCGTACGACGGTGTTGACAGGGCACTGGTCCAGACCGCAACGTGATGCGAATGAGCTCGAAGAGCAAGAGCGAGAGCAGCAGCGAGAGCAAGTCGGCGGGGCAGTACTTCGACGCCGCCATCGGACTGCTCCAGAAGGTCCGCGACGAAGAGTCCGGGCACGTGGCCGACGCCGGCACGCTGCTCGCCGACGCGGTCGAGTCCGGCGGCCGCCTCTTCGCCTTCGGCGCCGGGCACTCCTCCCTCGCCGCGCAGGACGTCGTCTACCGCGCGGGCGGCCTCGCCCTCGTCAACCTCCTCGCCGTCCCCGGCGTGGTCGGCGTCGACGTCATGCCCGCCACGCTGGGCTCCGCCCTGGAGCGGGTCGACGGCCTCGCGGGCGCCGTCCTCGACTCCTCGCCGGCCCGCCCCGGCGACGTACTCGTGATCATCTCGCTCTCCGGGCGGAACTCGCTGCCGGTGGAGATGGCCATGAACGCCCGCGCCCTCGGCCTGAAGGTCATCGGCGTCACGTCGGTGGCGTACGCGACGGAGACCAGGTCGCGGCACGTCTCCGGCACGTTCCTGAAGGACCACTGCGACGTGGTGATCGACTCCAAGATCGCGGTGGGCGACGCGGAGCTCTCCCTCGACGGGGTCGACGCGCCGTTCGGACCCGCGTCCAGCGTGGTCACCAACGCGCTGATGCAGGCCATGACCGCCGCGGCCATCGAGAAGCTCGCCGAGCGCGGCATCCAGCCGCCACTGCTCCGCTCCGGGAACGTGGACGGCGGCCACGACTGGAACGGGCGCGTCTTCCGCGAGTACGGAGATCGCATCTTCTACCGCCACTGACCGGGCACCGCGCCCGCCCCGCCCCGTGCCGCGCCGCCGCCGACCGCAGGTCTCACGTGGCTGAGCGCGCAGTTCCCCGCGCCCCTGCAGGGCGCGTACGGCGCCGGGCCGGGGAGCGCAGGGCTCAGGGACCCAGCACCTCCGCCAAGTCCAAAGACGTGGCCACCCTCGACGCGACGCTCTCCGCGTACGTCGCGTCGCCCGGTTCGAACTGGCCCCGCGAGGCCCCCCGGAGGAAGGTGAGGACGCCCAGCGTGCGCCCCCGGCTCCGCAGTACCGCGCACAGCGCGTGGAACGAGTCCTCGGGCCACTGCCGGGCCGTCGCCCACTGCCGTGCCCGTTCGGGCGAGGCCGCCGCCCCCGCGCTGGCCCGCACCGAACCCGTGCGCTCCACGCACTGGGGAGCGGGGTGCCCCTCGGGGTAGCGGACGGGGATGCCCGCCGTGGCGACGGGCAGGCAGGGGCCCGGCGGCCCCGCGGGCGTCTCCGCGACCCGCACCAGCCGCACCGGGTCGTCGCCGGCCGTCAGGTCCAGCAGGGCGTGGTCCGCGAACCCGGCGAGGGCGAAGTCGAGCTGGACGGTCGCCGCCTCCATGGGGTCCTCGCACTCCGCGGTGGCCCGCGCCGCCCGGTGCAGCTGCTGGGAGCGGAACCGCAGCTGCGAGGCCTCCTGCTCGGTCTGCTTCGCCTCCGTCACGTCGAGGAAGAGCCAGCCGACGCCGAGCGGCACGGGTTCCTCCGCGAGCGGCGAGGCCAGCCGAAGGAAGCCGCTGCGCCAGCAGCGCCGCTCACCGGAGCCCCCGCCCTGCTCCCCGGCCGCCCCCGACCGCACCGACACCCACATCTCGGCGGGCGCGGGCGGCGTCCCCTCGGCCAGCACATGGGTCAGCGCGCTCTCCAGCTCCTCGACGCCCTGCCCGAGGAGATCGGCGAGCGGCCGCCCGAGGACGGCGGCGGGGCCCACCCCGAAGGCGCGGGCGGCGTGTTCGTTCACGACGGCGGGCCGCAGGTCCGCGTCGACGAGCACCACGCCCCAGGAAGCGCTTTCGAAGAGGGCCTCGCTGAGGGCGATGGACCGCTCCAGGTCTATTTGCGCGTGGACCTCGCTGAAGGCGCAGTACACCCCTGAGGGCTTGCCGTCGCCGCCCCGCACGGACGCCGACTGCATCCGTACGAGCACCCGCCCGCCGTCCTTGGTGACGAGCGCGAACTCGTGGACCTGGCGTCCCGGCGCGTCCATCGCGGACAGCAGCCGCTCCTCGACCTGCCCGGCGTCGGCGGCCCGCACCGCCCACCCGGCGAATCCGCGCCGCCCGACGGCCTCCGCCGCCGACCAGCCGAGGATCCGCTCGGCCTCGCGGTTCCAGTGCGTCACCACACCGTCGGCGTCGAACGCGCACAGCGCGGCGTCCATTCCGTCGAGCAGCGCCGCGAGCAGCTCGGCTCCGCCGGGCTCGGGCTCTTCAGGACCCAGTTCGTCAGTGGTTCCGCTCTGTCGCGAAGCACTCACGTGGCACCCCCTACAGGCCGTCTGCCTGTACCGCATGTCAGATCATTCAACTGGAACGTGACCCACCCCACAGGAAGTTCCCAGAAGTCGAAGGCAATCGGAGGGAATCGGAGGGAAATCGTCGCGCGGAAATTAGGTTGTGCGTCCCGCGGGGCGGTTCCTAGGGTGGCGTGCACACGAGAAGGGAGGTGGTTCGGCCGATGTATGGAAACCGGACGCGTGAGGTGACTGCGGGCTAGCGGCCCGACGTCGCAACTCGAATTCGGCGCCGGACCAGCGCGTGTGGTGTGCGCAGCCGGCCCTATTCCCAAGCAGTCACCCGACCCGCGAGCCGCCGGTACGTCCGGCCGGCTTCCTCCGCCCCAGGCGGCAGGAACCACGGCTCGCGGGTCGTCTGCGTTCCCGAGGGTGCCGGGTGGTCAGCCCTTGCTGACCGCCGTGAGGATCTCCGGCAGGCGGCGTGCGAGCCGTGGGGCGGCCAGGCGCGTGCCGAGTTCCGTGATGCCCGCGCCGTACGCCCCGCCCAGCGGGAGCAGGAGCCAGGTCCAGGAGGCCGCGCCCGAGGCGTGCAGCCAGATCGTCAGGGTCAGGACGGGGGCGCAGAGCAGGGCCGCCGCCACCATGCCGCCGAGGATGGAGATCCAGGCGAGCCCCGCCTGGCCGGGGGCGACGTTCTTGTAGCCCTCCTGCGGGATCGAGTAGGGGAAGCGGGTCGAGGACCACGCGCCCGTGGCGAGCATCGCGCCGAGCAGGGCGAAGGAGAGGCCGAGGACCTCCGGCAGGGCGGGCCAGTCGCCGAGCATGGCGGTGGTGAGGACGGTGACGAGCGCGGCGTACGGGAGGGTGATGAGGAGCAGCGCCAGGGCCCGGCCGCGCAGCTCCACGTACGCGTCGCGCGTCGAGGAGATCGCCATCGCCACCATCCAGAACGCCGACGTGTCCTGGCCGAACTGGTTGTACATGAGGATGCCGAGCATCCCCGCCGCGAAGCACGCGAAGTAGACGGAGCCGGTGCCTTGCAGGGCGTTGAAGAGCGGCACGATCAGGCCGATGGCGAGGGAGGTCACCCAGGCCGCCTTGGTCTTCGGGTCGCGCCACACGTAGCGCAGGCTGCGGTCCATGACGGTGCCGGTACGGCCCGCGGGGAGGAGCGCGCCGAGGGCGCCGGAGACACGGGAGGTGCCCTTGTCGGGTTCGGCCGCGGCGAGCGTGGAGCCGTCCGGTGTCGTCATCAGGCGGGTGAGGCTGCGCTGCCAGAGGGCGAGCAGGGCCAGCAAGGCACCGAGCGAGAGGGCGAGTTGGGCCGCCGCCGTCGCGTACGCGCCCCCGCTCACCGAGTCCACCGCGCCCAGCGCCGCGGCCGGCGGGATCCAGCGCACGACGTCCGCCGCCGGGTCGAGCGTGTCGAGGCCGGACGAACCGAGCTTCTGCGCGCCGAAGTTGACGAGCTGCGCGCCGACCGCGACGACGAGGCCGCTGAGGACCGCGAGGTCGCGCCCCTTGCGGCTGGTGAGGAGCCGGATGTTGGCGGCGGCGACCGCGCGGGCCAGCGCCACGCAGAGGAGGAGGGTGAGGGCGGTGGCGAGGACGCCGGTGACGGCCGCCGCCGCGCCGTGGGCCAGCGCGACGGTCGCGCCGGCCGCGAGGCAGAGGGTGAACAGCGGGCCGATGCCGACGAGGGACGCCACGAGGAGCGCCCGTACGAGCGGGCGGGGGCGCAGCGGCAGCATCACCAGGCGCGTCGGGTCGAGCGTCTCGTCGCCGCTGGGGAAGAAGAGCGGCATGACGGCCCAGCCGAGGGCGAGCACGCCGACGAGCAGGACGCACAGGGTGGCGGCGTGGTCGTTGCCGCGCAGCGCGATGAGGCCGAGGAGCTGGAGCGCGGCGAAGAGGAGCGAGACGGCGACGGACGCGATGTAGGCGGCGCGGCGCCCTGCGGACTGGCGCAGGCCGTTGCGCAGGAGGGACAGCTTGAGGGATACGAGTACGGAGGTGACGGGGGTGATGGCCGCGGACGGTGTGGTCATCGGGGGCCGCCGCCCAGCCAGTCGAGGTCGGAGCTCGCGTCGCGGCTGTGCGCGCCGACGAGTTCGAGGAAGGCCTGTTGCAGGGAGGGGGCGGCGCCCCGCACCTCCGCGAGGGTGCCGTGGGCGCGGATGCGGCCCGCGGCCATGACCGCGACCCAGTCGCAGAGCGACTCGACGAGTTCCATGACGTGCGAGGAGAAGACGACGGTGGCGCCGGAGGCGGTGTAGCGCTCCAGGACGCCGCGGATGGTCTGGGCGGAGACGGGGTCGACGCCTTCGAACGGCTCGTCGAGGAAGAGCACTTCGGGGTTGTGGAGGAGCGCGGCCGCGAGACCGGTCTTCTTGCGCATGCCGGTCGAGTAGTCGACGACCAGTTTGTGCTGGGCACCGGCGAGGTCGAGTACGTCGAGGAGCTGGGTGGCCCGCTTGTCGACCTCGGCGCCCGGCAGGCCACGCAGCCTCCCCGTGTACGCGAGGAGTTCGCGCCCCGAGAGCCGCTCGAAGAGGCGCAGGCCCTCGGGGAGTACGCCGATGCGGGCCTTGACCTCGACGGGGTCGCGCCACACGTCGTGGCCGACGACTTCGACGGTGCCGTGGTCCGGCCTGAGGAGGCCGGTGACCATGGAGAGAGTGGTGGTCTTCCCCGCCCCGTTGGGGCCGACCAGGCCGATGAACTTGCCCGCGGGGAGGCTCAGATCGATCCCGGCGACCGCGACCTGCTCGCCGAACCGCTTCCAGAGCCCCTGGATCCGTACCGCCGCCGCTTCGGTCACCGTGCCGCCCTTCGCCGCTTCCGCCGTGTCCGCCCGTCCGCACGATACGACGGCGGCGGCACCCCGGGGGGTCAGCCGCTCAGCGGCGCGCTTCCCTGCCGCACGCGTACGCCAGCGGCGAGATGATCTCCTCGGCGTCCGGCAGCCAGCGGTTGGCGGCGGTGGGGCGGCAGGCCCACTGGACGGCGCCGGAGGTGCCGAAGCGGGTCGGGGGCGCGGCCATGTAGGTGCCCTCGCCGAGCGGGACGAGGTCGATGGCGGCCGGCGGCCAGCCCAGCTTACGGACCAGGTCGGGGACCTTGGCGGTGGCGCCGGGCAGCACGAAGAACTGCATGCGGCGGTCGGGCGAGCGGGTCACGGGCCCGAGCGTGAGCTCCATGCGCTCCATGCGGGCGAGCGCGAGGAAACCGGCGGTCTCGGGCACGTCGATCGCGTCGAACGTACGGCCCGTGGGGAGCAGGATCGACGCCTTGGGCTGCTTCTGCCAGAGCCGTCGGGCGACCGTCGCGCTGCCGGTGGCCTGGGTCGCCCAGTCCTCACGGGCGGCGTGTGCGCCGGGCGCGTCGCACGGGTCGTCCCCGCACGAGCATCGCTCGACGCCTTCGACGGACTCGAGCCAGGTCCCGGGGAACACGTCCCAGTGACGCTCCTCCGCGTACCGCACGGCCGTGTCCAGCAAGGCTTCTCCGCGCTGCTTCGGGATCTGCGCGGCTGACGTCACTCCGATGGTCTCTTCCACGGGAGTCTCAACTCCCGCTGCCACCCCGGGTTACGGGCGCACGCGACGGCGGGGGAGGAGCATCGATCCTGCGGCTGGGGCGCATGGGTGCATGGGTGGGGGCGCGCGTGGGGATTGGCTGCCGGGTGCGGGTAACCAGGTGACGAGCAATCAGAGAACGCCTCGGAAGGAGCCCGGGAGCAGCCCGGGGGCCGACAGGTCCGTACAGATTGCCATTAGTACTTCTTAATGGCTTCTTTTGCTTCTTTTGTGGCGCATCTTCGCCTTGCCTCAAGGGCATTGATCATCGCGAGGCGGCCCCAGACGGCCGACCGATCCGATGGTCCACGGTGCACACAGGGGGTACGCCATGGCCGCCAGGCCGCTCGTCGCGCGACAGCCCAATGAAAGGCTGCAGGCGCTCATCCAGGAAGCCGGCTGCTCCAACGCCGGACTGGCCCGCAGGGTCAACATGTGCGGGGCGGAGCACGGTCTCGACCTGCGCTACGACAAGACGTCCGTGGCCCGCTGGCTGCGCGGGCAGCAGCCGCGGGGACGGGCGCCCGGCATCATCGCCGAGGCGCTCGGCCGCAAGCTGGGCCGCACCGTCACCATCGACGAGATCGGCATGGCGAACGGCAAGAACCTCGCCTCCGGCGTGGGACTGCAGTTCTCGCCGACCGTTCTCGGCGCCATCGAGCAGGTCTGCGAGCTGTGGCGCAGCGACGTGGGCCGCCGCGACTTCCTCTCCGGGTCGTCCGTGGCCGCGTCCGCGCTCGTCGAACCCAGCCGCGACTGGCTGATCTCGTCGCCCGACTCGCAGGTCGGACGGGCCGCGGGGCCGCGCGTCGGCATGGCGGACGTCGCGGCGGTCAAGGCGATGACGCAGGCGCTGACCCAGCTGGACCACCAGTTCGGCAGCGGGCACGTGCGGCCGGTCGTCGTGCACTACCTCAACTCCGTCGTCTCCGGCCTGCTCGCGGGCTCCTACCGGGAAGCGGTCGGGCGCGAACTGTTCGCCGCCGTCGCCCGCTTGACCGAACTCGCCGGCTACATGGCAGTCGACACCGGCCAGCCGGGCCTCGCCCAGCGCTACTACATCCAGGCGCTCCGGCTCGCCCAGGCGGCGGGCGACCGCGGATACGGCGGATACGTCCTCGCGGCGTCGATGAGCCACCTCGCCGCACAGCTCGGCAACCCGCGTGAGATCGCGCAGTTGGCGCGGGCCGCACAGGAGGGGACGCGCGGACGGGTCACGCCCCGCGCGGAGGCGATGTTCTACGCCGCCGAGGCGCGCGGGCACGCGCTGCTCGGTGACGCGCGGGCCACGCAGGTCGTGGCGGGGCGGGCGACCGAGGCGATGGACCGCGCGTCCGGCAGCACGGCCGACTCCGGCGACGACCCGGTCTGGATCCGGCACTTCGACCACGCATATCTGGCCGATGAAATGGCGCATTGTCACCGGGACTTGGGCCAGGCGGACGCGGCGGCCCGCAGCGCGCAGGAGTCCCTGGACGGCCACCCCGAGACGCGGGCACGCCGCCGCGCGATCGGCCTCGTACTCCTCGCCACGGCACAGGTGCAGCGGCGTGAGGTGGAACAGGCCTGCCACACGGGCCTGAAGGCCGTCGAACTCCTCGGCACGCTGCGGTCGAACCGCGGCGCGGAGTACCTGGAGGACTTCCAGGAGCGGCTCGAGCCGTACCGGGAGGAGCCGGTGGTACGGGAGTTCGGGGCGCGGGTGGACGTCCAGGCGGCATAAGGCGACACGACGCACCCCTGAACAGCGTCGGCGAGGGAGGTTTCGTTACTGCCGACGCCCGGCGGAGGGCGGCGTTCTGAGCTGCGTGGCAGAGGGATGTGGCGACCCGGTAGCGTGACCCGACGGTTCCGTAGGTCCCCCCAGGTGTAGGAGTCCCGGTGACGCAGCAGAGCGGTCAGGGCGCTGCTTCTTCCGATCCGCAGCAGCGGCCCGCCCACGAGGGCGTAGTGCTGCCCGCGGACGGCGGCGAGCCACTGTTCCCCTCCACCGCGGGCCGCCACAGCGCCCCCGCGGGCGGCACCCCCTGGGACCACCCCTGGGGCCCCGACCAGCCGACCTCCCCGCCCCTTCCCCCGGAGGGCGGCCCCGACACCTCGTACGGAGGCCCGCAGCAGGGGCAGGGCGGACAGGGCTCGGGGTACGGCGCGCCGCAGCCGGGGCAGGGGCCGGGGTACGGCTATCCGCAGGGTGGGCAGGGGCCCGCCGGGTACGGCGGCCCGCAGCCCGGGCAGGGGCCCGGGTACGGCTACCCGCAGCCGGGAGCGGGCGCTCCGGAACCCGGGTACGGCTACCTGCAGGCGGGTCAGGGCTACGGCTACCCGCAGGCGGGAGCGGGAACTTCGCAGCCCGGCTACGGCTACCCGCAGCAGGGACACGGCGATCAGCAACCCGGGTACGGCGCGTCGCAGGCGGGCCCGGGAGCGCAGCAGCCGGAATACGGCACCCCGCAGCCGGGGCACGCCGCTGCGCAGGCGGGCCTGGGCGCCTCACAGCCGAGACCCGGCACCTCCCAGCCGGGGCACGCCGCCTCGCAGCCGGGACACGGCTCCTCGCAGCCGGGCGCGGGCGCCCCGCAGCCGGGACAGGGGACGCCGCAGGCGGGGCATGCCGCTTCGCAGCCGGGTTACGGCTATCCGCCGTCGGGCCAGAGCGCTCCGCAGCCGGGCCAGGGAACGTCCCAGGCGGGGCATGCGGCTTCGCAGCCGGGTTACGGCTATCCGCCGTCGGGCCAGAGTGCCCCGCAGTCGGGGCAGGGAACGTCCCAGGCAGGGCAGGCTGCTCCGCAGCCCGGTTACGGCTATCCGCAGTCGGGACAGGGCACGTCCCAGGCGGGGCACGCCGCTCCGCAGCCCGGCTACGGTTACCCGCCGTCGGGCCAGAGTGCCCCGCAGCCGGGACACGCCGCTCAGCAGCCGGGCTACGGCACCCCTCAGCCGGGGCACGCCGCTTCGCAGGCGGGGCTGGGCGCTTCGCAGTCGGCACGCGACACCTCCCAGCCGGGGCACGCCGCCTCGCAGCCGGGACACGGCACTTCTCAGCCGGGCGCTGGCCTGCCGCAGCCGAACGCGGGCGCTCCGCAGCCGGGCTACGGCTACCCGCCGTCGGGCCAGAGCGCCCCGCAGCCGGGATACGACACTTCTCAGCCGGGCGCTGGCTTCCCGCAGCCGGGCTACGGCTATCCGCCGTCGGGCCAGAGCGCCCCACAGCCCGGACACGGCACTCCTCAGCCGGGCCCAGGCCAGCCGGGACACGCCGCCCCGCAGCCAGGACACGGCACTCCTCAGTCGGCCCCGGGCCTGCCGCAGCCGAGCCAGGACGCGCAGCAGCCCGGCTACGGCTACCCGCAGCCAGGCCACGGTGCCTCCCAGCCAGGCCACGGTGCCTCCCAGCCGGGCCACCGTGCCCCCCAGCCGGGACAGGGCGCCCACGCGGGACACGGCGCCCCTCAGCCGGGGCAGGGCAACGCCCAGCCCGGGCTTCCCGCTCCCTACGGCCAGCCGAACCAGCAACCCCAGTCCGGACTCCCCGCCCCCTACAGCCGGCCGGACCAAGCCGCGCCGGGGCAGGGCGCACACCGGGCGCAGCAGGCGCACGGTGCTCATTCCGGGCAGCCGGAGTCGGGGGCGGAGTCGCAGCCGTCGACGCGGCAGTCGAGGCACGGTGCGCACGCCGCGCCGTCGCCGGGTGCCCAACCGTTGCCGCCCGCCACCGACGCCCCCCGCAGCATGCCGTTGCCGCCCGTCGCCGCGCCGGGGGCGGCGTCCGACAGTGAGGCCACGCAGTTCATCGCTCCCGTTGATGAGGGGGCCACGCAGTACATACCCCCGGTGGGACCCGGTGCGCTGCCGCCCGAGGCTCCCGCCGCCGATGCCACGCAGTTTCTCGGCCGTGCTCCCAGCGGGGGCGTGTCCGACAGTGATCCCACTCAGTTCATCGCGCCGGTTCCGGCGGACGCCGGCGCGCCGCCCGAGCCGTCCGGTGCCCCGTACGGCATCCGGCCCGGCGCCCCGGGCGACCGGCAGCCGCCCGCCGAGTTCGACAGTCTCTTCCGGACGGAGTCGGAGGAGGCAGGGCCTGCGTCGACGCAGCAGATGCCGCGTGTGGACGCGTCGGGCCCCGCACCGGCCCCCGCCCCCGCCGCCACCGGCGGAGGCCGCCGCAACCGCACCGGGTCCAAGGTTCCGCTCATCGCCGCCGTCGGCGTGGGCATCGCCCTGCTCGGCGTCGGCGCGGGCGCGCTGCTCAGCTCGGGAGGGGGCGATGAGGAGAAGGACGACGGCAAGCCCGTCTCCGCCTCCGCGGAGCCCGACGAGCGGCCCTCGCCGACCGCCGATCCCGTGAAGGACCAGGCCGTCGCCCTGGACAAGCTGCTCGCCGACAGCAACAACAGCCGTGACACGGTCATCGCCGCCGTACGCAACGTGGGGAAGTGCCAGAACCTCAGCCAGTCGGCGAAGGACCTGCGCGGTGCGGCCAGGCAGCGCAACGGGCTCGTGACGCGGCTCGCAGCCCTGAAGGTCGACAAGCTTCCGGCCAACGACCAGCTGACCGCCTCCCTCAACAAGGCGTGGAAGGCCTCCGCCGCGGCGGACAACCACTACGCCGCGTGGGCGGACCAGGTGGCGGGCAAGAAGGGGTGCAGGAAGGGCCACGCCCGCAACACCTCGCAGACCGCCGCGGGCAACCGGCAGAGCGGCGCGGCGACGACGGCCAAGGAGCAGGCCGCCAACCACTGGAACGCGATCGCGCGGAAGTACGGCCTGACCGAGCGCACCAAGACCCAGCTCTAGCGCGTCGAGTACGCGCTACGTCGTCTGCTCCAGGGTCTTTTCGACGTTCACGAATCCCTCGCGGGCCGGGACGAGCCGCCCGTCCCGCACCACCTGGAACGTGACGCCCGAGTTGATCAGGCGCGGATACTCGCTGGCCGCGAGCAGGTCCTCGAAGCGCCAGCTCAGCGGCGGCGTCAGCCCGCCCGTCTCGACGCGCAGGCCGCCGTCGAGGGCGCGGCGCAGCGTGCGGGACGACACCTCGCCGCCGTCGAGCGACTCGACGGCCTGCTTCAGGACGGTGTACGCGATCCACGTCGTCTGGACGCCCGCGTCCGCCGGGTCGACCCGGTTGTCGCCGAACGCCTGCTCGCGGATGACGTCCCGCATCTTGTCCCACCTGGCGTCGCCCGCCGCCGGGTACCAGCCGGTGACGTACGCCCCTTCGTAGGGGCCGTTCGCGCCGCCGGTGCGGTCGATGAGGGACTGGTCGACGCTGCCGAGCACGGAGGAGATCCGTACCGGCGGATAGTCGTCCTTGGTGCGCCGGAACGAGTCGTAGAACGTGTCCGTGCGCGCGCCGAGCGCGGCCGTCACACAGCCGTCGGAGGCGCCCGCGTCCTTCAGGGCGCGCTCGGCCTGCGGGGTGAGGTCGGTGCCGTCCTCGGGGGCGCGGATGTCGGAGACCGGCTTGTGGTGGCCGTCGGCGAGGCCCTGGTTGAGGAGTTTGGGGAGCTCGTCGCCGGCGAGGGTGTCGGGGCGGACGAGGGAGACACGCTCGCAGCGGGCGGCGAGCTGCCGGCCGTTGCCCGCGAGGAGAGCCGGTTCGCCGCCGTTGACGGGGTACGAGAGCGGGCTGCTGAACTCGTCGTCGGTGATGCCGTAGCCGCCGATGTAGGGGATGCCGGCGACTTCGAGCGGGCCGAGGAAGGAGCGGCCGTGCTGGCTGTACGCGCCGACGACCGCCACCACGTCGTTCTCGACGGCCTCGCGCGCGCAGTTCGCGGCGCCGACCGAGTCGTTGTGGTCGTTGCAGGTGAGGACCTTCAGCTCACGGCCGCCGATGCCGCCGTGGGCGTTGACCCAGCGGGCGTAGGCCTGCGCCATGGCGGGCACGCCGGGCTTGTTGGTGGCCTTGGTCTTCTCGGGGGCCCAGGTCATGACGGTGATGGGGTCGTCCCCGGAACCCCCCGTGGTTCCAGGGATGACCCCGCAACCGGTTATCAGGGACGTACACGCCGCCACAGCGGCCGCGGAGAGTGCTGCGGTTCGGGAGGGGCGGGGGAGGAAGGTGCGTCGCCAGCCGGTCATGTCCCTGCACGATTCCGTGACGTGGCCAACCTTGGAGTGACTCGTTCTCAACGGACAGTGACATGACGGTGAACGGGCGGGGTCCGATTCGCGTGCGCGCGGTGGGAACGTACGATCCATGACCGTGCAAGGTTCGGAGAAGTCTTCCCGTCGCGGCCGTCGCTCCAGCACCATGGGTGGCATGCCGACCAACGACATGCCGTGGTGGCGCTGGCGCAGCAACGTGCGCTCGGCGCTGCACATGCTCTCCGACCCCGCGTTCCAGCGGGAGTGCTGGCTCGCGGGGCGTGACGAGTACGGGGACGTGACCGACGCCGTGTACCGGCTGGTCGAGGACACGTGGCTGGACAACTGGTCCGCGGAGAAATACGTGGGCACGATCTTCCGGGACCCGCAGGAGGCGGCCCTCGTCGACACGGCCGTCCTGCGCGTCCTGCGGATCATGCACGAGGTCGGGCCCGACGCGCTGGTCTCCGTCTATCTGGAGCACCCGGGCTGGCCCGAGGCGGTCCGTGCCGCGCGCGACGCGCACGTCCGGCTCGCGGCGGGCGACGGGGAGGACCCGGACGTACCGCCGCAGACGCTCGAAGTGCTGCGGATCATGACGCGGTCCGCCTGACGGCACGGGCCCGGCCGGCCCGGCACGGCTCCGTCCGACCCGCGGGACGATTGCCGTCCGCGGTCCCCGCTGTGGGAACCTTGGCCGCATGAACGAGCAGTCCACCGCCACCGCCCCCGCTGAGCAGTACGTCCTCACCCTCTCCTGCCCCGACAAGCAGGGCATCGTGCACGCCGTGTCGAGCTATCTCTTCATGACCGGCTGCAACATCGAGGACAGTCAGCAGTTCGGCGACCACGACACCGGTCTGTTCTTCATGCGCGTGCACTTCTCGGCCGAGGCCCCGGTGACCGTCGACAAGCTGCGGGCGAGCTTCGCCGCGATCGGCGACTCCTTCCACATGGACTGGCAGATCCACCGCGCCGAGGACAAGATGCGGGTCGTCCTGCTCGTGTCGAAGTTCGGCCACTGCCTGAACGACCTGCTGTTCCGGTCCCGGATCGGCGCGCTGCCGGTGGAGATCGCCGCGGTCGTCTCCAACCACACGGACTTCGCCGAGCTCGTCGCCTCGTACAACGTCCCCTTCCACCACATCCCGGTGACCAGGGACACCAAGCCGCAGGCCGAGGCGCGGCTGCTGGAGATCGTGCGCGAGGAGGACGTGGAGCTGGTCGTCCTCGCCCGCTACATGCAGGTGCTCTCGGACGACCTGTGCAAGGAGCTCAGCGGGCGGATCATCAACATCCACCACTCCTTCCTGCCGAGCTTCAAGGGCGCGAAGCCGTACCACCAGGCGCACGCCCGCGGTGTGAAGCTGATCGGCGCGACCGCGCACTACGTGACGGCCGACCTCGACGAGGGGCCGATCATCGAGCAGGAGGTCGAGCGCGTCGGCCACGACGTCACCCCCGACCAGCTGGTCGCGGTCGGCCGTGACGTGGAGTGCCAGGCCCTTGCGCGGGCCGTGAAGTGGCACGCGGAGCGCAGGATCCTGCTGAACGGCCGCCGCACGGTCGTCTTCGCGTAACCCTTCCTGTCCGGCCGCGCTACATCCGGCTCAGCGAGGCCGCCGCGAACAGTACGTCGCGGATCGCCTCGCGGTCGCCGTCCTGGCCCGCGGCCGCCTCCTCCGGTGAGACGTGGCCCGCGGCGAGGCGGCAGAACTCGACGCCGTCCAGCGCCACATGGGCCACCTCGTGCTCACGCGACCCGGTCGCCGCGGGGGAGTCGAGCGGGATGAGCCACTCGCCGCCGCCGAGCCCCTCGATCTCCAGGCGCAGGCTGCGGCCCGGCGCGCCCGCCGCGACCAGGTGGCGGGGCGGCGTCGCGAGCCCGGAGCGGCGGCGCTCGGCGAGGGTGCCGGGGAGCATGCGGGCGGCGAGGTCGATCATGTGGTGGAGGTGCCGGGGCGCGGGCGGCGCGTACGGATAGTCCACGGCGTCGGCGATGTCGCCCGCGTGGATCCAGCACTCGAAGGCGCGGTCCACCATCGAGTCGCGCAGCGGCAGCTCGACGGTCTGCGGCCCGGGTCCGGCGCCGCTGTCCGGGGCTGCGACCGCCCCGTACGGCACCGGGAGCCGCCCCGAGCCCCCGCCCGCGAACGACACCGTCCGGATCAGCTCGTGCGTCTGGTCGCGCCAGGGGGTGCGCACCGCGCGCGTGGGCGGGAAGTACGAGGCGCGCCAGTACGCCTCGGTGCGGTGGGCCGGGTCCCGCGGAACCCTGACCTCGGGACCGAGCGGGTCGTCGAGGCCGAGGGCGAGTCCGACCATGCCGTCGACCGCGAGGAGGTGCGCGATGACGCCGGCCACGGTGGTCTTCCTGCTGACCGGGCCGTCCTCCTCGAACCAGCGCAGCCGTACGGGCGCGTGCCACTCGGCGTCGCCGATGTCCTGGAGGAGGGCGTCGAGGCGGGCGGTCTCCGCGTCGTACGGAACGGCCCATTCCGGCACCGGGATGCGGGGCGGGCGGCGGCCGAGGCAGCTCTCCAGGACGCGGGTGCGCAGGCCCGGGTCGAGGTCGAGGCTCTCCTCGGGGTGCAGCAGGCCGACGGCGTCCCGCAGGCGCAGGGCCTCTTCGGCGCAGGGGCCGCAGTCGCCGAGGTGCTCCTCGACGGCGGTGGCCTCCTCCGCGGAGCAGGCGGCGAGCGCCCAGGCGCCGAGCAGGGACTTCAGGACGCGGTGCTCCAGGACGAGCGGCGCGGGCCCCGGCGGCGGCTCGGGCGGATCTGCCAGGTCGGGCAGGGGCTGTCCGGTGTCCTCTATGGAGGCGCGCGGTGTCGGTATGCGCGGCGCGGTGCCGTCGGGCCCGGTGCGGTCGGGTTCGGTGCGGTCGGGCTCGTCGTGGGGC